>DAOURK010000030.1 GCA_030625085.1 Pseudomonadota bacterium
TCATCCTTATCATCCTTCCCGCCTCCAGTACTATAGTTTATGGTTCCCCTACTATAATACCGAAAACTTCAGTCAGGGGTGGGGGAATTTTCGGCTGTCATAACCCCTTAAAGTGGGGGAATTTTAGGCTATCATAATCACCTTGTATGGGTAAAGTCAAGAATGCCTTTAATGCCATAGTTAAATTGCCCTAATAAAAGCATAATTCTTATTGCCAAGAAAGCCACATTGGGCGCTGTCAAAATAATTATCGGACAGGACATTTTATGTATGTATTCTTGTGTGGCAAGGTCTAGCCATAGCCTTATTAAGGTTATGATATCAGCCACTGTAGATTTATCAGAAAGCCTTAAATGGCTAGACTACTATTGTAATTTAATTATGGCACTTTGGGATAAATTTTTAGTGTGGCATCTTGTGGCAGATGTGGTTTTTTTTGACTAACAAAGCAAACTTGCCAGGTGCTTTGCGCGGGTTTTACATATTCCATATATTTAAAAAAATCCTTAAGTTTAAACCCTGTTTGGGCCAGAAGTAGATCAACTTCCGGTTTGAATAAATAACGCATGCGGTGGCATTCTCGTAATTCATCCACCTGTTGCGTGATTTTATCACGAATAAAAATATGGTAATTTACATCAACCACATTCTCATTGGGATGTATCACCGGTTTTGCAATGCGGGTCACAGAAATAGCCTCATCCTCCAATTCCTTTACGCGAAGGGCTGGGGGAGTTGCCATCACTCCCGGGCCATACCAGCAATCAAAAATAAAAAAGCCGCCTGGGTTCAAATGCGCTTTAGCTGTTTCAAAAGCCTGCTTAAGATCGGCGTTGCCTGTCTGATAGCTCATAACATGGAAAAGAGATATAACAACATCAAAGGCCCGGTTCAGGCGCACAGTGCGAATATCGGCTTGGTGAAAAATAAGAGGATAAGAGTTTGGAGACTTACTGGATCGAATCTGTTTTAGATTAGCACGGGCTTCTGAAAGCATTGCGTCAGACATATCTACACCAGTAACTGCATACCCTTTATCAACCAACAAAAAATCATGCCTGCCTGTACCACAGCCAAGGTCCAGCACCGATTGTGCTTTAGGATTATATTTTTTGATCAATTGATCAATATAAACCACTTCCCCCGCATAATCTTTATCCTTATATAAAAGGTTATAATATCTGGCATAGTGTGCAAAAATCGGCACTTGTTATTCCTTTTCTAATGCGGCAGCCAAAGCATTACATACCACATCAATTTTTTCTTCCGTCAGGGTCATGCCGGAAGGAAGATATAGGCCATATTTATATGCATGATCAGCCATTGGATAATGATTTCCATTTAAAGAAAGGCCCTTTTTTTTAAGCACAGGTTGTGCGTGAAGGCCCATAAAAAAAGGACGTGTCCCGATCTTTTTCTCTTTAAGGCGGTTTCTAACAGTTTCAGCATCAATGCCAAGTTTGGGATCAATTTCTATTGCGTACATCCAATAAACTGATTTTGCCCAAGGTTTTTCTATCTGAAAACGAACCCCGGGAATATTGCCCAAACGCTCCCTATAATAAGTTCCCAGCCGGCGTTTTATGCTGATTAATTCCTCGACTCTTTCCATTTGCGCCAAACCTATAGCTGCCTGCAGATTTGTCATCCTGAAATTATACCCAAATTCAGTATGATAAAAACGCTTCTCAGGTCTAAAACCAAGGTTTCTATATGATCGCGCTAGTTCTGCCACCACCGGGTCATCTGTAACAACCATGCCGCCCTCTCCTGTTGTAATAATCTTATTGGCATAAAAGGAAAAGGCCGCCACATGCCCCATGCTCCCGCATTTTTTCCATGTTCCATTACCAGTACTCTTATATTTGCCCTTTTTATATTTGCGATCAAATTTAACTTCAGGCACAACCTTACTAAAATATTCTGCTCCATGCACTTCTGCCGCGTCCTCTATAACGTTCATACCATATCGCTGCGCAATCTTCAGCACCGGGTCCATATCAACAGGATGACCATAAATATGCACCGGCATAATGGCCCTCAGTTTTTTGTTTCCCTTCCTAATCTCAGCCTCAACCCTTGATTCTAATTTTTTAACATCCATGCACCATGTTTCCGGTTCGATATCTGCTAGTGTTAGCTTGGCCCCTAACCTTATCGCGGCTATGGCACAGGAAATAATGGTGAATGTCGGCATGATGACCTCATCCCCTTCTCCAATTCCGGTTGCATATAGGGCTGTCTCAAGCGCCGCTGTTCCATTACAGACGGCTATCCCATATCTTACACCTATGTATGAGGCAAACCGCTCTTCAAATTGCTTAACAAATGGACCATCTGAAGAAATCCATCCTGTATCAATGCACTTACATACTAATTCCTTCTCACTACCATTTAATAAAGGTTCGTTTACCGGGATAAAATCATTCATGATTGTACGATGAAGGTTCTATCTCGTTAAAATGTGTTTTATCATTTCCACCAGCGTAAGGCCCTTGCTTTACTTCTATCATAGATGTCGCTTCCAACATTTCAAAAGAATGACCGCCGCCACATAACAAGATCAGGTCTCCGGCCCATAATGCACGAGACCCTATAAATTCCTGTTTGGATGAATAAAGGTTTACTCTAACCCGGCCGCTACGAATAAATAGCACCTCTTGAGTGTATAACACTTGCCTGGAGATTACATTATGGACATACGGCGCTATCTTTTTACCCTTGGCATGGCTCATGAAGGCGAGTTGTTGGGAAAAATTGGCAGGGGTAAAAAAATGCACTCCCGGTTTGTCAAAGCCGGCCCTGATAATTAAAGCAATCGGATCAAGGCCGTCAATTATGGTTTCAATCGAATTATTATTCATTCAAAGGCTTTCCTCGGCAAAAAATAACCGCGGTGTTAAATCGCCGCACTTATTCTTATCACCTGCATAAGGCACCTGCTTGACTTCTATTATTTCGGTCTGCTCAAGCATTTCAAACCAGTGCCCACCTGAGGCCAATAAAATCACATCAGCAGTTTCAAGGGCTCTGGCGTCTACGTAGTTTCCCCTTTGTTTCATTATCTTTATTCATTCAGCCAATCATTCTTCAAAACTAGCTGTCGCCAATGTTTATCTTTTGTTAATCTAAAATCATACTTTATTCTGTTGCTATAATAAGACACATATGCTCTATTTATTCTCCATCTGCCTTTATTTAATACAAAGCTAAAAAAGACGTGCATTAGATTTTTTATTAAATTTTTAACATGAGATAATATTTTCTTATAAAGCATCCAATTAGTATATATATACTTTTTATATCCTGTATAGCTATCACAATTTCCTTGGTTAGCTAATCTTTTATTAAGGTATTTTTGTGTCATTCTGGAAGGAGGAATTATATGATAAATCAAAGAGCTTCTAATGAAAGCAAACTTATACCCCAAATCTTTAATTTTTATATTGAGACCTGTTTCCCCATCACCTATCCATTCCCCAGCAGTATTTTCTGGATTGAAACCACCAGATTTAAAAAAAACATCCCTTTTTATTGCCTGATGGCAACTGATTACACCGCAGTCAAACGTAGAAATTATTAAATCCTCTTTTCTATCATGTAGACTTAACCAAAAATTGTTACAAAGATTTAAAATCCATTTAGGGGGTGGTTGCTCCCATTTAGGAAGCACTCTTCCCGTGGCGGTTGCCACCTTACTATCCAACATGAAAGGTTTGACAATTTCTTTTAATAAATTAGGATCAGCAATCATATCGTCATCAGTATAATAAAATATATGTCCCTTAGCTATCTTGGCAGCGCTGTTTCGTGTATAATGCACCCCTTGGCGTTTTTCAAAAATATATTTAATTGGTAGAGATGATTTAGCCTGCCATTCATTAACTACATCTCTGGTATTATCGCTTGAGTTATTATCTGCAATAATAATCTCATATTTATCTTTTGGATAGTTTTGCTCAATAAAACTCTCGATAGTTATTCTCAACGACTTTGCACGATTATAGGTAGGAATGATTATTGAAACAGTTTTGACATCACTTTGCATTGTTAACTCTTAAAATTTCTTATATTACTTATCCTCTGGTTTAGAATACGCCAACAATTTTGAGGCATCGTTGTATCGAATTTAATGTTGCGATATATTTAACATCCCAGCGCACTTTTGGATTATCGCTCTATGCGGTAATGGATGGAACAGGTGGGTTTGAGGGTTTTATGACATCTATCCCGAAAGCGAAGCGAATCCACTCTTTTGTTCTTCGGCACCCTTCAGAGAATGTTACTTGTGGTTCATATCCAAGCAGCTTCCGTGCCTTATCAATTGGGAGCATATAACGGCAACATTGCAAACTGGATATTTCCGGATCAACAGCAGGAAGATGCTTTATAACATTATTAGCGCCAGTAATTTGAAGATCCAAGGTATTGGGTTTTCGGATAACTTGTTTGATGCTTTTCATAGCTCTTGTCCGGAGAATTTTTATTGCGATTTTTACAGCAATAGGCGGCAGGCATAATTTTGCAAACAGTTTGCCTCTTTTTACCAATGGCAAATGTTTTTGTTCATTGCAATTTTTTGATAATGCAGTGCTCTCTATGCGGCGTACATTAGCTATATCCTCTCCTACTGCCGCAGCCACCGCACTGTATAGCTCCCACCAAGTAACCTGTTCACCATCAGTAATGATGAAGTCCTGGTTTGCCGCATGCTTTGAAATGGCAGCCTGCCACATGGCTTGCACCAAATTATCCACATAAACGGTATTACAAACTCCTTTGCCTCCATCAACCAAATAGGCCTTCCTACTCAACAAGTCTGTTGCAATCTGCGCGGACCACCACATCGAGCGTGGGCCAAAAACGATACAAGGTCGTAAAGTAACTACCTCAACTGCGCCATCAGCGCGTAACCTGCGCAACAAGCGCTCGGCCATGACCTTGCTGACGTTGTATTCGAACTGCTGTTTGTTCACCAATTTGCTATCATCATCTGTACCAGGGATAGGATCGTGCCCGTGCACCACTCCGCTACTAAGGTAGACCAACCTATGCACTTTCGCGCCTGCACAGGCCTGATAGGCTGTTTTTGCGCTCTTAAGGATAGTGACACGCCTACCTACAACACAATGAAATAACACGTCGCACCCTTTTAGTTGCCTTTCCAAAGCTACTTGATCTGTCGCATCTGCCATACGGCAATCGAGATCAAACCTGGCCAGCCTAGCCATGCCCTTGAATGTGCGTACGATAGGACGGACATTAGCCAAGTCGTGCAAAACAAGCCACTCCACCAGGCGACTACCAATAAACCCGTTCGCCCCTATAACCCCAACCAAAAGACTTTTAGACATTAGCCAGCTCCTTAACGCGCTGTAATTCCATCTTGTCGAGCCAGCGCATATCAAGCAATTTGCGGTTTAAATAACACTTCTCGATTAAGGCGACACTATTTCGCGCATCCTGCCCTGAAACACGTAAAGGCTCTTTTCCATGGATTGCAGCGATGACATTTCTCAATTGGGACTCAAAACATTCCATAAATCCCGGGACGGCAGCGCCTAATTTTTGGGTTTTTACCCCTGCGGTAGATTCAGCAATCATATGCACCTGGGTATTTAATCCATAATTGGAGCCGTATATTCCCCATTCAACAGTGTCCACTATATCACACTCATATTTGATCCACCCTTTCTCACATTCAATTATATAATAGTTGGGCAAAGGCCAATCACGGCTAAGTTGAACCATTCCTTCGGCGCCATTAGTCATCTTCAAGCTGATTCGACAATTGGCCTCAACCCCACCCATCGCATCATCTTGGTACTCAACTTCAGCTACCTCTCCCATCCACCAAAGAAGCAAATCTATAGTATGGGCACCCGCATCTATAAGCACGCCTCCTCCGGCTTCGGCTCGTTTAAAGAATGAAATGGATTGCGCGGGCCAACTGTAAGTCTCTCCCTCCAAAAATCGAAATGATCTGACCGGGCCTAGCAATCCAGCGGCTAATATGTCTTTGATGACCTGGCAAGAGGGGAAAAATCGGCGGAAGTGGCCGACTGCCAAAAGGCTGCCGGCTTTGTCTGCAGCCGCAATCATCCGATCACAATCGGCTGTTGTCACAGCCATTGGTTTTTCACACAGCACATGGATACCTCGCTTAAAACAGGTTACAGCCATGTCAGCATGGCACTGATGTGGCGCCGCAATAATGACTAAATCGGGAATGACCTCAGTCAACATTTGATTCAGGCTACGATATTGGCGCGCTGTAGGAAAAGTTTTGCCAATCTTCACTGCACGTGCCGGATTTGGATCAGCCAATGCAACCGTCTCGATCACACCTTCGCTTGCCAATTTATCTAGCGCATTTGCATAAAGGATCTCAGAGACAGCTCCACAGCCTATCAGTGCCACGGATACATGCCTGCTCACATTTCTCATACGTTGGGCCTGGGGTCTGAGGGTGGCATGCATTTCGGCTCCATCGAGGTCGCGTACCTCATATCCATAATGATTTAAAATTGCCTTGACATCTCCCCATTTCACTGTCGGGCCATGGACTTCAACGATGATTTGGCGAATATACCCTGCTGCAAGTGACGCCCCCGCCCCCGCCAGTACATCTAATTCGGCTGCCTCCACGTCAATCTTCATCAGGGCAACATTCTGTATCCCCTCTTTACGCAAAAAATGATCAACTGTAATTACAGGTACTGACTGGGAAATAGTGTGCGCCGAGGTCATTCCATGATGCAAAACATTGGCCCATGTTACACGGGTGCTGGCCCACATAGTATCAGTATCGCTAATGTGTAGTTCAATGAACCCGGCTTTTCTCCCCACCGCTGCATGGACGGCTTTAAGCCAATCCATCTGATTGAGTCCGGCATTCTGTTCCAACAAAATAGCATTACTTGAGACAGGCTCAAATGCGTGCACCCGCCCACTCGGCCCTACTGCGCGGGCAGCAATAAGCGAGAAACCACCTATATGGGCGCCAATATCCAGGACGACCCCACCTGATGGCAGTGCACACAGAATTTCAGGTATATTTTTTTCTTCCTTTCGGCCAAATGCCGCATACAGGTCTCCAAGACTGTCAAGTCGCACACTCATGATTTGTCCAAAACGGTTATTGACCAAGGCATTGCGCCCTTTAAGCCAAAGCATGGTCATCCGCTGCCAGGCAAATTCGTCCTCTTTGCCCCAAAGGCGATTCAAAAAGGAAGGTGCATGTCTCCTTAAGAACTTGAAAGAGCTAAATAGCCTTCGAAGGCTAACCGTTGAGTTTTTGGTAAGTTGAAAAAAGTTCATTTAAGATTACCTTGATAATCATTACCAGCGATTTGGTAGGCAGCCCGTTTACTACAATGGCCATCTTGCATACCAAAAAGGTCTTGAAGCAGCAGACGCTGTCTTCTGATGAGATCATTGGAAAATTTTTCCTCTAAAAAACACTTTACCCTCCAGCCAAGATGTTCGCGGCGTGTCACTGGCATAACTGCATTTCCTTCAACAAGTACTGATAGAATTGGAGACTCAAAAATATAGTCAAGCGTTAAGATTGACCTACCTATGATCATTGCCTCTATCAAGCAAGTTGATGAAAAACCTACCAGCTTAGATGCAGCCTGATAAAGTGATAAGTATGAAGCTGTAAACCCTTTCCTTACGCGTATCCTGCATTTGAGATGTCTACAAGATTCAACAATCTTGACCCAGTCTTCCACATCCTCGTCAGGATGAACCAATACGACGTGATAGAGTTCAGGCTGTAAGCGATGGGCATGAATTATAGTGTCAAGGATAGCCTGACGATAATCTGATTTGAGAGTATAGTCTTCCGGCCAAACATCAAAGGGCTGTGATATGTAAAGGATAAAATCCGAGTCTGTAGGGATTTTGAAAACCTGTTTAACCACGTCAATCTGCATTTTTGGGTGGCCTAGCGTTGCTTCCATGCGCAGAGATCCAGTGACCTTGAATTGCTTGATGTGCTCAGGGTATCTATCGGAAAGAATTCTTCGATAGTATTCACCTGTTAAACAATACATCGTATCATTGCGAGAACAAACAGTCGGATGGTCAATATTGGGAGAAGATGTATTTTTACGAAAAAAAGAGAAAATCCCACTTTTCAGTGAAGGTGGTATAACCTTCTTACTTGCCTTGGGAAATAACACTGTATCATCCATTATCGAATCCTGGACTACTACAGACCTGGCGCCGGCATTGCTTGCGCATGAAATCAGATCAGCGTATAGCCACCAATCAAAAGGAACGACGATGCATACTGGATCAATCTCCGATATTAGTTGCTTAAAAACACTTATAAGATCCTCCTTCCCACCTATGGGAATCATGTCTATAGCTTTGATCACGCGAACCGGCATATTGGCAAATACATCAATTGCCGGTTCTTTAGGAAGGTTGGAAAAGTTTGCCAGGTCGAGATACACCATTAATATATTAGGCTGCAGCTTTTGAAGGATCTGTGCAATCAGCACGTAATTTTTTGCTGCTCGTGGAGCATGGTTTATGAAAACAATAGAACTCATTCGCTCAGCACCCAAAATGTCATCCAGTGTTCTTCATCCTTCGCAGCCGGTTTAAAATGATCATTTCGCTCTCATAAACTCTTTTAATCCCATCCCCCAATGCCTGTTCGATTACTTGAATATCTCGCACCAGCCGCATTAAGCCCCCCGGCTCGACAGAGGCGGCCTGATCACTGCCCCACATAGCCCGGTCAAGTGTGATATGCCGTTCCACAAAACAAACGCCAAGCACTACGGATGCATACGTCGTCTGTAAGCCCACTTCATGGCCAGAGTAGCCAATGGGGCAATTAAACTCCCGGTACAATGTCCGGATCATATTCAGATTAAGTTCTTCAGTTTTGCACGGATAGCTGCTGGTGCTGTGGGCAATAAGCAGGCGATCTTGATCCAGAAGAGATACAGCATGACGAATTTCTTCCATGGTGGACATACCGGTGGAAAGAATAATCGGCCGTCCGGTGCTGTTAATGTGCTGTAGCAACACGTCATCGGTCAGGGAGGCTGAAGCGATTTTATAACATACAGGTGCAAATTGCTCGATAAATTCTACCGAAGGCCCGTCCCAGCATGAAGCAAACCAGGCAATGTTCTTCTCCTTACAATAGCGGTCTATCTCTGCATATTCCTCTTGCCCGAATTCAATCCTATGGCGATACTCTAAGTAGGACATAACTCCCCAGGGCGTTTCCCGCATTAAATTGCGCTGCGCCCGCGGAACACACAGCTTAGGTGTGCGCTTTTGGAATTTCACCGCATCACAACCAGCCAGCGATGCTGCGTCAATCAGCTTCTTAACGATGTCTAAATCGCCATTATGGTTTATCCCGATTTCAGCAATGATATACACAGGGCAACCTTCACCAACAGGTCGTCCGCCAATCTCAATAACTCTTGGCATACAGCTTCCTTTATTCATTTAAGAAAAAATAAGTATAGTAAGCCTATTTTAAAATTATGTTTATACAAAAAAACAATTTTTTGGCCCATGTGTGTGCGTCATGTCACCAATCAACTCCATATCACACTGCTGAGTGCATTTAATTCCTTGACTCAATTTGAAATGATCCAAACGCAATTTTTGGTATTTTTCACCATTCCAAATATCATATAGTGATTCTATTTTGGCGTCTCCTAATACAATCTCATTATTGAAATCTTCAACACACTGGACTGCCGCACCGTTTGATTTAATTGTCATGGAACTCCATGGAAACTGACAAAATTCAATCCAATGAATAGATTTTGTTTCCGGTATTTTATCCTGATACCAGTGTTGATCCTGACTTTTTAGATAAACATAAGCATCCACATCCTTAAACAGCTCTTTAAGCCTGTCAAATTCTTCGCCTTGCCATTGTTTTTTGAGATTCAACATGGTAATCACAATGGTCGTGCTTAAATTGTATTGCTCCTTGAGTTCAAATAGCTTCATAATTTTTCGATAACTTTCAGTAAAATTCGAAGCAGTGCCCCTAACCGATTTATGGCGCATGTCATCAACACTTTCAACGGAATATTTAATATAATCCAATCCGTTTTTAAAAATCTCAAGGTTTTTCTCAATATCAATGTTGGCAGGATTACAACTAAAATAAGAAGGGATCTCCCTTTGGGTTAATTTGGCGATCCTTTGAGGCAAATGTTTATCAAGAAGAGGATCGCCATAGCCATGAAGTACAATAACTTTCGGAATAACATAAAGAAAAAAATGGTTTTCACTTATATCTTTTTTTGAAATATGATAGTTTTTTTCTACAAATTTTTCCCATTCCTCCCATTCCTGATCGGGAAAAGGCCGTATTTGATCTAATATCCGATCAAAAATTTTACAATTCATCATCTCAATTTTACGAGACATCATGGTGGTCCTGGGACACATCTCACAATTCATATTACAGGCATTAGTTGTTTCAATATTATAAATAACAGGGGCTTTGCTTCTAATATTTTCAAACATATCAAAAATATATTTTTCGTCGAATTTTTCCCCGTTCATCAATCCATACTTGGTATCATGGAATTTCATATAAAATTTTATATCAAACATTCAAGACTTCCCATTTATCTATTTTATTTTTTTACCAACTCGTCCAACCACCATCAAGATGTATGGCAGAACCTGTCATATAAGCAGACTTTTCAGAACATAGATATTCAATCAACCCATTTAATTCATCACTTTTCATCATACGTTTCATAGGAACAAATTGTTTATATTGTTCCTTGAAATCTTTACTTTGATCATATTCTACCCCTCCTAAAACGACACAGTTCACCTGCACATTTGGCGCTAGATGAGTTGCCAGGTGTTTTGTAAGTTGGACAACTGCCGCCTTTGATAAAGAATATCCAATGTGCTTTTCCGAATTTTCATAAAGATCCGGATGAGGTGACACCACCCCGTAAATTGAAGAAAGATTTACAATTCCTTTTGCGGATTTATTTTTAGCAAATTCCCTGCACACAGAAAATAAAGCGACAATATTGACCTGAAAAAATTGCATAAGACTCTCAAGAGAGACATCAAACAGAGTCTGGGGCGACTTTTGAGCATTGATATGATCATTCATTCCAAAGCAATTTACCAAATATTCAGCAGGATTTTTTAAAAACCATTTTTTCACAAATTCTTCATTTGTCAGATCATGGCCAAATCTTCGCGACAATTTATATAACTGATATGATTTTTTCAGATACAATGACAATGCTGAACCAAGCAATCCTTCAGATCCCGTAATAATTATTTTTTCCTTTTTCATTACCTTTCCCTTAATCTACAGGATATTAATCGGTTTGAATGACTGCTATTCCCTTTCCAGGAAGAGGCCTAACAATTCCCTGATGACCCCTTCTCCACCTTTTGATTTCGTCACATACTTTGCAATCTTTCTAACTTCTTCGCAAGCATCGGAGGGAGCAATAGGACATGCAATAAATTTCATAGCTTCATAATCATTGATATCATTGCCCACGTAAATTACTTCTTCTGCTTTTATCCTCTTAGATTTAAGATAACTCTCAAGAAAATCTTTTTTATTTTTAATTCCAGAGGAACACTCAATTCCTAATTTTTTAGCCCTTTTTTGGACAATTGGATTTTGTTCTGTTGAGAGTACAATTTGACGAATACCCACTTTTTTTATTTTAGAAATCGCCAGCCCATCAGAGCGGTGCACCCAAACACTTTCCTTGCCAAATTGATCCATTAAAACTTTATTATCAGTTAAAACACCATCAAAATCATATATAAATAATTTGATATTTTTTATATTCAATTTTTCTTTGTTAAGCAAATACTTCGCAAATAGCACCTCTGCCAAATTAAAGTCAAATTCGTCATCAATATCAATGTGTTGCCAATCTTTCATTATATGAAAAGAAATTTTGCCCTCTAAACGGTTGTTGTAACTTGTTAAAATATGTGGTTTAAATATGTATATTGAACCATTTTCAAAATAGATTTTTTCTAAATCCTGCCGTCTCTTTCGATTTTTAAAATCATAACTAATTGAAGTCATTCGGTCATTTATATTTTTCCAAATAAATTTTCTAGTCTCTGATACTGAAAGAAGAGAATCGGCATTCTCTTTTAAGAATTTTTGAATGGCATTATCGATGTCATTAGGCAGCCTTAATGGTGAAGTGCATTGAAGGAAGACGATAAAATCAGGCACATAATTTTCGGACTGTTGCAAATACTCCAGGGCATGTAATAGGGCCGATTCAGATGAAGCATTATCACCGCTGAGTTCTGAAGGCCGCCAGATGACTTCTGCGCCATACTGTTTAGAAACAGCAGCTATTTCGGGATCATCGGTTGAAACTATGATGCGGCCCAGCATGCGTGCATGGCCAGCATGCTCAATGGTGTGTGCGATCAGTGGCTTGCCTGCCAGTTGCCTTATGTTCTTACGCGGAATACCTTTGGAACCGCCACGGGCAGGGATGATTGCAAGATTTTTCATATACTTATTCGTATCCCTTACTTATTTATATCCTCAACTTTGGGCACCTTATATCGAAGCAACAAAGCCATTTTTTCAAGAATTCAATACGATTTCTCAATACGATTTCTCAGGACAGTTAGCCACCGGCTGGGTTGGCAAAGGAAGCGAAAAAAGCGTTTCATGAACCGGTACAGTTCTTGTAGCCAGCCTGGTTTAGAGACCCCTCTTACTGCCCAATCCCGCATATCTATCAGTTGCCTATCGGTATAATCAGTCAGGTTTACACAAAGGTCACATACATCACCAAGAGCAGAGAAAAAGGCATCTTTTGTGCCATACCTTTCCTGAATACGTTCTTGGACGAGAGGTTGAAAATATAGTTCGCATCCCGGGTAAGGAGTAACAAAGAAAAAGGTGTAATCACGTACCTGCCTTCTCCGGATCCAACGCACCGATTCTTGAACAGTGGCTTTAGTTTCACCTGGCATACCAATGATAAATGTACAATTTGGTCTTATGTTAGATTCTTGAGCAATTGCAACCGCTTTGGATGCCAACTCCGGCGTCACATTTTTTTTCATTCCAGCGAGCATTGCCTTGCTGCCACTTTCGATCCCAAAGTTTAGCCCAATACATCCAGCACGTTTGAACAGCCTTGCAAGATCTTCATCAAAGTTATTCACACGGGCATGGCTATACCAAGGAGCTGTGTAACCACTTTTAATGAGTTGCGTGGCAAACTCTATTGCCCGTTTTCGATGGGCATTAATACACTCGTCAAAAAATAGATACGAGTCCACCCCATACCTTGATCGTAGGAATCCGATTTCCTCCATCACTAAATTTACAGAACGGAAGCGTACTGCCTTGCCCATCATGCGCCAGCAGAAAGTGCATTTGTTGGGGCATCCGCGACTCCACAGAAGAGTAGCGCATCGCTTGGTGCCGCAGTCAATTCCCACAACGTTCTTAATGACATTGTTACTGAAGTAAATCTCTGATGGAAACAACTCGTAAGCAGGCATGGGAAATTGGTCTAAATTTCTCTCAATTGGTCTAGGTTTTGTCACTACGCTATTTTTATCATGGGCGACATAGCTTATCCCAGCCACACCTGAGACATCGCCTCCTTTCCCCCCTATTACATCACATAGCTCACGGAAAGTGTGCTCGCCTTCTCCGTGAACACAAAAATCCACTGGTATATGTTCAAATATCACTTCAGGCTCAATAGTGACTCCACCTCCCAGAACAATCTTCGCAAATGGGAACATCTCCCTCAAACCCGGAACCAGACACTTGAGATGAGCATAAGTTGTGATTAACCCTCCAATGCCAATGATATCAATGTCTTTGATTTTTCTCAAATTACGACACATATCTTCATTTGAAACACGGAGTGCATTTTGATCGAAGACGTGAACTTCATGGCCTTCTTGGACCATAATAGCAGCAATAACACCTAATCCCGCAGGAAAGCAGAAAGGAAGGTGGTGCTCTCTTATCGTAGGATTTATCAGAAGTATTTTCATTCTATAACCTCCATTTTTACATCAAAACTCCCAACTTGCGGCTGAGTAAAGAGGGGACTTGTATGCTAATGCTTTATTATGCCAGTTTTGAATATCCAACACACAATAGAGATTAGAAAATTCTTTCAATAATGAATGTGGAGTAATAATAAAAGAACTATAAAATATTTTTTGATCTTGCGTTGCGAATTCCCAACTAGAATCGGGCTTGAGTCCCATTTGCTCACGCCATTCTAGAGACATACCAAAAATGAGATAGGGAACATCACTAAAATTCGCAATCGTAGAACCACCAGTATTAACACTCATAAAAAGTAAAGAAGTCCTTATCAATGCAAAATCATCTACCAACGTTGAACCATAATCTTTGGCAACAATCACATTACTTCGATCTCTAAACTCCTTAAAAATTTCTTCTCTCATTCCAATGATTACAAATACTACCTCGGGAAATGTGGATTTACATAAATCAAAAAAACTTAACCATACATCCTTATCAGCATTTCGGTGTGGACTATCAGGACGATTTCTTAGGCATACAACAACCGGAAGTAAGCCTTTAGCCTGTGTTCTATACAAATTATATGCCCACCCCAGGTGATAATCGTTAATCGCAAGGTAGGGGATAAATCCACGTTCATTATAAAAATCCCGTATTTCCCTAAGAGTCGCTCCACCATAAAAGTTGAATGACTCTTTAAGCTGCGCGCTAATTGGTGGATAAATTTGATATCTATTAATGTTCTGTTTGAGAAAGCAATAAAATTCTGAGCGAGAATCAAATTGGAATACAGAGCCAAGATAAGGAGACGTATTTATAATCGGTAAAAGATTAAATAAATAATAGCGAAAGTTGGTTGGATTAATGTTGGTATACCCTCTATTGCCTGCCGGTTTTTCACAATCGCAAATAACGCAAACATCCACTTTGTCGGCTTCATGCTTTAATTTTAATACACTAAGAGTCTCGATAAATACAAGAAAGTCGCCAACAGACCAAGGAATAACTTTATAGTCCCAGACCCCCAAAATGACCTTTTTGGGTTTCCTGACTGAAAGAAAATTAAATAAATTAATTATGAATAGCTTCTTTTGTTTATAGTGAGTGATAAAATGGCGCCCACGTCTGCACACTTGCTGAGAAAGCATACGTAAAGCTATCTTAAAGCACCAAACGAAGCCTTTCTCCTGCACCTTGCCGGCAAGGAAAAGTGGGGATAGGTAACGATCCCAAAATCTGCAGTTGTTTCTTGTGATCATTATTCGCCGTTTCAGTATCCAGATCGGCTGATCGGATTTATTTTTGACTGCTTCCTTGGACTCTGCTGAATAAATTTTTCCTCTTTCCCACAACACAGACGAAATTCCCTATTGGCCGCATCATAGCTCTCCATCGTGCCGATATCTCTATGATATATGTCATTGTGAAATGTATAAATGCGTCCCATATAATGTGGTAACACCTCTGTACTAAAATCAATTATTTCTTTGCCGAGACTAGCCAAAAAATCAAGAATAGAAGGCTCAAGAATATATACTGCCCCGTTGGCAAGATTACACGGTGGATTGGGGGCTTTTTCATGAAATACCCGAACAACGCCCCGATCATCAAGCTCTACGATCCCACAAGAATGTGGTGCGGATGTATTAAATGTCAGCATGGTGATCTCACAACCCACCGGACGATTATTATGCCGCGCAATAAAGGCTTTTACATTGAGCTTTGAAAGATTGTCAGCGTGGATCAGCATCAAAGAATCTTCCCCGAAAAAGTTGCGGTTCTTAAGCAGGGTGCCCGCAGTTCCAAGGAGGGCACGTTCATAAACCGTTGTGGTAAAACGGCTGAATTCGCTTTTGGTAAGATAATCACTTACTTGATCAGCAAAGTGGTGCATATTAATAAGTATTGGATAAACTTGCGCATTAACAAGCATACTGAGCCAATATTCCAAAAGTGGCCTTCCGTTGATTGGAACCAAGCATTTAGGAATTTTGTTTGTAAGCGGTTGAAGCCTTGTTCCCACACCCGCGGCAAGAAGCAGTGCTTTCATCGTTGGATCTCCACCTGCAGTTGGTCAAGGGTTAGTGGTATATTCCCCACCCGCCCTAATTGGCAGGCAGCCGCCAGTGATCCTAAATAGCTGCTTTGCCATATATCTGCCCCGGCTGCCAGTGCTATTGAAGCGCAGGCAAGCAAAGAATCACCCGCACCAGATACATCTTTCGGGGCGGTATTCATTGCAGGCAAGCGATCTGTAAGCCATTCATGTGAAGAAGAGGTAGGTGCATGGATTAAAATGCCCTCCGAATTAAGGGTGAGCAAAATATTTTTCACTTTTGCTTTATTGCGTAATGCTTCCGCCAAAACAACCAGGCCGGAGTTAAAATCTTTTACCGCTAGTCTTGCCTCTCTTTCTGTAGGTGTAAGTAAAGCCATACCTTTAAAACGAGAGACATCGCCAATCTGAGATGAAGACTGACTGTCCGCAACCATCATTATCCCATTGTCATTACAAATGGTAACAATTTCATCAACCAATGGCTGAGGAAGGCATCCATAGTTAAAATCTGAAAATATAACTAGCTGTATGTCATCCAAAATATCAGTCAAATCTTTAAGGATATTTTTCTTAATGCCCCCGTTTACTGCATGCTGATAGTAATGATTAACCCTTAAAAGTGTCTTGCCGTTAGCACGAAAGCGCTGCTTGCGAATGGTTGATCGACTTTCATCTTCATACAGATATGCTGCGACGCCATATTCTTTCAACTTTTCTCTGACATAATTCGCCGTTTCATCTTGCCCTACAATAGAAAAGAAACTAACATTTGCGCCCAACCCCTTCGCATGTGCGGCAACAATTCCCGCTGCGCCGACAAACTGTTCATTCAGTATCGGTGTTACCACAATTGTAGGATCTTCCTGTGACATCCCGACTGGATCGCAGGTAATGTATTCGTCTACAATAATATCCCCAATAACCAGTACATTAAGTTTTTTTATCTCCCGGGTGACCAATAATAAGTCAGCTAAAGTGAAACCATGGCGTTTCGGAAAATCCATTGGTTTAACAATAGTGGAAAAATTTAATCGTTTAAACTCATCACGTAAAAGATCAATTGAGGAAAAAGTAATATCTCCGGAACTGAATATTAACTTCCCGCCATAAAACTTTACTGCCTCCAGTTCCGGATTAAATTGGTTTTCATGCTCTTTCCCTTTGATGACAATAGCAGGCTGAAGACGTTCGATGAATTTTTCCGCTGGCTCCCTCAAGATAAAGGGATAATCCACCCAACTAACCGAACTTACTCCCTCCAGACGCAAGGATTCCGCCAACAACGCGCCCTTTGATGTTTCATCATAAACCCCTACGACTAAAAAATCCCCGCGCTCTGCAGCAAAACGTAACAATCGTAAATGCCCGGGATGGACAATATTGAAATTTCCTGAAACAAACACAATCTTGTTACGTTTGGCTGCTCTTTCCTTGATGGTTAAAAGAGCATTAATTGAATCGGAATGTAATTCACTCATCGAACAGAGGGTAACCCCATATGCTTTTAATGGATTATTAATAAATCTCTAAACTTTTCAAAGCAAGTCATAAACTTGTATCAATTTCAATTAAAGCCCTGATAATCTTTCGTTGTTCCAGATCATCCAAGGCCTGATTGATCTGCACCAGTGGGTAACGTTTACTTAATAATTTTTCCAGTGGAAGTTTTCCCTCCCGGTAAAGATCCGCAAAGCGGGGAATATCTTTATCCGGATCACAGCCTCCACCCCAACTGCCACAAATTTGCTTGCCGCAAATAAGATCGTGAGGATCAAGCTTTATTTTTTCTCCAGCCTTTCACAAGGATCGCATGGGAAGTTTCATAATCGATCCGCTTTCCTATAACAATCTTAAATTCAGCTAATGGGCAATGAACCACCAATAATCCCCTTTATATCCGACTTCTTTAAAAAGTTTTTTCCAATCATCAACATGCATATAGGTTAAAGCAGTTATGTTCCATTTTAACATACGCTCACGTTCTTCATCATTGCGCCAGGCATGTACTGAAATAAAAGAATGTTTTTTCTTTACTCGTTCAATTTCACGCAAAGCTTGCTTACATTCTTCCAAAGGAAGATAATCAACAGTATTAATCGAAATTACCAATTCAAAAAATCTGTCTGGATAAGGTAGAATTTTAGCATTTCCCACTGTGATAAAAGGCTTTATTTCCTCCATCGCTTGCTCATATGCATATTGCGAAATATCAATCCCAGCAACGTTGATATTGGGTATTAATTTTTTAAAATCATATAACATAAATCCTTTCGCACAGCCAATATCTAATACTGCCGTATCTTCTTTAAGTTTATAATAACCTCCAAAACGTCTAACTGTGTCAGTCCAGAAACGTGAATCATAATAATAGCCGCCGTACCCATACAAACGGTCCCCATCAAAATATTCTTTTCCAAATTGTCGCGCTCTTTCCAATAATTTATATTCTATTAAAATATCAGCATTATCTCTTTGTTCACGATCAAGCGAAATCCACCCCACCCCCGCTAATTTTCGTTTTCCCCGTTCCTCAAGCGGCCTTTTCGAAGAAGGGTACAAATCAAGTAAATTTATTTCTGCCATATAAATTATTCCTTTTATTTAGATTCAGATAATGGCTCCACTACCATATTTTCTATAAACTCTTCGCGGGTTAAATAAGGATATAAATCCTCCAAGGGCCTGGCAGAAGAGGTCGTCCCATCAGCATTCTCTTTAAATCCCAAACACGGAATAACTTCCTGTTTTCCGGATATCATAATTTCACACAAAACCGGCCCATTTGCTGCCAAAACATTAGGGAGCACTTCCATTAATTTATCATGATTTTGAACCCTAAAAGTATCTATACCATATGCTCCCGCTACTTTTAAGAAATCAGGCAAACTTAAACCGCCAGTCTCATTTGCCCCTGCATAACGACTATTGAGAAAACCATCTTGAGTATGTCGAATGGCGAGGTAACCACCGTTGTTAAAAACAAAAATTTTTATAGGAGCATGGTGATGAACAATCGTTTGCAACTCTTGAATATTTAATTGCATACTGCCATCGCCACAAAGACAAATAGTGCGTTTCTTCCCACTACCAAAATACACTCCTATGCTCTCCGGTAGCCCCGTTCCCATAGCGCAAATCCCTGTAGAAAGAATTAACCTCTGGCCTAATTTTATTTTGAATGCCTGAAAAGAGATGTAGACAACAGTCCCTCCACCATCAACTACAACGTTATCTTCAGTGTTCAAAGAATTGGAAAGTAAATCAAGAAAATAATAAGGATTCACAAATTTTTTTTGATTTTTGCATTCGCTAGGAAGGCCATTATATATCTTATATTTTTTACATTTTTCTTTCCAAAGACTAATGTCTATTGAAGCATACTCAACTGTATACTTCAGTAACTTTTTTAAAAAAATCCCAGCATCACACGAAACAGCTAAGTCTACACGTACTGTAGGGTTGTCTAATTCGGCTTTATCTATATCAACCACGATCCTTTTTGCATCCCTGGCAAAAGTATCGTATCTGGTCCCCGTGAGTTGGACGCTTAAATGTGAACCAATTGCAAGAATAAGATCCGCATTCTGCATCGCAAAATTGGCGCCACGCTGACCTGCTAAACCTGGCCTACCAACATAATGGATATTGTCGGCAGCACAGAAATCACTTGCGCCCCAACTAGAAAGAAAAGGAATACTAAATTTTTCAATCAGTGCTCTAAAAACATCCTCCGCCTGTGCTAACCTTATTCCAAATCCTGCGAGAATAATAGGCCGTTTAGCCTTCCTTAATAATTCATAACTCTGCTTTACCCAGCATTCAATTTGTATCCCTGAAGAAAACTGTTTTACTAATTCAGAGCTATCAAACTCAGGCAAATTATCAGGATTTATCTGAGCCCACTGAAAATTCAAAGGAATATCTATCCAAACCGGCCCTGGTCTATCGGCCTTTGCAAGATAAGCCGCTTTTTGAAGATGGTACTTAATCATTTGAGGGTCATCAATCATAACAGCATATTTAGTAATGGGCTTAACCAAAGGAATAATTTCTAAATGCTGAGTTCCTATTTGCCGGATAGGCTTTCCCCGTGCAGTATGTTCCAACCTAGTTTGGCCAGAAATATAAATACAAGGTACAGAATCTAACCAGGCAGCTGCAACCCCGGTAATAGCATTCGTCACCCCAGGACCAGTGGTAAAAAAAGCTGCTCCTAAACCCTGGGTAATTTTAGCATAAGCCTCTGCAGCTAATGCTGCCGCTTGTTCATGGTGGTTAAAAATTGGTTTGATGCCCGGCAGACGATCGACAGAATCAAATAAATGTACCGCTGCTCCTCCAGTTAAGCCAAATACATGCTGGATTCCTTGGCTTAATAAAAACTCCGCCACAAAATCAGTTAACTTCATAAAACCAGCTCCCCCAAATTAACTACAAAACCCCTTTCATGCACCTTGCCCTAGATAGTATTTAAAGGAAGTATCACTTGCTTAGGATTCATTTTAAATAATTTTGGCAACATACGGCGCACATTATTCATAGTTGAAATTGCAGTTATCAAAACTATAGACTTATTAATATCCTTAATTTTTTCACAAGTTCTAATATTAACTGGAAGATTAATGTAAAATAACCCTTCCTTATTTTTATCATCATCAATTACACATTCTAAACAAGAGAGTTCATTTCCAAGATGGTAACAGAGTACAGGCAACATCAATGCAGCGCCATATCCATAAATTTTCTCTCCCTTTAATAAACGCAAACTCTTATTAGTACACTCAATATTGCTCTTAAAAACCGCATACTTTTGAAGAATATCTGCCTCAGAAATATTTAGCACTTCTTTTCTGTACCTGGAATTACCTTTTCCTTTTTTAAAGGCAATCAAAATAGCACCCCAATGATTCACATTTATACGATAATCAAGTAACTCACAATCGATTTCATCTAATAAATAAATAATCGACTTAAGAGAAAAATAGTTTAAATGTTGATGATAAATCTGGTCAAAGCGGCAACCTCCCAATAAGGATTCTAAGAAGGGAAATTGAAAAAAATACATTGTGCCTTTATGCCCAAAATTCACTATTTTTTCCATAAATTTTTTCGGATTACTGACATGTTCTAAAGTGTCCTTGGAAATTACTAAATCCACTTCACCATCTAAAGAAATGTTTTCAAAAAAATCACCTATAGCAGTAAGATTATCTTCTGAGAACTCTTTTTCTTTACCCTTTAAAATTGGATCTATACCAATAAGTTTGTCTCCCTTGCCTTTTAATTGCTTAAGTAAATACATGTCGTTACAACCTAATTCTACTATTTGCCCAAAGCTTCTATCCTTAACCACATCATTTAAGAAATCCACAAAGAAATCCGCAGATTCTCTACCGGTTGCGCTCTCAGAGGACCTGAAATGATAAAAAATAGAACTTCCATACTGAAGATCTACATCAATTACATTTTGTATCTGTCCATGACCACATTTTTTGCACAAATGGAACGTTTGATCAACAAAACCGACTTTTTCTTCTACTTTTTTTCCAATATAAATTTCGGTCATTGGAAAATCGGGCAACTCAATCACTGGGGTGCATAATTTTTTTCCGCAAACCATACACTCGGTGCGTTCTTTAAATAGGATATTCTTAAATTTGTTAATATCTATATGAACCTTCTTATCCATTTAAGCTCTTAAAACAAATATCAATCTGTCTATAAGCATCTCTTAATATATGGCAGTCTACAGAATAAGTGATATATCTGATTCCATAATCCACAAATTGCTTCATTTTTTCCGGATCATTTACAATCGTCCCAGTATATTTGCCAACATTATTCACTTTCTCCACTACTTTCTTTAATAATTTAATAACCTTAGGATTATTCACTTCTCCCGGAAGCCCCAAGGATTTAGAAATATCAAAGAGGCCGACAAAAACAACATCAATTTCTTTGATAACCAAAATTTCTTCGATATTTTCAATTGCCTCTTTTCCTTCCATATGAATAACTAATAAGGTGGAATCATTGGCTGTTTTTGTTAGGATCTGCGCATTCTCAAGAGAATAACATCCCGCACGATTAAAAGGAGAAAACCCCCTATTCCCAATTGGTGGATATTTCATAAAACGAATAGACATCTCAATTTGCTGTTTTGATGTAATATTGGGAATATGCAAACCATGGACTCCAATATCTAAAGCCTTCAAAATATCAGATTCAACAACCCCTGAAACACGCAGGATAGGTGAAACGCCATGGAGCTCACAAGCTATGGCCATATTCTGTGCAGTTTCATAATTGATTGGGCCATGTTCAGAATCAATAATAATAAAATCCAGACCACTGCTTGCAATCACTTCTGCAACCACTGGAGAAGGGATAACTGCCCACGTCCCAAGTACTATTTTTCCAGCTTTTAATTTATTTTGCAGAAAATTTTCTCTTAGCATTTTTTCTCCACTGCTATCCTCTTGTCCGCTAAATTCACAGCCACCTCAACAATTAGGTCTTCTTGTCCGGCAACAGCCTTCCTTCGACCCAACTCAAAAAACACATCTCGCGAATCGATCCCATACTGTAGAGAAATTCTTTCAACGTGCTTCGCAAAGCCTGAAAACACCCCTGCTAGCCCACTAACAATACTGATTGGCTTAATATTTGGAATAACTTTAATTAATTCCTTTTCCGCCACATCAGAAGCATCTAACATCTTATACAGATCTATTCCGGTTGTGTAACCCATTTTTTCTAAAACTGCAACAAGCACTTCAATTTGAGCATTTCCTGCCCCCGCACCAAATCCGCGTGCACAAGCATCTAAAATTGTTGCTCCAGCTTCTACTGCCAGGATAGAATTAGTAATTGCCATTCCTAAATTATTATGGCCATGAAAGCCAACCGGTATTTTTAACTCAGTAACCAAGAATGTAATCTTTTCTATTACGTCTTTAGGCAAGTATGCTCCGGCGGAATCCATTAATATGATGCCGTTAGCTCCAAAAGATTGCATTTTCAAACTTTCTTCTAGGAGAATTTCCTTAGAAACCATATGGGTCATCATGAGATTACCATAAACCTCTTTTTCTCTTTCACTGACATATTCAATATGCCTTTGGGTTATATCTGCTTCAGTGCAATGAGAAGAAACACATACCACTTCCACCCCAGCATTAATAGCATTTTTTAAATTTTTCTTGATCGTACCAAAACCAGGCAAAATAAAAACTCCTAGCTTCGATTTTTTTAATTTCGCTCTAGCTGTTTCTATCATTTCCATATCATTGATAAGGCTTTCTCCTACTTGTAAGGAAGAGGCCCCTAATCCGTTACCGTGCCCCACCACTACAATGGGTATTTCCGCCGTATCTGCCGCCGCTGCATAAACCGCTATTTGTTTATTATTCAATTCATGATGCACAGCGTGATTGCCGTCTCTCAAGGTAGAGTCAAAAATCAATATATTAGACATATTCTATTTCTTTGTTTGGGTTATCAGAAACGAGCATAAGATTCTTTGCATATTCCTCTGCCGTAACTATTGCCGCGCAATTAATAATATCCAGATTACCAGCATAACTGGGAAGATAATCACCTAATCCCTTTACTCTTACCATTATTACAATCCGATTATTCTCATAAACCGGAGGAACAACAATTTCATATCCTGGCACATACAATCGTATCTTATTTATTATTTCAGCAATTGCTTCTTTTACTTTCTCCATGTTAGGATTTTTTACCTTTGCTGAAACAGTTGTTTGCATATCAATACAAGGTTGCGCTGGATTCAGAATCAAAATAACCTTCACCTTTTTACAACCGGAAAATAATTTGAGGCCTTCTTCGGTATTATCAATATATTCATCAATGTTAATACGTGTGCCAGGGCCAGCACTACGTGAAGAGATACTAGAAACCACTTCAATATACTCGATTTCTCTTTCTATTTGCGTAAGTGTATGAGCTAAAGGAATTGAAGCTTGCCCACCACAACTAATCATATTTAGATTCCTGAATTCCTTAATATTATTGATATTATCTTTAAGGCTAATAGCAGGCACTACCATTTGCCCTATTTTAGAGGGAGTCATGTCAATAACCATTTTCCCTAACATATCTAATAGAGGCCAATGATAAACATGATCGCTGGCTGAGGTGGCATCAAAAATGAGATCACAATCCTCAGGGTTATTAAGGATCTCTTGAATACCCTGGGCTGAAACTTCTGCCCCTAGGCTCTTTGCCTTTTCCATACCAGGGGAATTTAACCTGCGACCGATAAAGTGGGTACAGGATAAAAGGGGAGAACGCTGTATCTTAACTAAAAGATCAGTCCCGATATTTCCGCTGCCTAATATAGCTACCTTTAATCTTTTAAAAATTTGTTTACTGCCTGTCATTTAAATCTCTTTATCCTTATGTATTTTTAAGTCGAGTCCTCACTCCTTTTGTAATTCATTAGATTATCACAACTATATATTAATTTATTGATAATTGTTATAATAGAGATTTGTTAACATACATAATTAATTATGCAAATATTGCGTGTAACTCATCTATAAAATTTTTTACCTGGATCAGCTAATGCTAAAAAAGGCATAGAAGTATTCAGAAAATAATTACAATTCTGCAGTTACAGCCCAAATTATTCTATATAAAGTTAAAAAAGCAGAAGAATGGATATATTTGGTGGGATGTCAATGATTGAGGGGAAAAAATTTTTAATTTCCCACCCCATTAACATGTACATAATGTTTAGCCTGTCCGGCATCAACAAGAGCTATAGTGCCCTGACAAAAACTAGCCAATTGTGAACAAAGCAATAATGCCATTGGACTCATTTCAGATGGCTTCCCAAATCTTGCGGCAGGGCATCTTTCTTTTAAATATTTTTCAGCATGTTTAGGGTTTTCTTTTAAAACTGTTTCCCAATGTCCACCTTCAGTTAGTATAACTCCAGGTAATAATGCAGACATAATTACATTTTTAGTTTCTATAGCTAAAATTCTTCCCATACAACGGGTGTAGGCAGTAAGTGCCGCTTTAATTGAACAATAAGATACAGGCCCACTATTTTCCATTGAAGCTCCAGCAGAAATATTCAAAATCCGGCCCCAATCCTGTTTTTTCATATGAGGAATAAAAAAATTATTTAACTCTATAGCTACTTCTAAATTAAGCCTAAATACTTTTCTCCAATCTGATATTGAACAGTAAGGGTCCATTATTTTAAGAGTACCTCCAATATTATTTACCACAATATCAAGATCCCCAAAAAAAATTTTAATCTCTTCTGCTAATGCTTTAGGTGCACTATCATCAGTTAGATTGGCAACTATTGCATAATGACCCGCTTTTTTCCCTCCCATCATTTCCAAAGTCTTATTTAATAGATCTTCATTTCTTGAGGTAATAATTACACTAGCACCTTCCTTAGCGAAATCAAGCGCAATAGCGCGGCCTATTCCTACTGCCCCTCCGGTAATTAATGCCTTTTTACCTTTTATCCCTAAATCCATAAATATCCTCCTATATTTAATCGTTTATTCGTGTTTAAATACTTCAACGATTAATTATATTCAATACAATTCAGATTTACATGCAAATAGATAATATTGCTCTTGTGCAAAAGCATAGAAGGCACTTCCTTGATGCACGATTTTATACTTAGAGGGGATTTTCATTGAATCAGAACATGGGATTCTTATATTTTGCTCCTCATAATGCCTATATCCGTTTAAGATGTATTTGGAATCAAAATATCCCATGGAAGATATATATTCTTGAGTATAATTATTTGCTTCACTTAAACTCCATGTAGCAACAAATAAATCAGGCATCCAATTCGAAACTATCCTTAATTTATCGTATTTACTGATTTCGATTAAATTAATCTTTCCTGTTTTTATATTGTCTGAACCGTTAATAATTAAATTTATCTGGTCATCTCCAAAAATATTTTTAAGGTAATAAGCCTGGATAATAATAAATATTGGTAAATCAATAATAATATGAGTACAAAAATTACCACATATCCGTCTAAATAAACGAGCCATGCCGCCATAACCACCACCAAACTCAATAATTGTCTTAAACTTATTTATGTCAACTTTTAATTTATCTTGAAACAGCGTCAAATGAGTCAGATGGTTTATCATAGTTTCCGATGAAAAATATTTGGCATCTGTAATATAAGGATGAAAAAAATGGTCCTCTTTTAATAGACATTCCAACTTTTGAGTATCCCATTTAGATTCCAAATATGGTAATTGAATTTTCTGCCATAAACCTCCGGCGGATAGAAAAAATGCGTATCTAAGCAAATCATCTTTTAGAAAATCATTCCTATTTTCTAAACACATTTTTTCCGCATGATCATAATGTCCCTGCCACATTTCAGTAATAAATTTTTTGTAATTACTTTTTTTCTTCATAATCTGGTATTTTTTAATTTCCATTGGGCATTTTATCGGTATTTCTTTTTCATGAAAAGCAGATGTTAACTTCTCAACCGTTTCAATCCATTCTGCTTTTTCTGTTTCCGACATATTTGCTCCTTTTGGAATATATAATTTCATCTTTCCCCAATCATAAAATCATAATTAACTCAAATATTTATTTTTTATATATCTCACCCTGTAATGCAGCAAGAAATTGTTTAACGCCAACCTTATCTTCTTCTCTTGGTGCCCAAACAGAAAATTCAACGTCGTAATCTTTGTTGAAAGGTCCAGAATAAGTTTCATGATACACTAGCCATTCTGAAGTAGCCACCGGCATATGCCATTCATTACTTGATAATCTATAAAGAAATGCTTTTTGTCCTCCTGCCTTTTCCATTTCAATTAAACGAATCAATTTTCCATTATTATCAAAAAAATAAACTGTCATGGTTCCTTCGATAATATGATAGGATTCACTTTTCCCTTGTGGATGGCGGTGAGGGGGCATAAATGTATCTTTATAAAACACATTTACCATTTCATGTGTTCTATGCTCATTTTTATGGTGCAGGCAAAGACGAAAACGTTTACGTGGTGAGGCAGAAGCTCTCAGTTTAAGTTCTTTAACACACTCATTTGTTACCATAAAAATATTTTGTTTATTATAAATTGCCTCTGGCACTTTCAATCCTCATTTCAGAAATTCAATCTTATTGTCTAATAATTCAACCTTTTGTTTTACGATTTCTTTTACAGGGTTAAAATTCATCTTTAATGCTGATTTGGCAAATGAATTGTCCAAATGATTACGGCGCCCCCGCGGCTCAGAATAGGGCATATCTGAAAAGGAGCCAACTTGATAAGCCATCAAATCCTTATATTTACTAAATTTCATTATTAATTCCGCAAGCTCAGTTCTAACAACCGGCTGTGTACTGGCAAAATGGCAAATCTTTAATGATGGTTTTTTGCCAAGCTTTAGTAAGCCTCTTGCCGTATCTCTGACATCAATTATAGAAAATATATTATCTTTTGCCATCTTGGCACCATGCCGCAATAATGTCTTATAAGTTAGCTTAATTACACAACGGCCTTCTATGCCCCAACCAATATTCCAGCCTGTCCGCACAATACAACTTATACTCTTTTTCTGCGTTAAATATTTTTCAATCTCATATTTCATCCGCCCATATAAATTAAGTGGATTAGGAGTTGATTGTTCATTGTAATTTCCTTGGTTACCATCAAAAATTTCAACAGAAGACATAAAAACAAGACGAGCCTTGGTTTCCAAAATTTCATTAATGCTTCGCTTTGTAGCATCAAGATTAAGGCTATATGCAGCCGCTTGGTTATCATAAATCCATGATGGATTTGTATAAGCAGATAAAAAATAAACTATATCATTGGAGCCAAGATCCGGTACAATAGCCCGCAAGGAGTCAAATCTTATGTCATATTTAATCAATCCCTCTCTGACTTTATTATTATATGTCCCTATTACATTATAACCTAAAACTTTTGCGCTATTGTATAAAGTAAAGCCAATTACACCAGACGCACCGACGATAACAAGACGCATGAAATCACACCAGGTTATATTTATTGTTTAAATCTTATAAGACATTTTCCTGCAATTTTACCAGAACATATCATTTCAATCGCAGTATTAATTTCATCAAGAGTAAACTCATTCGTAATCAATTTCTGTAATTTCAAAATCCCTGCCTTCAACAGCTTTAAATAGCGATGGATATCTTCTTTGGGATTGGTCTCTCCGCCATGTGTGCCGGTAATAATCTTCCCGAAATGTAAAGGTAAAGAATATATTGAAATATTATTCCCTTTCTTGGGGACACCGACAAGAACAGTTCTGCCCTTATTTTTTGTTATTTCATAGGCTAATTGGATTATTTCAGGTAGCCCTGTATTATCAACCACAACATCTGCACCTTGGTTTCCGAATATTTCTATAATCTCTTTTTTAACATTCTTTTGTGAGGAATTAATTAAATGGGTTGCGCCGATTTTTTCTGCGAGCTTGAGCTTATTATCAAATATATCAACTCCAACTATTGGATATGCTGATATAAGTTTCGCTCCCTGAATTACATTTAATCCCACTCCTCCAACCCCGAATACTACAATTGACTCCCCCATTATAAGCTTTGCCTTATTAGTTAAAACACCCAAGCCGGTAGTAACAGCACATCCAAATAATGATGCTATTTTGGCATCAACCCAATTAGGAATAACGGTCAGACGGTTTTCTGAAACAATTGCATATTCATTAAAAGTGGTAACCCATCCGGAATTTATCCATTTGCCTTTCCATTTATAGAATGGCGTGCTTGATTCGATCCCCCCCGCCCTCATCCAATGTAAGACAACATAATCATCCGGCTTCACTTTTTTTACTCCACTACCTACTGCTAATACTTTGCCTGAACCTTCATGCCCTAAAAGGTGGGGCAAATAACTGTCATGTCCTTTAGCTCCTTTTATCTCGCCAATTTGAGAACCACATATGCCGCTATAATATATCTTTACTAAGACTTGGCCGCAATCTAACATTTCCGGAAATTGAACCTCATCAATAACTAAAGGCTTATTTTGTTCAACCAGAATTGCAGCCTTCATCCTTTTTGGAAACTCAAAATCTCTCATGATTATAATTGCCCCACTTCATCGTAATTTTACTCAAAAAAAATAAATTCGTAATCACCAGAATAACCAGACAATCGAAACCACCATTCCCATTCCTCTGGTGTATTAAATGCCTCACAAGTAAGCTGCCAGTAAAGAAGATTGGCTTTTTCTTTTTCATTCCGGTATGATTCAACACAAATATACTTATTTTTTTTACCCACCCTTTCAATTTCTCTAATTGCCTTGTCGAGGTCATAACTATATAAATTGTGTAATGTATTTATAGAAACAACTAAATCAAAAGTTCCATCTTCATAAGGCAAATTATTTGCATGTCCCCCCCGAAGAAAGGGGCGGACTTCTTCTTTAGCATTTGTAATCGCATACTCAGAAATATCAAGACCGCTTACTTTAATCCCCGGGACAACTTGGCTAAAATCATACAAAAGAAAAGCTTTACCGCACCCAACATCAAGTACTTTATCACCTGGCTTTAGCTTATACTGAGCAGCTATTTTTTGAGCTACTGCAAACCAGCGCCCATCATATTTGAAGCCTCCATATCCAATTTTACGATCACCATCCCAATAATCATATCCAAACAATTTTGCAATTTTGGCTGCTTCAGCTTTCGGAAATTCATTTACTCTGCCTAAATAATCTCTCTTTGTGCTTTTATGGACGGTACTTAAAAAATCTTGATAACCCATATTTATACTCCAATTAGTGAATTTGCTAAAGAAACAACCTTATCTGTTGTTATTCCATAATATTGCAAATTACTTGCTTGTGACCCATATTGTGATGGAAAAACATCTGGCAAGGCAACTCTAGCAAACTTTATAGCAGGTACAAAACAAGCCTCTGCAATAATTTCCGCCACGCAACTCCCCAGCCCACCGATTAAAGTATGTTCTTCCAAAGTTATCACAGCGTTAACTTTACAAGCTGCCTTTATAATTGCATTTTTATCAATTGGTTTTATAGTATGAATATGAAGCACTCCTGTTTTTATTCCTTTTTTTTCTAATAGGATTGAAGCATCTAGCGCCATTTTAAGAACAATACCTGTGGTGACAATTAAAACGTCATCTCCTTCGCGCATTAGTATTGCTTTGCCTATTTCAAATGGATTATCTGATGAACTTACAATCGGATCGCCACCTTTACCCAAACGGATATAAATAGGGCCATTATAATCAACGGATTGCGGCATAAGCCGCTTCATTTCTTCAGCATCACATGGAGCAACAATTGTCATATTCGGTACCGCTCTCATAATGGCAATATCTTCAAAAGCAAGGTGCGTTGCTCCAAGTGGGGAATAAACCACCCCCCCACCGCTGCCTACAATACGAATCTTTAAATTATGCATAGCCACATCTAGTAAAAGTTGCTCATAACATCTTCGTGTTAAAAAAACAGCAATCGTATTTAAATAAGGGATTTTTCCATTCATGGCAAGCCCGGCCATTATTCCGATAATATTTGCCTCTGAAACCCCTTCCATGAAATAACGGCTTGGCATTTCTTTCTGAAACTCAGATAATGTCCCAACACCAATATCCGACCCCAAAAATAATATTCGCTTATCTTGCTTCGCGAGGTTGTAAATTTCATTTAAGCAAGTTTTTCTCATTATAATGATTCTAATTCTCTAAACAATTTTTGTATTTCTGTATCAGAAATTTTACTTTTATGATGCCATAATGCATTTTGCTCAATAGAAGGAATACCCTTGCCTTTAACAGTGTGACAAATAATCAAATTAGGCTTTTCATTTTCGAATGGTAACCTATTTAATATCGACCCAAGAGCGGCAACATCATGGCCATCAACTTCTCTAACTGCAAACCCAAAACTAATCCATTTATCGACAAATGGCTCAAGATTTTGTACATCATATATATTACCGAAACATTGCATTTTATTGTAATCAACGAGTGCCGTTAGATATTCCAATTTATATTTACTTGCGCACATTGCTGCTTCCCAAATAGAACCTTCATTGCATTCGCCATCGCCAAGAAGGACAAAAGTCCTATAATTTTTTGCATCAAGCTTCGCATTCAATGCAATACCAATCGCTATAGATAGGCCATGGCCAAGTGAACCAGTAGAAGCCTCAATCCCAGGCGCTTTGCCATATTGAGGATGCCCCCCCAGCATAGCGCCTAGCTTACAAAAACGGGCTAATTCATTTTTTTCAAAAAAACCTTTTTTAGCTAAGGCCACATATAAGGCTAAACATCCATGCCCCTTACTTAAAATAAATCGATCCCGGTCTTCCCACAAAGGTTTTTTTGGATTAATCCGCAATATATCTTCATAAAGCACGCGTATAATTTCAACAATTGACAATGCTGATCCAATATGCCCCCTACGCGCATGATCTACAATTTTTAAAATTTCTTTACGGTATCCAATAGAACAAATATCCATTTTCAATGAAATTCCTTCCAATTTAAGTAAATAGGAAATGCACCTATTTCATATTCATATTTTGCTTTCTTAAACTTGTTTTTTGCTTTTTCAAGTTGTTTTAAAATCTTTAATCTCTCAATTTCTGTATTGCCACTAAAAGTAATAAATACATTTAACATTATAAGGCACCATTTTAATGATAAAAGTAAATAAATATATGGCAATCTTTTTTTTAATTTAATATCGTTTCCTAAATATCGACATACTCTTTCTAAAAATATTTTTCGATACTTATATGGCAAGGGTATTGCCGGCTGTAAATAATAATCGCAAATCAGTTTTGCAGGGTCATCCCAGCCATAATACTCGAAATCAATAAAAAATAATATTCCGTCATTCGTTTTAATTGCATTATGAAATCCGAAATCTGAAGGGCTTAATATTTTCTCGTGTTTACCTAATTCCATATCAATATCAACACCCTTTTTTTGCGCTTGTCCTTTTACCGAATGTTTTACTTCTCTAAATAGATGTATAAATTCATTGTCAAGAAAATTATGTAGCAGTTCGAATACGTCATTTTTTTTTGTTATTTTTTTTAGATTTTTCAGCCGACGGTCAATGCAATCAATATACGCCTTGATACTGAAACAAGCTTCTGAGGCAACCGGTTGTTTATTAGCATCCTCCACATTAATTAAAGCGTGCATGCTACCTAAAAAATTTGCTGCCAAATAAATATCATTAAATTTTATCTCTTCAGGATTAAGTTTTTTGCCATCGATAAATCGGTATATCCCAATATTGTAATTTTTATTAAGATATATTGGTTCAGGGATAAAACGAACACCATTATTCCATAAAAAAGAGATTCCAAAATATTCGGTTGATAAGCGATCCCGATTGTCACCTTCACGAACAAGATATTTTTTTGCGAGGTAACTATAATTATTAGTTGTCATAACCTTATAAACGATACTATTTGCACCACCTGGCAACTGTTCTATGGAAGACAATTTTTCTATGAACTCTTCGACGAATAGCTCAAATATTACTTTTTTTGTATCTTTATCGGTATAATGATTTAATAAAATATTTTTTGATTTCATTCCAATCCTTAAAAAAAAGCACGTTTTGCCTATTTTCTTCCTTATTTAAATATAATATTTTTCCCACATTTGATGGGAAATTAACATGGAATAGAACTTCAGGCAGATCATCTATAAAATGTGTGCATCCTCTTGTTTTAATTTGATTTAATTTTCCTTCAAGATTTTCTTCAAAAATAATATCATTTTCAGATAATTCATACTTTGAAAAAAAACTTTTATTTTCTATCCACCTTCTTGCTGCCTCATGAAGATTAACACGTGGGCCCATTGCCGGATAAAAAGTTTTATGACTTATGATTGAAATTTTTATTGAATGGGTATAACATTCTTTTAAGAATTTTTCAAATCCTTCTGCTAGTTTTGCTTCGTCCATATAATAGCCATATACTAATCCTTGAAGTTCTGTCCATTTTTTGTTCCCTTCCGGTAACAATCTAATTGCATCACGAATGACTTGTTTATTTTTCGCAACATTAGGCAAAATGAGGCTTAGATTAGAAGCATATTTATAAAATACATCATCATAGATGACAATTGTATTGTCAAAATCAATACCTATATGAATCTGCCTTTTATCAGGTTTATTCATTATGGTTTTGTCTATGTATTCAAAAGGTTGAGTTTTTATTGAATCCCAGGTGGTTTTTATCCATTCGTTAATTTTTAAAATCCTCTACCCAAAAAAATTTTAGGCCCCCAACCAGTTGACAAGAAAAGGCCCAGGCCTTTTCATAGCCCATTGTTCGGCTTCTATGGATAATCTCATTTCAAATTACTCAATTTTTTTGTTGATTTTATGTTATAATGTCATTTCTTGTTTTTCAGTTTTCTGGGATGACAGGCTTCGATAACATCCTTAATCCCCTCAAAGGCGCTTTACATCTTGAAAAGGGCGGCAAAAATCTGTCTTCCAGTCCAGGCGTGGGCGAACTACACCAAGCCAGCCCCCCATAAATTCTTTGCGCATAGCCCCTGTATCATGTACAGTAAAAGTTAGCACTTGTTCTGCAAAAGCTTGTGTATCGGATACGCCGATACCGATAATTGCATTGATTTTATATTGTCCCTCGTTTAAAAAATTACCAGGCAACACGCATGTAGATCTAAATAAACCTGGCGGATGAGGTCGCCCATACCAACCATCATCTGCCAAACATACTGAACTGACATTTGATGATGCCAACACGCCAACCCCCATTTTGTCAAGGAGAATAATACCTGAATAGATGAAAGCCCCTGCCTTCAAATTCCAAAATTCCATCTCTATATTTACATCTTTTTGAATATCAACATCTTCAGTTATCTCTCCATCAGATATAATACGAACGGCCTGCAGTCTGACAATATCATTCCCCGGCGCTGTTTCCTGATTGTGCCACACTTGTTCACCCTTAAATTCATTACCCACAGAAAGGTAAGTTTCTATAACCTTATTTGTTGGCCCATCGTGTTCGTTTTTTCCATTAACTAATAAAATGGTACGTTTGCACAGGTTTGAGATAGCCGCCATATTATGACTAATAAACAACACTGTCCGCCCTTCCTTCGCTACATCTCCCATCGTTCCCAGACACTTTTTTTGAAAAGAGATATCCCCCACGGCCAGCACTTCATCCACCAGCAGGATTTCCGGCTCCAGGTGGGCGGCCACGGCAAAGGCCAGGCGCACATACATGCCGCTGGAGTATCGTTTTACAGGCGTATCAATAAACTTTTCAATCTCGGCAAAGGCTACAATCTCGTCAAACTTGCGGACAATCTCTGTTCTTTTCATACCCAAGATGCTGCCATTCAGGTGAATGTTTTCCCGCCCGGTAAGTTCGGGATGAAAGCCGGTGCCTACCTCCAAAAGTGATGCCACTCTGCCATCAATCCGGGCTTTTCCTTTAGTCGGTCTGGTTATGCGCGACAGTATTTTAAGCAGGGTGCTCTTACCCGCGCCATTGCGGCCGATAATGCCAACCACTTCACCCTGCTTCACCTCAAATGAAATATCCTTCAAAGCCCAGAGTGTCTCATTTTTCTTTTTTTCTTCTCTATTTTTAAAAAAATTTGTCACCTTATCACGGAATGAATTGCTCTGCTTGTGAAGTTCGCCAAGGTGATAGAGTTTGGAAAGGTCTTTGACTTTGATAACTGTTTTGGACATAGTTAAATTTGCATTATTAGTCTGATTAATTTTATTTTATTCTATTCAATTCTATTATCTTTACGTTAAATAATGTCTGCAAACTCACTTTCAAATCTCCTGAAATAGAAGAGGCCTGCTAAAAGGACAACAAGAGAAAAAAGCCCTGTTATCAAAATCTTAAGCCAATCCATTTCACCTACCCCCAAAAGGGACCAGCGAAAGCCCTGGATGATCCAGGTCATGGGATTCAGGTAAAATATCCATAACCACTTTTGAGGAATGTTTTCCATGCCATAGGCCACCGGAGTGATCCAAAACCAGATAGAAATCATGAAAGACAGGGCATAGGTCAGGTCACGATATTTTACAACGATAGCTGAAAAAATCAGCCCGATGCCAAAAGTAATGCCAAGTCCAAGGAGAAGAAAAAGTGGGAAAAACAGGATCTGAAGACCGGGTGAAATTCCGTATACCAGCATTAGTATTACCAAAACGGCAAACGAGATAAAAAAATCTATCCCCCCGCGACCTAAAGCTGACAAGGGAACCACCAGACGCGGGAAATAAACTTTGGTGATAAGGCCGCTGTTGCCCACAATGCTGCCTGTGGAACTGCTGAGGCTCCTGGAAAAAAAACCCCAGGCCATGATCCCGCAAAAGGTAAATAAGGGGTAGGGTAGCCCGCTGCTGGAAAGTTTGGCCACATTACCGAATATGAAAGTGTAGATAAGTGCCTGCGATATTGGTTTGACTATGGCCCAGGCTATACCAAAGACGGCTTGTTTGTATTGAGCTAAGACATCCCGCCAGGCAAGAAAACCTATAAGCTCCCTGTATTCATATATCTCCTTAAAATTAATTCCAAGCCAGCCTTTTTGTGCCTCTATGAGGATTTGGTTTGACATTATTTTATTTTCATTGTCCTTTGGTTGATGAAAATCATATACGCATTTTTTTCATGGTTTTTATGTTGTAACAGCCGTCTTCGTCTTTTAGTTTTGCGGATTGAAAGGCTTTAATAACATCCTTAATGCCGTTAACAACACCATGCTTTGGTTGAAACCCCGTGTTCAGCAGCTTATCCGAGTTCAGGCGATAAGAGCGAGGATCATTGGATTCGGCTATGACCATTTGGGCTGAAACAAATTCCGTTACCTTTTTGGCAATGTGTTTGATCGACATGTTTTCAAAGCCGGCATTGTAAATACCCGGAGATTTTTCTCCCTGCTTGAGCAAATGAATAAATACGTCCGTGATATCCTGAATATGAATATTAGGACGAGTTTGCTCTCCGCCAAAAACGGTGATTTTCTTTTTACTCAAGGCTTGCATGGTTAACATATTGACGGAAAGATCCAGGCGCATCCGGGGAGAGTACCCACAGACCGTTGCCGGCCGGACACACTGCACCAGGATGGAATCTTTATAGCTTAAGAGCACGCGCTCACTGATCATTTTGGTTTTATTGTAATCTGAAATCGGCAACAATGGCAGATCTTCGGTAACTTCCTGCTCCTCTTTTATCCCGTATACACTGCCGGAGCTGGCGTAAATAAATTGTTTTACTTTATGGCGTATGGCCCGCTCAGCCAGTTGCATGGTAGCCAAAACGTTTACTTCCCATGAGAGTTTCGCATTCAGCTCGCCGCATGGGTCATTGGAGATATTGGCCAAATGAATGACTGCATCAACGCCCCCCATGGGGATGTTATCAGTATGCCGAATATCCTGCCGGATTACTCTTAAGGCTTGGTGTCGGGGAAGATAATTCCCGAACCACATAATATCCACTACAGTAACCCGCGCTCCCAGATCAAGCAATTTCGGGGTTAAAACCGAGCCTACGTAGCCACAACCGCCTGTTAATAAAATGTTCATAGAAGTTTTGGGTATGAAATTAAATTCACCCCCACCTAACCTCACTCATCAAGTGGGAGGGTATAAGGAGTGGGATTTTCTTATTTAAGGCTTGTGTATATAATCAAGGGGCTGTTTTTTAAGTTCTTCCAGATTATCTTTAACCCACATGATGGTTTCTTCAATTCCTTGTTCCAAACCGATTTTGTCCTTCCAGTCCAAGGTTTCTCTGGCTTTAGCGCTGTCAAGTAAATAGGCTGCATCCTTTCCGCGGCGCTCTTCAGTTACCATAACACTATCCTCGAAAGATATCTTCATCTGCTCAGCAATCATTTGGACAATCGCCCTAATAGATATATTTTTTGATGTGGAAAAATGAAAGATTTCCCCTGCTGATGCTGTGCGGGCAACCATTAAGGTCCCATCCGCCACATCTTTAATATGAATAAAGGAGCGAACAGAATTGCCTCCGCCATGTAAGTATAACTTTTTTCCAATCAAAAAATAAAGAATTGTTCTGGGAATTATTCGATAAAGCTGCTGGCCGGGTCCATAAACATTGGCCGCCCTGGTGAAGTCCACCGGAAAGTTATAGGCATGGTAAAAACTCATTAAACTCATATCTGCGGCCGCGCGCGAAACAGCGTATGGCGTGCCGGGATTATAAGATGTATTTTCCCGTATTAATCCTTCACAAGATCCATAGACCTCGGGAGTAGAAATATGAACATATTTGTTTAAGAAATCACATTTACGAAGCTGATCGTGAAGTTTGACTGTAGCCGTTACATTCGTTTGGAACCAATGTTCCGGATATTGCCAGCTTTCGGCCACCATAGCTTGTGCCGCGAAGTTTACTACATAATCCGGCCGGAAAGCACGGATAATTTCTATGATCTTATCCTGATCGTGATTTAAATCCAATCGGTGAAATGTAAAGGCCGGGCTCTGTTGTTTTTTGTAGGGGAGAAATACCGGATTCGGCTCACAAGACCGGCTGATGCCAATAACCTCTGCGCCTTCCCTGAGGGCAAAATCAATAAAGCTTGCCCCTGAGAAAGAGTTGCTCCCAATTACAGCAATCTTTTCACTCACTATCTTATTCCCCTACCTTATTCTCTTGCAGTATTCCCTTGCCGTATTCCCTTGCCGTATTCCCTTGCAGTATTCCATTGCAGTATTCCATTGCAGTATTACCTTACCTTATTCCCTCGCCATATTGAATCCATTGTCAAGCCGGTTGCACAATCGGCCAGCCAACGCATGACCATGTGCCCCACCATAAGCTGACAATCCTCGACAATTTGCATATCATCAAAGGGGAAATGTATGGCCACATCCGCCAATTCCAAACATCTTCCTCCCGAATATCCGAGAATTGCAAAGCTTTTCATTCCCATTTCTGTGGCTTTTTGAATTGCTTTGATTATATTGGGAGAATTACCACTACCGGAAAGGGCAATTAAAACATCCCCGGGTTGGGCCAGAACTGATAGTTGCTGTGAAAATACATCTTCATAGGATATATCATTGGCAAGA
>DAOURK010000227.1 GCA_030625085.1 Pseudomonadota bacterium
ATTTAATTCCTTATATATCAAAGACTTATACCGAGTTCCAAAAAATCCCTTATATCAAACAGCCCTTGAAAACCCTTGCCCTGCAAGTGATTCCAGGCGGGGCAAGTTCCATTTTTCGCCTTATATCGAAAACCCAGTTAAAAATTATTCTTTCTTTACTTTAATAAGGAACGTATATATAATAAAAACATTCTTATAGATATTTTTTTAAACATACCTCTCATAATACTTTACGTCTATACGTTAAGTATTAATATTTATTGGACAGCAATTCTATGGATATTATATAGTTATGTGAGAGGTCGGTAATAACCATGAGGGTCACATTATGAAAACAAAGCATATCTTATTAGTAGAAGACGATATGGGGATGCGGGAAGTATTACGAGATATCTTGGAGGATGAGGGCTTTGAAATCACTACTGCTGAAAATGGAAAAGTAGCCTTAACGCAGATAGAAAATTATCATTTTGACCTGGTATTAACCGATTTAAAAATGCCCCAAATGGATGGTATAGAATTTATGGAGTATATTGAAAAAAATCACCCGGAAACAAAAGTAGTCGTGATTACGGCTTATGGGGGCAAGGACAACTATACTCAGGCTAAATATCTTGGAGCTTTTGAAGTCCTCAGCAAGTCAATTCGAGTAGAAGAATTAAAAAAAGTCATTAATGATGTTCTTCATCGAAAGGATGAAACTTAGTGTTTGGGACTGGAAAAAAGGTGCGCTTATCTGGCTGTTGAGAGCGGTTCGAGGAAGTTACGGTAATGCCTGAAAAGAAAATTGAGTATTTGAATTATCCTATTATCAATGTAGTACCCCCCGGAAAAAAGATCCCAGATTGGCAAAAAGAGTTAGAAAAAAAAATTCTCTTTTATAATGTTTCGGGGCTCAAAGAATGTTTAAAAATTTTAACAAACAAAAAAAGTATAGCCGCCATCCTTTGTACTCGGATTGAAAAAGATAAAAAATTTTGGGAGGAAGTTAAAAAAAATTACCCCTGGATTACAATTTTTTCTTTTCTATCTTTTGATCAATTCACCCATTTTAAGTCTTCTTCCTCAAAAAAATCATTGTATCATCCCCTCCTCTTATACTCTTCGCCGGATATTCTTTATTTAGAATTCGCCCAGGCCCTCGAGTGTTATGCATGTAAACAGGAAAAAAGTTTATTGCAAACCATAAAAAAGCAGGAAAATTGGTTTTCTCTCATTGGCCAATTAACTCGCGAATGGGCTCACGAAATAAAAAATCATATTGCAATCATAAGCTTAAATGCTGAAATATCTGTGGTAAAAGCCCAAAAATTATCGCTTCCGAAGCCTTTTAAGTTAGAGAATATAAAAAAAATCATAGAACAATGTCAAAAAATTTCAGAAGTATTGGACGGGATTCGAGGGTTTTCTCGAGTTAGCCACTCCAATTCACCTTCCTTTCCCCTAACAGAGACTATTAAACAAGCCATATCTATACTGGAATCAGAAAATGGTTACAGCCAACCACCCATTAAAAAAACAATGCCTACAAAATTATGCCTCTCGTACTCAGAAAATATATTGCTTCGATCAGCCCTAATAAACATCTTACGGTATTTTAATCAAATAAAAAATAACCAAACCTCAGTCTATATCTCAATTCAAGAAAAACAGAATGCCTTCTGTCTTAAAATCCAGCTTAAAGATATTTGCACTCAGACTTTCCCCATTACTATGGATTATGTAAACGGACCTATTAAAAAAATCGTGCGTATCGAAAGAAAAAAACGCAATTTTTATATTGGTGTTCGATTAATAAAATCTCTGGGAGCAGAAATTTCCCTAAAAAAAAATGAGCCCAAACAGCTAATTACCTTACAAGCCCTATTACCATGTATTAATTCTAGCTAAAATTCATCATAAAGGCTTAAAAAAATTATAAACCATCATTCTAAAAAAAACCAATGAACAAAATTTTAATCATTGATGATGAACCAGCCATTCGAGATGTCTTAAAAATTTTTCTGGAAGAGCAAGGATTTGAAGTATACATTGCCGGGAATGGAAAAGAAGCCCTGAGCATTTTCCGAACAAAACGTCCTGAAGTTGTGTTTTTGGACCTCCTTCTTCCTGAAAAAACGGGGAAAGATGTCCTTCAGGAAATCCGAATTTTGGTCCCTCATACGATAGTGATTATTATTACGGGCTTCTCAGATGAGGAAATCTTCTCCATTGTCAAACCAGGGGATATCCAGGGAATTCTCAAAAAACCATTCCGATTAACACATGTAGAGAAAAAAATTCTTCCCAAAATTAAAGCAAATTTAGACCCTCATTGAAAATTTTCAAAAGACTCATCTATGATGGTCTCGTAAAAAGTCCGAAATGGGGATATATGTACAACATAACTTCTTGAATTTATGAAACCTAATTTTCTAAAAACGACTTTTCACGAATGCATCATCTATAATTATCTGTAACTCTTAGCTTATTTCGAATCTTGATCTTCAATCGAAGATAATCTTCCCAAGATAACCCCTCCCACTGACAAGGAAGAATCGAATTATTATGAAAAAGGGGATCTGAAATAAGATTATAAGGAGAATTTTCTTGACAGTGAGGCCAAATCCGGGTAGCTGGAATTGGCGAAAATTCAGCCAAAATTGGGCTTGCGCCTCCGGCCAAGACAAAATCAACCGACTCCTCCACCTCCTGTATCCTCTGCTCTGGCAAACCAATCAAAATATATACCCCGATCTGAGCAGGGCTGAAACCTGCTCTGTGCAGATTCAAAAGAGCTTGCCGAAATTCATCATTCGTTATTTTGCCGCCGGAAATCTTTTGTTGAGAAGGATCACTGGTTTCAAAACCCAAACAAAGAGTCCTGAAACCGGTTTGGTAAAACAACTCTGCCAATTCCAGGGTTATTTCTCGTGCATGGAGAGCATTGGGAGTATGAAAATAGGTTCGCAACCCCTTGGCCTTTACTTCCTGAAGGATTGGTATGAGGTAATCTTTTGCCTTATGGCACAAGGCATCATCATAAAAAACAAAATGATGGACCCTATACTTTTGTATTGAATGTTCAATCTCCCGCAAAACACTTGCCGTAGACCTCCGGCGAACCTTGGAGTGGAAAAGGGGAGAAGCACAATATATACAACGAAAGGGGCATCCACGAGAAGTCTGCATGGGAATAAAATCCACTCTCCTTTGCAAATCAAAAGCCGGATAGGGTAAACTATCAAGATTGTGTAAATCCGGGGCATAATGAATCGGCTGTCCGGTAATATTCTGCACGATTTGTAGCACTCTTTCCTCACCCTCCCCGGAAACAATTAAATCAGCCCCCAAAGATTGAGCCGTATCTGGACAAAGAGTTACTAAATTCCCCCCTAAAAGAATGGGGATTTGATGATCATAATCCCGAACCAACTCAATAACCTTAGCCACTCCAGGATACCAGTAAGTCATCATAGAGCTGATGAGGACCGCTTCCGGGTGAGGGGCCTGTCTCAATCTCCGGTTAAAAACCTCCAAAGTAATTCCATAACGCCCATACCTTCGCGGAACCTGCTGTAAGATGCCTGGTTTCTCAAGAAAGGTCTTGTAAAATTTTCCTGAACCATCGGGATTTCTCTTCACCTGTACATGATTATTGGCCAAATACTCCTTCATAAGAGGGTCGGAAATATCAAGACAATCTATATAGGTAAGGTTATATTTATTCCGTCTCAACAAGCCGGCCAGATAAAGAAAGCCTAATGGCTTGATCCAAAGATCATAGGCGGCAAAATCATAGATCCAAGGATTTATGAGCAATATATTTTTTCCCATTAAGCTGCCAACAATCTATCCCTGCTGTACAGGGTGCGATTAAAAGTGTTAGGAAAATTCAAGCAGCCTTGAGGCGGACATTCTCCCAATAATCTTCCCAGTCATCGTTTGCTCGTAACACTCTGAGTGCTATCATATTTTGAGCATTATTAATTTGCCACCATGCACCTGG
>DAOURK010000239.1 GCA_030625085.1 Pseudomonadota bacterium
TTAGTATTTCTGGGGGAAAAATTAAACATAAGTAAGATAGCTACTATTGATAGAGATTTCAGTATATATCGATTAGATGGAAGAAAGAAGTTCAAAATTGTCTTGCATTAAAAACGTCATTATATGTTTCGGGAATCAAAAAAAAAATTTACCATACATTAGGTTAATAAGTTGCTTAAACTGCCTGAGGGGGCAACAATAAAGAATGATCCATGGTCCTTTTTTATAGGGATGTAAAGCTGATATGATGGAAGTAAATATTGCCGATTTAACCTGGGCGCCCTTTATTTATCCGAGGGTAGGCAAAAGCGAAGAAACTGTTAAGGCCTATGTTGAGGCCCTCAGGGTAGGGGCAAAATTTCCGCCCATTAAGTTTCAAAGGGTCTTTAACTATCCTGGTGACAATGACGAAAAAACAGAAGCCGCCTTAATTCTGGACGGCATCCACCGCTGGTCCGCGCATAAAGAATGCGGATATAAAAAAATTGAGGCCGTTGAATGGAAAAAAGGGCCCATAGATTATGAAAAAAACCAGATACCCTTACTGCTTGAATCAGCCAAGTGCAACCTCACCCATGGCGATCGGCTAAACCCAAAGGACAAAAAACGAATTGCCCGCGATATAGCTACATCTGACCCGGAGTGCAAATGGACTGAGGAAGCCCTGGCAGAAAAATTAGGGGTAATACGGCAGACGGTAAACACCTGGATATCAGATATCAGGGCACGGCAAAAGGCCGGTCGGAATATCGTCATCATACGATGAACCAGGCTCGGCTGGCCCCAGCAGAAGACTGCGCAAGTGGTGGGTACGACACAAGCCAGGGTTGCCCAAATTATAAATAATGCTAATTTTGGCGAAATTTATAATTTGCTCTCCCAGGGCCGGGACATGGATTATATAGCCGAGCATTATCACCTTGATCTTGCCCTGGCCTGGTCCTTGCGTTTGGAAGGAAAGGCAGACCAGGAGAAGTTCAAAGAACTTGGCTGGGGACTTCGTACTTGGGACCTCTGGAATTTCAACGAATGTGATGAACGCTTCGGAGATGATTGGCCGGGGAGAATACCGGCCCAGTTAGTGGCCCACACCTTATTCTATTTCACTAAGCCTGGGGACCTTGTCTTTGATCCGATGGCCGGGGGCGGTGTTGTTTCAGATGTCTGCCTTGTTTTTGAGCGAAGGTGCCAATCCTTTGATCTGGCCACAAGTGAGAGCAGGCCGGAAATCATCTATCATTATTGGTACCCACTGGATATGCAATGGCCCACAACCAAAAAGCCGGACCTGATATTTTTTGATCCGCCTTATTACACGAAAAAGAAAAAAGAATACCAGGAGAAGGCTAACGAAAAGACGCCCTCAATCTCATCTTATTCTAAAGAGAGCTATGAGAAATTCTTTGAAAAATTTTTTCTTTTGGCCCATAAAACCGGTAAGGATACAACCAGGATAGCTCTATTGAATGCCGATTGGCGAGATTTTCAATCAACACCGGCCCTGAAGGAAAATGCGGACAATTCAATCACCCTGTTTGACTACCACAGAATATTATCTAAAACGGGATGGAGAGTGACCCATCGCATAGAGTGCCCTTTGTCATCCGAGCGTATGAGCGGAAACGAAGTACAGCATATGCAAGAAAAACGTATTTTAGGGACTGTTTGCAGGAGTTTGATAATTGCCAAAAAATCATAATGATGCTCATTACATCAGACTCTCTAAAATCCAACTACAAAACTTCTGGGTCAAACAAGGATGGCCATTGGTCTGGTAAAAAATATCATGGGGAAAAGATTCATAATAATGTACCATAACTTTGGTGTTCTTTTATCATCTGAGAAAATTTGTGGGAATCATAATCGCATTTTTGGGCAATTTTTACCCCTGCATCTCTTACTCCTTTAACTATTGGATCTTCCCACATCTTCTTATCCCTCTGTTGTTATTTTATTTAATTCCTCAGGTATGCATATATCAGGCGTTTTATAACCTATGGTAAAATTAAACCTCGCCAACTCTAATCTAATATTGAGAGCCAATTGACCCAATGTGCAGAGTAATTTCAAATGAACCAGAGATAGTGAAAGTGGGATGAAAGATAAAACACTATACATTATGCGAAAAAGGAAAGGCAGAACCATTTCTGATTCTGCCTTTATTGCCATCATTCACAGTTTAGATGCAGATGACGTGACGTTTTCCTTACCACTTGTACTCCCAGTGCTTATCATCCTTTTTTGTCCAGACCTTCTCAACGCCAATCAGATCGCCACCTAATTGTAATTGGCAGCATTAAAATTTCAGATAGAGAGATAAAATGAAAAAATTAAAATAACTGAAGTGGGATGAATGGATTGAATAACGATGGAAAAAAAATGGATAAATAAAATAACCGAAGGGCAAGAAAAAAAGGGAAGCGTTGGCAGATTATCAAAAATATGATAAATCTGCCAACTATCCAAATACTTATATATATAAAAGAGACATTAGCTCAGTATTACGCAAAGGTCAAGGGGAAAAATTACGATCTGCTTCAGATACTTGATATAGGCTTAGACTTTCGTACTGTTTGTCCTATTTGTGGAGGTAAAAACTGTGCCCGATTCATTAAATATTATACAAGAGGCGTGATAGATGAAAATGGTACCTATTATAAGGATTTTCCCATTGCCAGGTATTTATGTGAGGGAAGAGGCGGACAAAGTAAGGTTCCCCATAAGACTTTTTCACTATTGCCTTATCAATTAGTGCCCTACGCTAAACATTCTGTTCCCTTCATTATAAAGATGTTAGAGTTAAAACATATTGGGGCTATCGATGTCAAAGCTTCAAGACTATGTGGCTAATTTTGGTAAGGATGAGATATTATCAATAACCTCCGATCAACTATCTGATTTTAAGCAGTTGATTCATGATGCAATAAACAAAATTATGACTACTGAACATTATCAGGAGGTGCGGGAAAAAATGTCCCTTATGGGCAGTGAACAAGAAAGGTTAATAACATTTCTAGAATTTGTCCAAGGTAAAGATATTATTGAGGCAATATGTAAAATTTTCCTCACCACAAAATTCGCCCCTAACCAAACCCTTTTTACCAAAAATCAACAACTTAGGGTGCCCGAGCCGGCATTTTAGGCCGAGATGTGTTTAATGGGGGCTGTAATTCTTAAATGTTGCGTAAAAATTAATTCATAAGCATCTTCAGGCTTTTAAATAAAGGGTATTAGAGTATTATATTGCCTGAAGAGCCGTTCGGAGTTCATCCATAAATTTTTCAGTCCCACCAAATTGTGTTAACATCAATC
>DAOURK010000108.1 GCA_030625085.1 Pseudomonadota bacterium
ATGAATAGAAATTCTAAACAAAAAAAAATGATAAAAAAAATTCAAAAAATTATCAAAGATGTATATTTTCCAGAAAAGTTGATAGATATCTTTAAATTTAGATTAACTGCTTAAAATCCAACGGGAGTTTTTTTCTATAGAAAGATACACAGCTTTTTGTAGAGCAAGATTATATCTACATAACTACAAAGGAAAATGAAGGGGATATTTTTTCTTTTTATATTATTAGTATTAAAGATCCCAAAGCACCCTATTTAGTAAAAAAATACGTTCAAAATAAACCTTATGGAGACGAACAATCATTTTTAACATCCCTTTCTTTTTATAATCGTGTTTGTGACTGAGCGCAAATTTCTGGAAATTACCTTTATATTATTGGAGAACTCAATGGGCCGACATATAATCCATGTTCGATTACCTATCTTAAGATAATAGATATTTCAGATCCCTTGAATCTTAAAAAAGCAGGGGAGGGCTGGGTGGCTGGGGATTGTTCTGATGGTACATGTGGTATTACTAAATATTATAAGTTCAAGGTACAAAATGATTATGCTTATATAGTAAGAGAGTATTCTCCCTGGTCATCTTCGCATGAGCGTGATATTTATACTTCCTACGGGGTTGAGCTTTATATTGTAAACTTAATGGAAATCATAAATAATTATTCTGAAGAAATTAAAATCGACCCGGTTGATATTATCCCCATTAATGGGAGTAATGTCTTAGATTTTCAAATCAGGGATAATTACGGCTATTTTTGTTTGGCTGAAGGGGGTATTCAGATAGTGGAAATACCTGTGCAATGCTCAAACCTGCACTGGGTGGATACCAATACCAATACCATTGGAGCTGAGATTTTCATGCCCATTTCCCCCGGCACCTATAATGTTGTGGTGGAAGTGACCAGAGAAGATGAGGTTGCGGGAAATGAAGATCCTAACAATGGAATTATTCCGCAAGAAGAGCCACCGAGTACAGAAGGTCCTTTGCCGGCAAAACCGGGTTTTGAAGATTATTTAAAAGACCCGATCTGGTATTATAAGATGATAATGCCCTTCTATGGAGTGGGTGGCGCCTGGGAAAATATTGATCATCCGATAAAACAGTTATGGGTTCCTCTCTATAATTCAAATTTTGATTTTGGGGAAATCTCTTTTTCATCACCCAACCCTTTTAGTAATTGGCCAATATCCACCTTTTCCTTTTCCTACACGTACCCCTTTTTCTGCCCTGAAATGTTTTCATGGTGGTATGTATATGGGATATTGCCATATATGGATTATAGTAAGATCGGGTTGCCTTTGGTTGAGCCTAATGAAGTGATTTGTCCTCTTATTTTACCAAATCAACTTTAATGGGAATTTGGTATTTATTTTATTCATGAAGTTTCCCGACAGGTTTTTCCAGTTCTTAATCCAGGTTTCATCCCAAGTTGGCCATGTATATGTTTGATAAGGCGGGGAATCTAGTGAAAAGGGTGTCAGGTTTGGTAAGGTAAACCAATTTGATTGCTGAAAGGAATATATCTGTTCTTGTCTTATTTGGAATAACGAGGTCCCTATTGGCAATGAAGGCTCGTATAAGTGCCATGAAAGATTACAATAAGAAAGATTATTAAAGATCCATTGTGGCTGCGGCAAAAGAATTTCTTGAAAATAATCAGGGAATACTCGGTAAAAGAAGGGTTCATGGAAAGAAAAGTCGGGTAAAAATAAATCAAGATTAAGTTGTGAATAAAGGGAAGGCCATCTGTTGTTTCTATTTTGCCGAGATAAATCAACCGGTTCATTTGGAAGTATATATTCATAGACCCCTATATCACTGATGGATGATCCATCATCATCACCATCCCGAGGTCGTGTGATGCCATTCATATCTTCACTGGCTGTAAATTCATTGATTCCCGCATCTATACAGGGAGAATTTGGTTGAAGATAATAATCTTCCTCACCAGGGTCAACAAATAATGGATCGATATTGATATTATTTTCTCCAGGATAGTCACCTTGGATATCAGAGTATGTAATAGCGGGAGAGCCTGTGCCGCATATTTCATCTGGTGAGTCATTCCAGAAAATACAGTTGGTAATGCCGGGTGAGGAGTAATAATAATACATCCCTCCGCCTGAACCTGCTAAATTGCCAATTATATTACAATTATTAATAACCGGCGAGGAATTCTCATAGCAAGAGATCCCTCCGCCATTATTTTGCGCTGAATTGTGGTTTATGATACAATTGCTTATAGTTGCTGAGGAATCAAGACGGCAGGCGATCCCGCCGCCATTTGTAGTAACCGAATTGTTGCTTATAATACATAAGCTGATAGCCGGCGAGGAGTTATCATTGCAAGAGATCCCGCCGCCCTCCTGGTTCGCTGAGTTGTTTTTTATGATACAATTACTGATATTTGGTGAGGAATTATAGTAACAATAAATACCGCCGCCATCATAAAAAACTGAATTGTTGCTTATGATACAATTCCTGATAATTGGTGAGGAAGATTGGCAAATAATACCGCCACCATTAAAGTTGGCCGAGTTGTTGCTTAAGGTGCAGTTGATGATAAGAGCCGAAGAAAGGTAACAACACATCCCGCCTCCCCACTGCGCTGTGCTGCCACATATATTACAATTGCTGATAGTTGGCGAGGTCTTATAGCAATAAATTCCTCCTCCATAATTCCCGGTGAGAGCATTACCATTTTGTAAGGTAAACCCACTCAGAACAGAGTCATTTTCTTCTTCATTTCTGAAAGTAGCAACTCTTCCTGCTCCGGTACCATCAATAATGGTAGATGCAACTGTATCCGGATCATTTGGGTCTGTGCTCTTTACTATAATGCTCTTTCCTAAAAAATTGATATTTTCACAGTATGTCCCAGGAGCAACGATAATTTCATCCCCTTCTTCAGCAGCATTGATGGCCCCCTGAATGTTGAGTGAATTGGCAGGTACATGGATCTCTTCTGCTCGAACAGGCAGAAGAGAAATGAGCAATATCCCTGATCCTAAAATCAAGATTTTGGACATTCTCTTCATTTTTAACCTTACAGCATCACTTAGCATTTATAGAATTCATTTTACATGTTATAATTAAAATAAATTATGAGTATAATAAATATTATACCAGATATTAATAGTAAAATTCAACATAAAGTTGTTTTTATGCGGGGGATTTGAATAGATAAAATAAAAGATGAATCATTTTTTCATGATTTTTTAATGATTAATTCTTTTAAAATTTACATATAGGTTTTGCAATCATATATCTCCTATACTAATTTTTTTATAATTTTATCGCAGAGTAAAAGAACTGCGCTACAGTGCTTGTTTTAAGCGTAAAGCGAAAATTTTGCCTTGTCGGCGGGGGAAGAAATAAATCATTTTAAAATTACGTAAATTATGGTAAAATATATAAAGATTTAAAATATATTAAATAGTTATGGTCATGGGTGTTTCGTTTTGAAGGAAGGAGGGGTATAGAAATTAACCCGTTGAATTTTTAACAACTAAAGGTTGATGGCCTCGTAAAAAGTCGTTTTTAGAAAATTTGGATTCCATAAATTCAACAAGCTATGGTGTACATATATCCCTGTTTCGGAGTTTTTACGAGACTATCAAGGTTAAGGAGAGAACAGATGCATAAGGTTAAAAAGATAGTTTTATATACAATTATTTTAGCTTCGATCACCTCTTTTTTTATGCTTTCATCAGTGAATGCGCAGTATTGGCAACCTATACCCCCATATAATTTGTTATGGCCCTTATGGGTTGATGCACTATCACCCTTGGGCGTGCCTGCTGTAAGCACTATTGATGTGGACACTGTATTACCCATACAGCCTTGTTGGGTATGGAACAATGATCTTAATTATCCCTGGTTTTTATATGATTTTAGCCCTGGTATTGCCGGCGGATTGTTGTATTATGATTTATTCTCCGGCTTTCTACCTTTTGGTACAGGAGAAGTGCCAACTCTCGCTTTGCCCTTGAATTATCAGTATCTGCTCCCGCCTTGGGGGGCTACAGATTTTGGGACGTGGGCAAATCAATCAGTTCTCTTTTTTGAGATTACCATGACGAATGCCGGATATCCTTCAGTTTTATCACAACTTGCATTGCCTGTGGCGCTTTGGGGGATTCCTCTATTTTAAATTTTCAGATGCGATATAATAGAATATCTGCTAGAGTAATCTTTTATGAAAATCGATATCCACAATAGTGAAAAGGGTTTTTCATCGTGCATGAGCTATCACTGATGCAGGAAATATTTAAGGTAGTTGAAGAACAGGTGAGGGTTAATGAGGTCAAAAAGGTACATGAGGTGCATTTGAAGGTAGGGAAAATGATGGCTGTTGTACCTTCTTCTTTAAGTTTTTGTTTTGAAATTTTATCCAAGGGAACTATGCTGGAAGGCGCCCAATTGGAGATTGAAGAAATTCCGGTGAGGTGCAAGTGCAAAAGTTGCGGAGGGGAATTTATGGTTGAGTCTTTTATTTTCACGTGTCCGGATTGCAAGAGCAGCGATCTTGAACAATTATCAGGCAATGAATTTATGGTTCATTCTATGGAGGTAGATTGAGTGGAAATTAAGGTTTTAACCAATATTCTCAAAGCTAATGAGGCTATAGCTGAGGAAAATCGGCAGTTATTTTCGGAAAATAGACTTTTGGTGATAAATATGATTAGTTCCCCAGGTTCGGGCAAAACTTCAATTTTAGAGAAAACGATTGAGCTCTTAACCTCTGATATTCGGCTTGGCATTATCGAGGGGGATGTTCAAACAAGTAAAGACGCAGAACGGATTAATGCGTTAGGGGTCCCTGTGGTTCAAATTAATACTCAAGGGGGGTGCCATCTGGATGCTAATATGATTAAGATGACCCTGCCCGATCTTCCTTTAGGGGAAGTGGATTGTTTAATTATTGAAAACGTCGGTAATTTGGTTTGTCCAGCCAATTATCAACTTGGCGAGGATATGAAGGTTGTGGTTTTAAGTGTTACCGAAGGAGATGATAAGCCCATTAAATATCCCACCATATTTCGTGAAAGTCAAATCATGATTATTAATAAAATTGATTTATTAACCTTTACTAATTTCGATATGGCCACAGCTAAAGAATATGCCTTACAAATCAACCCCGAACTTAAGATTTTTGAAGTCTCTTGCCAAAACGGCCAGGGCTTTGATAAGTGGATAAATTGGCTTGCCTCAAAGATAAAAAATAGCTCTGCACTCTGAAAACTGAAATTAAAGTAGTGCTATAAGTGGGGGAGGGGTCTTTTTGAATAAAAAAGTCCGGGCCAGATTGTTGGTTTATGGCGTTGTTCAGGGTGTTGGCTTTCGACCCTTTGTTGATCGTTTTGCCCGGGAAAATAATTTAACCGGGTGGGTCCTAAATGCTTCTTTGGGGGTTGAAATTGAAGCTGAGGGTAAAAGTAAAGATGTAAAGAAATTTGTGGAGGGATTTTCTGAGAATGCGCCCCCCATGTCTTTAATAACCCATATAGACGTTTCTTACTTGCCGCCTGTAGACTATAAAGATTTTGTCATTAAAAAAAGTATTGTTCAGCCCTGGGAATTTACCTTAATTTCCCCTGATATGGCAACTTGCGAAGATTGCCTTAAGGAACTTCAAGACCCCCAAGATAGAAGGTTCGGGTATCCCTTTATCAATTGCACTAATTGTGGCCCCCGCTATACCATCATCCGGGACATTCCTTATGATCGCCCCAAGACAACTATGAAAAAATTTGTCATGTGTCCTGCATGTCAGAAAGAATACAAGGAGATAACTAATCGTAGGTTCCATGCTCAACCAAATGCGTGTCCGGATTGCGGCCCTAAGATTTGGCTGCTTGATTCACAGGGGAATGAACAGGCGGGTGATGGAATAACCAAGGCCAAAATTTTTTTGTCTCAGGGGAAAATTTTAGCGGTTAAGGGACTGGGCGGCTTTCATCTTGTGTGTGATGCGCAAAATGAAGAGGCGGTAAAAAACCTGCGCCAGAGGAAGAGACGTGAGGAAAAGCCCTTTGCCTTAATGGTAAATAGTATAGAAAAGAGTAAATCATTGTGTTTTATTTCCAAAGAGGAAGAAAAGAGTCTTCTTTCGATTAAAAGACCAATTGTCCTTTTAAAAAAGAAAAAAGCCTCGCTTCTTGCCCCGTCAGTGGCGCCCAAAAGTCAAGACCTTGGGGTAATGCTTCCCTATACTCCCTTGCACTATCTACTCATGGATGGCCCATATCTTGCCCTGGTTATGACCAGCGGGAATATCAGTCAAGAGCCGATTGTGTTTTCCAATGAAGAAGCCTTGGAGCGGTTGAAAGGAATAGCCGATTATTATCTGTTGCATAATCGGGATATTTATACGCGCAGTGATGATTCAGTTGTTTATATTGCCAATAAAACCGAAACCATGCTTCGGAGATCTCGTGGATACTGTCCCTTGCCAATTCATTTGGATTACCATGTGGAGCAGATTCTGGCGTGTGGGGCGGAATTAAAAAATACCATTTGCCTGACAAGGGGCAAGGATGCTTTTGTCAGTCAATATATCGGTGATTTGGAGAACCTGGAAGCCTTTAATTTTTTTGAACATACAATCAATAAGATGAAACGAATCTTGAAGGTTAATCCAAGGATTATTGCTTATGATATGCACCCGGATTATCTGAGCACCAAATACGCTGAAAAAGTTTCAGAATATGATATAAAGATTCCAGTGCAACACCATCATGCCCATGTGGCCAGTTGTATGGCGGAAAACGGCCTCAAGAAAAAGGTTATCGGCCTTGCCTGGGACGGCACAGGGTATGGAGAGGATGGTTGTGTCTGGGGAGGCGAATTTTTAGTAGCTGATTTTTTTTCTTTTGAACGTAAGGCTTTTTTCTCTTACCTCCCTATGCCGGGAGGAGAAAAGGCCATCAAGGAACCTTATCGTATGGCTATCAGTTATTTGTACCAAACATTTGGCGACAATTTGATGGACTTGGCATTACCTTTTTTTTTTCAGATGGATAATAAAAAACTTTCAGCTATTCTGGAAACACTCAAAAAAGGAATTAACTCCCCTTTAACCTCCAGCGCTGGAAGACTTTTTGAATCCATATCGTCTATTTTGGGTGTAAGAAATAAAAACACCTTTGAGGGCCAGGCTGCTATTGAGTTAGAGTATCTGGCTTCTTCAATCCGCAAGAGAAATAACATTAGTGCCTATCCATATTTAATTAATCAAATAGATTCACAATATCAAATTGATGTTACGCCCATGATTAAACAAATTGTCAAAGAGTCGGTTAATCAAAAGTCTTCGGCTGCAATTGCTTTTACTTTTCATGTAACCATGGCCGAGATAGCTGTAGATATGTGCCGAAAAATTCGGGAAGAGTGCGGAATTACCAGTGTTGTCTTAAGTGGAGGAGTTTTTCAAAATCGTTTATTAGTCTCTTTGCTTACGGAAAAGTTTGTTGAACAAGGGTTTGATTATTATATACAACAGAAGGTCCCTGCCAATGATGGGGGTATAGCCTTGGGACAAGCGGTAATTGCTTATTTTAAATCAATTTAAAAAATTCCATGCTATTTCACTGCCAATCTATGAGGCCGAATAGTTCATGTTTTTTATTACAAAGGTATTTAGTTCTCCCAATGTTAGAAAACTCGACAGATTTATGAAATCCCGATTTTTCCCTTAAACGCTCTATTATTTGATTATTAACCGCTTGAATGGCGGTAGTTTGGTGTTTTTTGATTTTTGAGGTTGGGATAATATGCATGCATTTCTTACAATATATAATGCCTTTTTGATCAGCGAACAGGTCTCTGATGAGATAAACAATATGGTTTAAATATTCTCCATCGCGGTATAAATTATGAGCATTAATTTTGATGTCCTGTTCACCCCTGTCGGAGTTATCTTGCAGCCATTTGAACAGCATGAAAATATCATGGAAATGAGTTTTTTTTATGGTCTGGGATAATTTTTCGTATATATCTTGGTATTTGAAGGTGAAAACAGCTTCATCGTTTTCATAGATAATTTGAGACATATTATCATACCTTTTAAATATTTCTGAGAATACATCAAAAATTATTTTCCCTAACCTTTTTTACTAATTTTAAAGAAATTCAGTCGATATTATTTGCTTAGTACATCATCTAATTTCTTATCGTCTTCTTTTTTTACTTAGATCTTTATTTAAATTACATTCTTATAAGTTTATTAAAATTACCTCTGTGGTATTGATGGAGCATAGTTTTGGAATTTGCCTCAAAGATTCATTTCAGACAAAAGATAAGAGTGCAATCAATACATTGATTATTGCACTTTTTGGGTAGGTAAGAGGGAGGATTATTATACAGATTATTTTCCTTATTCAACCTATTTTGTTTATAGGTTGAAGTTTCAGTTTTCATGGTAAAAATTTCTAAAAGTTGATAGAGCTTACTATCTTTACTCATTTTTTTGCTTACTTCCCCCCTATTTTTTTGATTGTGCCCCATGTGCTGATTATTAATCAGCACTTTTTTCAGTTTCTTATCAGACGATGAATTGGCATGAATATTACGAAAAGTGGAGGGAAATTGCAAACAAAAAAAATAACATAATAAAATATATATTTTACAGGGAATTAGCTGAGAAGATTAATGGGAGAATAAAATTGTTTAAATTTTGCCGATAAGGTCATAACATAACATATATAGTGCCTGAACGAAAACTAACCAAAATCGTCATTTCGAGTGAAGCGAGAAATCTTAGGCTATTGGAAATGCTGCCGTTAAAAGATTTCTCCTTTCAGTCGAAATGACAAAAAGAGGGGTTTTCGTTCAGGCACTATATAAGATGGAGAAAGTAAATAGGTTAATAGGGTAAATATTTTTTAAATGCAGAAAGGAGATAGTGCCATGCCAATTATGGAAATAAGTATTATTCCTATAGGGACTCAGGCAACTTCAATAAGTAAATACATAGCTGATTCAGTGATGGTTTTAAGAGAAAAAAAAGATATTATATACGAAATAACAGCCATGGGAACCATAATTGAAGCCTCTTCATTAGACATATTATTGGATATAGCTAAAAAGATGCATCAGGTTGTCTTGGAAAAGGGAACTGGAAGAGTTTTGACGGCTATTAAGATAGATGATCGAATTGATAAGAAATTAACCATAAAAAGAAAAGTTGAAGCTGTTAAAGAAAAACTGTAAAGATAATTTAAAATTGCCGCCTTGGTGATTAGCAATTTTTACTATGAAAAGGAGAGGAACGTCAGCGAACATTTTGTCAACGTTCATTCGAATAAAGTCAATAATGATAATTACTGCATAGTAATGGTTGGGCTTTACTGAAAAAAATAAAAGTGTTATTATAAGAAAAAAATAAGATTTCGCAATTTTTTTATAAAATTATCCTACGTTAATATGGGGGTGAATTATTGCCTTTTTATTACCCCCATCAAGGGTTCATTAACCCTGATCTATCATGATTTATACCTTTTTTATAAGGCTTCCCAGCCTGTTTTTTACCATGGAAGCGCATTTTTAAAAATAGACTTTACTGAAAAAGTCAAAATTTTCATCCTCGGGGGTGAACAGCTCGTTCAAGAGTTTTTAGACGGGATAAACAGAATGTACAAGATAAAAAAGAAAGAATCCTGTTAATCCTGTCGAACGTAAGGCTGACAAGCCAAAATGAGAATTGATGTTGTAAGCATAAAGATGGATAGATTATTTTTCATGTAATATATCATGTAATATATAATCATAAGGAGGATGATCTGGATGCAAAAAAAAGATCTGGAAAAAATGACTGTGTCCGAGTTAAGGGAAGAAGCTTTAAAGTATAAGGATCAGATTAGCTCAGCCATTAATTCAATGAAGAAAGCTGAATTAATGCAGGCCTTAATGGAGGTTATGGAAATCAAAGAAGAGCCGGAGAAGGTCGTTAAGAAGAAAATAAAGAAAAAGGATAAAGCTGTTTCTAAGGAATCTTTAAAAAAAGAGATAATGGCTTTTAAAAAAGAAAAAGAAGAGGCTTTGAAGGGGAAGGATAAGATTAAAGTAAAGCTTTTGAGAAGAAAAATTAAAATCCTCAAGCGAAAGATCAGACGTTTTGCCGTGGTTGCCGAGGTTGCCGAGGTTGCATAAAAATAAGATGTAGCATAGTAGCGAGGATTTGCCTGTGGCAAAAGTCACCCAACAACAACTTGAGGCACATCTTTGGGCGGCATCAGATATTTTACGAGGGTACATAGATTCCAGTGACTATAAAAATTATATTTTTGTATTTTTGTTTCTTAAACGGCTTTCTGATGTTTTTGAGGAAGAAGAGAGACGCATTGAAGTGCGGGAATTGGAAGCCGTAGATTTTTCTAATAAAGCATTAATTTCTCGCGAATATCCGCAAAAACACCGGTTTTTTGTGTCTTCGAAGGCACACTGGTCACAAATACGTAAGGCAACCCACCATTTAGGCGATATTCTTAATAATGCCTGTTCTACAATTGAAGACCATGCCTGCTCCAATTTGAGAGGCGTCTTGACTGGGGTTGATTTTAATGACGCTCGAAAGCTGGGTGATATTCAAACCCGGGATACTCTTTTTTTTCGCCTTGTTGAACATTTCTCCAAACTGCCTCTGGGCAACCAAAACCTTTCTGAGCCGGATATTTTTGGCAGAGCATACGAATATCTGATAGAGCGGTTTGCTGATGATGCCGGCAAAAAAGGAGGGGAATTTTATACACCTCGAAGCGTCGTTGAGGTTTTGGTTAAAATTCTCAGGCCCCGGAAGGAGATGCGTATTTGTGATCCTACGTGCGGTTCGGGGGGGATGCTTATTGAGTGTGCTCATTACCTGAAAGAGCAGGGAGATGATCCGGCTGATCTTTTTCTTTTCGGACAGGAAAAGAATTTAGGTACATGGGTTATGTGCAAGATGAATATGGCGCTCCATGGTCTTTCTGAAGCCCGTATTGAGAAGGGAGATACAATACGTGACCCTAAATTAATTGAAGACGGCCGGCTCATGGTATTTGATCGAGTAATAGCGAATCCTCCATTCAGTCTTGATGCATGGGGATGGGATACGGCCAAGAATGATATATATAAGCGTTTTTCCTATGGAATCCCAACAAAAAATAAGGGAGATTTAGCTTTTGTGCAACATATGTTGGCTTCTACAGAGGCTGATGGTATGGTTGGTGTGGTCCTCCCTCATGGCGTACTTTTTCGGAGAGGCGCTGAAGGCAGGATAAGAAAGGGATTTGTGGAAGATGATTTATTTGAGGCTGTCATCGGTCTTCCGCCCAATCTTTTTTATGGCACGAGTATCCCGGCAGCTATCTTAGTTTTTAATCGTCGCAAATCTCATAAGCGCCAAGGCAAAGTGCTTTTTATTTATGCAGCTTTTGATTATGAAGCTGGTAAAAATCAAAATTACTTGCGTCCACAAGATATTAATCACATTGTAAAGGCTTATCAAAGATTTGCTGATGAGGATAAATATGCTAAAGTGGCCACACTCGATGAGATTAGAGATAATGATTACAATTTAAATATTAGCCGTTATGTTGATATAGTTGAGGAAGAGGAGCGCTTGGATGTGAGGGAAGAACTTGAAAAATTACGTCTGCTGGATAAAGAAAGGCGCGAGGCTGAGGCCGAAATGAATGCCTTGTTAAAAGAGTTGGGATTTTGCTGAGGTTAGTTGAGGTGTAATATTATCTGATGAAGATAAATCGGATACTCATTGCTAAATGCATAGTAACCTTCAGTCTTTTTCTTTTTATCGGATTGCCTTTTATCTGGTTGAGAAAGGTAGTCTGGCCATCTCAGATTACTATTGCCATCTGGTTTCTTGTTTCCTTTTCATATATTCTTTTATGGAGAGATTTTCCCCGTTTTAAGAGAAATTGGGTATGGTGGATATTTGCCCTTGCTGTTATTATCCTGGCCCTCATTCGCAAAAGTTTTCTCCCGCCATGCCGGCTGGCCATTTATGATGTTTTTTTTATTTCTTTGGCCTTATCTTGTATTTTCCATCCTTCAGGAATAAAAGATTTACTTATTTTCTCATCCTGTTTAATTGCCCCCTTATCTATAGCAGAGCTTTATGGGTTTGTGCCTTCTTTTTACGAAAATTTACTCCTTATCGGCCTTGGCCTGATGGCGGGCATATATTTTTCTCATTGGTCGAAGGGCAATCGAAAGGGGAGGGGAGGGGAGCTTTCTCAGGCAAAAGAGCTTGCTCCTGCTGACTTTGCCCTGTATTTTTTCCTGGCTGTTTTAGGAGGTGCTTTAACTTTTTTTATGGTCAGTTTTCCTAAAGGGTCCCCAAAAAATGGCAGAATTGTATTTGATATTGGCCATGGAACAACTGAAAGTCCGCAAATTGACTACAACAAACATATGGATACGAGCGCTATTTTTGGCCATGCCAAGTTGGTGAAATTGCTGAAGAGGCATAATTTTCAGGTTGATTTTATTCATCAAATAACTCACGCTTCATTATCTGAATCGAGCATCCTGGCGCTCATTATGCCCTCTTTGCCCTATACACGGGATGAGATAGAGGTAATAAAAGAGTTTGTATCTCATGGAGGCGGTTTGCTTGTTATAGGAGATCATAGTGATTTGAGTAATGTGCTTTCTTCGTTAAATCCGGTAATTGAACAATTCGGTATAGGTCTTCGTTTTGATACTATCTGGCTTCAGACTAACGACCGTACAGATCTTTGTTATCGTCCTCATCCGGCCATTTTTGATCTTGAAAAGGTAAATTTCAGTGTTGGAGCGTCTCTGGATATTAAACCTCCTGCCAGGCCGGTTATCCTCTCAAGGCATGCAGCTTTTTCCGACTTTGGCGACCCTGATAATGAAGACCATGGCTACCTGGGAAATTCGAGACTTGATCGGGGGGAGAGAATCCGTGATTTGTGCCTTGTGGCCGATTGTCTCTATGGGCAAGGCAGGGTTTTTGTTATGGGAGATTCGGCTTATTTCCAAAACGCCTCTCTTTACCAAAACCGGATTTTTGCCTACCGGCTTTTTGATTGGTTAAACCACCGGCAGGATGATTGCTCCCGACGAAAGGCCGCTCTTATAGCTCTTGCTATCTTTATTTTACTATTATTAGGTGTCATTATCTATCGACGGTCTTTATCCTCAATTTTATTGGCTCTTTTGATTATTTCTACGATTTTTTCTCTTTGGCTTGGTGGGTTTTTAAATCTTAAGTGTTACCCAAGACCTCAAGAGGTGCCGAATAAAATCCTGATTGATATGGCCCATCAAAATGAATACTCCCTTTATTGGATTAACAGGGAAAATTCTGATACGGGTCTTGAAGGTTTGGTAAGTCAAATCATTAGATCAGACTTATACCCTGTCATAAAATCCCGGGGCCAAATTAATGAGGATGAGATCTCTGCTCATAAGGCCTATTTTGTTATCTGCCCAAATAAACCCTTTAGTGATCAAGAGATAGAAGATATTGCCCAATTTGTAGAAACCGGCGGGGGCTTGCTTTTGGTTGAGGTCGCCAGAAAATGGGCGTGCTCTCAGGCGCTATGGGAGCGGTTTGGTTTATTTAAGGACCGTTACCCTTTGAGTGTCCATCAACCTATTCTGTCCCCCTTCGGTTTGCCTATCCGTCTGCCTTATGGGAACTTCAGAGCTCAATCTATACCTCACCCAGTCACTAAGTGGGTCCCTCATGTTAAGATGGTAAATCCATGTATGGTGCGTGGGGGCCAGCCTATCGCCCTTATTAATGATAAACCGGTAATTACCTTTAAAGAATTTGGCCAAGGAAGGATAATTGCCATAGGGGATGATCGTTTTTTTGCTAATTATATCACCGAGTTTGAGGGTAAAGTTATTGATTTTGATAAAATTCGGATAATCCGGAATATAATTGATTACCTTACATATGCTTTATAATTACCAGACAGGGATATTTTTCAATGAAAAGCCAAAGTAAGCATGTACGCTTAGTGGGAATTATTTTTAAATTCATGAGCCTCTGGTTATTTGTGGCTTTATGGTGGGGCTTGATCACCCTTGCTCCTATGCAGATCCATAACCAGTTGGTCAAACATGATCTTTTATACATTTGCCTTGGCTTTCTTATTTTTCTCTTTATTGGTTTTTGGCGAAGATCGAAGAGTTTATCTGAAAGTACCCTTCAGCAAAATGCTCTCGGCCAAGAAGTGGGCTTTGGGAAGACCAATTTTTTTGGTACTTTCGGGCGATTCTTTGGCCGATGTTCGTCTGAAAAGGTATGGATCATTCCCCTTGTTTTAATTATAGGCCTTGATATACTCACCATTTTTTATTTTAACTTTATTACCTTATCATTTCTTCTGACCGCCTTTTGTATTCTTCTTGTAGGTCTGATTATAGATCTCGAATGGTTCTGTGAAATGGGTTGCTTTTTGTTTTTATCAAGTCTTGGTTTTGGTATGACAAAATTAGTGATGAATTTTTTTCAGGGCAGGCCGGAGAAGGGAATACATTTTTTTGCCTATCAGATATCCGGGTTACTGAACCTTTTTGGAAAAAACAGTGAAGTCGTATCCGGGGCCATTCTTTTTCAAGGGAAAAAGGTTACCTGCGATTTAGTGAAGCTGGGGTTTTACCCTTGGCTGGCTTTCACCTTGACCTTTTTGGCAGTTATCATTTTGGCTAAGTGCAGTTATAAAAGAAAATTCATTGCCCTTTTCTTTGCTTTTTTTATTCATTATTTCTATCTTTTGGTCAGGTTTTCAATTATCGCCGGTATTTTGCCAAAGATCATGTTGGCCGGCTTTGCCCCTTTTAATTTACTTTACTGGAGAGTTCTTCTTATTTCTTTTATGCCTTTAGTCCCTTTATGGCTTATTCTTTTTTATGAATTTAACCTTATTGAAGTCAATATCACTGTTCCGCAGCTTTACCCGATAACCTCGGCTAAAAATGACATTTGGCTATGGGCGTCTCTCGTTATGATTGTTTTGTTTTTAACTGCCTCTTTTTCTTTTTATGGATTTACTACTCATAGAAAAATTCATTGCTTAATTGATGAAATACACAGTGATTGGGAATCCAGCCTTATAGATTTTAATGAGCACATATATGGAACATTGGCTGAAAACAGTTATCATTCATTTTTAGATTATTTAAGGCATTTTTATCAGGTCACTATATTAACAGATAAAATTAGTATGGCCCCTTTGCTCAATGGGGTTGAAATATCTTATACCAAAGCCATAGACTCCGCTATTTTAAATCAATTGCAGGATCAATACATCGATACTCAGGCAGTGCTTATTTTAAAATGCATTACCACCCCATTTACTCAGAAAGAAATAGAAGTAATAAAAGATTTTGTATTTAAAGGCGGGAGTGTATTTTTAATAGGGGATCACACTGATGTATTTTTTATGAATAAACATTTAAATGAGCTGTCACAAGATTTTGGTATTCGATTTGAACAAAATTCTGTTTATTTTGTAGACGGCGGATGGATAATTTCTGATCCTCCACATTTGAGAAATCATCCTTCCACCCGATATATAAAGAACTTTATCTGGGCCACAGGAGATTCCCTTACCGTACATCCACCGGCTTTTCCTTTGATATGCTCACCTATTGTATCTTTTGCCGACCAGGTGAATTATTTTTATGATAATTTTTTTGGAAACACCAAGATAGATGCTGAGGAAATTTTTGGCAGTTATTGTCTGATGGCTGGGGCAAAGTATGGAAAGGGTAGAGTAGTCGCTTTTACTGATTCTACTTGTTTTAACAATTACCTTATGTTTACTGTCGGGCGGAGAGAATTGATTGCGGGTGTTTTCGGATGGTTAGGGGATAAGGGTAGCTTTAATCCTTTTCTCTGGCTTACACTCATAGCCCTCTGTTTTTTTCTTGTTTTATTATTTAAAAAGAGGCTTGATTTCAAAATCTTTTTATATCAACTTATCATAGCAGTAGGAATTGGTTGGACTCTAGGTTATCTTTTATGCTTTACCCTTAATCGTTTTTTATATCCTAAGCCAAAATCAATACGCCCTCTTCCGCCAAAAGTAATTCTTGAGGCAAGTCATGGTCCTCGCCATTGCCTGAGCTTTGGTAATAGTGAGCGTTTTTTGGCTCCAACGAGCTATGATAACCTTTTGTATAATATTGGAAGGGTCGATATCTTTCCCGAGGTATTGTATGATAGTTGTCTCACTAAAAAGATCCTTGATAAAGCATCTTGCCTGGTTATTGCTTCTCCAACGAAAAATTTTTGCCAAAAAGAAAAAAATACTGTAGAATATTATATAGCAAATGGAGGGTCATTACTTCTTATCGAAGGAGCAAATCCGAATTCAACTATTAATCAAATAGCGAATCTTTTTGATATAAATAGTGCCTGAACGAAAACCCCCGAATATATAAGCAGGGGCATGGCCAACCCCGACAATTTTTTTTAAATTTACCCGGAGAGGCTCCCGTGAGTCAAAATTTTCCCAACAACTAGACGTTATTAGCTATTTTTTGTAA
>DAOURK010000209.1 GCA_030625085.1 Pseudomonadota bacterium
TCCGTCCCATTTTCCGTTTTCTTAACCGAGCCCTCTATAAGTTCAGCCGTCTCTTTGGCCGCCTTGGCGCTGCGGCCGGCTAAGTTCCTTACCTCTTCAGCCACCACTGCAAACCCCTTGCCGTGCTTTCCGGCCCGGGCAGCTTCTACGGCGGCATTAAGGGCCAGGAGGTTGGTTTGAAAAGCAATCTCATCTATTACCTTGATGATTTTGGAGATATTCTTGCCGGACTCATTAATGTCACCCATGGCCTGAATCATTTCTTGCATCCGACCATTGCCTTTTTCCGCAGCACTGCGGGCCTCATCGGCAAGTTTATTGGCCTGAGTGGCATTCTCGGCATTCTGTTTGGTTTGAGAGCCCATCTCATTCATGGAGCTGGTAATCTGCTCCAGGGATGAGGCCTGCTCTGTTGCCCCTTGCGAGACCGACTGGCTGGAATCCGATACCTGTTGCGAGCCGGAGGCCATTTGTTCGGCCGACATAACAACCTGGCTTATGATATTATTAAGGTCTGTGCCCATCTTTACAAGAGAGTGGCCAAGTGCGTCATTTTCTGAGGCTGTCTTTATATCATCAGTAAGGTCGCCGTCTGCAATCCGCGCTATAATGTTTGCCTTGTATTTTAAGGCATCGACCATTCCGCCAAAAGCAGCATAGATACCCGTTCTTTTTTTACCTGTATCTGTAAATTCTATATTCAAGTCGCCTTCAGAAATTCTTTTAGCCATATCAGCCATCAAAGTAGGTTCTCCGCCTAATTGTTTCAAAATTCCTGAGACAATCCATATACTTAAGATAATACCCAATACAAAAGCAATAATTGACATAATAACTGTACCGGTTATAGCGGCGTCTCCAACCTCCCCGGAATTCTTGATGACTTTAGCTAGATGATTGGCCTCTTCTTCGGCCAGGAGATTTACCTTCGTCAGTACTTCTTCCGAGAGTGCATCTACATCTTCCATGACCATATCGCCAGCTTCCTGTCCTTCTTCCGAATACGCCCCAAACATTTCCACACCTTGCTTATAAAGGTCCTCTATTCTTGGTTTAAGAGCGCCTAAGGCGGAGATTAATTCTTTGTCGTTTTCTGTTTCTTTGACCAACTCAATGTATTCATCAATGTGCTCAATAGCCTCTCCTTTTGATTGCGCAGCTTCTTCAATTACCTCCTCATCACGTGTTAAAGAAGCATCAGTCACTGCTTCCTGTATTTCAACAGTATGTAAGCGTATCTCTTGCGCCAGCTCAGTCATTTTAATCTGAGACTGTATTTCTGTAAGGTTTCTTTTTTGACGCTTAAGTGAATTAATCCCATAGCCAACGGCCAATAAAAAGACTAAAATAATCAAGCCGCACATACCCAATAATTTACTTTTAATACTAAAACTTGTTCCTGTGCCGTTCTTATTATTCTGCATTATTTCGTCCTTTCATATATGTGGTTCTCTTTTAACTTAAGGCTTTCTTTCCAACTTTATCTTCAATATTCTGATCTTGTAGTATAATATCAAGTTCAAAATTATTTAAGGGATCGAGGAGGAATCTCTTAAATATAAATACCTAAATGTGTTATTTTTAAAAACAACCCCCCTTAAATTTTAGTAGCAATTTTTTTAAGGGAATTTTCAAATCCGGAAATATTAGCGCTTACATTTATTTCTTTCTTGACCTCCTTCATATAGTTTCTACTCTCTTTGCTGGCTTTAGCGGCTGCTGTCTTTCCGGCTTTTTTCAGGGACATTGACAGATCGGTCATATGTCCATAGGTTTCCTGGGCAATGTCCTTAAGCTCCGCAGTATTGCCTTCTTTTAAGGCAGCTTTCATCTCTTTAACATGTACGTACATCTCATTAATTATCCAGGTTGGGTTACTGGCCATTATCTTATGAGTGAACTTGTTAATATCATTAAGACGAACCCTGATTTTGGCTTTATCTCCAGCCTGGGCTGCTTTAAGAATTGCCGGTGCTGTCTGTTCTATTTTCTTCGCGTATGTTATACCCGCTTCATTATGTTCCTTTTGGGATGCTGCAATCATTTCTTGAGCATGTTCTATTACCTCAGGGATTACTGCTTCGATTTCTTTCAGGTTCCCTTCGTTAGCGAAATCTACCAGTTCCTCAATATGCTCATGCAGTTCATTCATTACGCTATCCCAGGACTCCCCCTTATAATTAGCGGTTTTGTGCTTTTGAGCAAAAGCTGGGCCGATGGAACAAATAGCTATGAATATCGAAGCTGTGGCTAAGATCATAAGATTTATTGAAATGTTAGATACTCTTAAATTTTTCATATTGCTTTTCTCCATTTTTGATTCCTCCTCGGGTTATTCTTCTATCATTTTATTTTTATCATTTGGCAATTTGTTCCAGTTCATCATCAAAGAGCAGTTTGTTTACATCAAGGAGTATTTTTACCTCATCTTCAACCTTGCCCATGCCTTTTAGATAACGGCTCTCCGTTCCTTTGCCGGCCCTGGGAGGCGGCTCGATTTGGGACTCCGGGATGTCTATTACCTCGCTTACCGTGTCTACCACCAAACCTATGGAGGTTTGGTTAATATTTACTACCATGATACAGGTCCGGTCGTCATAGTCGCGGGATTCAAGGTTGAATCTGGTTCGCACATCCATGATGGGAATTACCTGGCCCCTGAGATTGATTACCCCTTTGATAAAAGCGGGCATATCCGGGATTTCGGTAATTCTTTGAATGCCGATGATTTCGGTGACGTATCTTATATCAATTCCGTAATCTTCGTTTCCAACATGGAAGGTCAAAAATTTATCCTTTTGAGTATCCTCATCCTCTTCATCATTGAGATCATCGCCCACAATGACTTTGCTTTGGTTATCAGCCATTATTACACCTCCTATTTTTTATTTATCAATAAGTAATGATTTATAAATTAATAAATTTAAGATCCTAAAGCAGTCCCCCTTTCATTTTAATTTTAGCGGACCGGATTTATGCTTCATTTTTTATATTAATTCCCTCCATAAGACTTCCTGCATCCAGAATTAAACATATTTCTCCATTTCCGAGAATGGTGCAGCCGGATACTCCTCGAGCCCCACCAATATATTTGGAAAGCCCTTTGATTACTGTCTGCTGCTGCCCTAATAGTTCATCTACAAAAAGGCAAACATTCATACTATGGGCTTCCATAATAATTAATACCCCCTCATGAAGCTTTTTATGATCAGGCGTGACATTATACAATTCATGAAGTCTGACAATGGGAATGAGATTTTCCCGGACCCGCACCAGTTCCTGTCCATCCGGGGTAACGGTGATTGCCTCCGGGCTTGGTTGGAAGTTTTGCTTTATGCTCATAATGGGGATAATATACTTGCAGTTTCCCACCCGGACCATCATTCCCTCTATAATAGCCATGGTCAGGGGGATGTGTAAGATAAATTTTGTTCCGCAGTCTTTTTTGCTTTTTACTTCAATTTTGCCGTTTATCTTTTCCACATTTCGTTTGACTACGTCCATCCCCACACCCCGGCCGGATACATCGGTCACTTTCTCGGCGGTAGAAAATCCGGGAAGGAAGATAAGCCCGAATATGGCTTCTTCACTAAGATTACTCCCATCCCCTTCAACCAGGCCCTTGCTTATGGCCTTGGACAGGATTTTTTCTTTATTTAACCCCTCCCCATCGTCCTCAATGGTAATCAAAATTTTTCCCTCTTCGTGAGAGGCCGAAAGGGAGATGTATCCTAGCTGAGGTTTGCCGAGTTTTACCCGTTCCTCCGGAGCCTCCAGGCCATGATCAACTGAATTACGAATCAAATGGACCAGAGGATCGCTGATAAGTTCTATAACCGTCTTATCAATCTCCGTTTCTTCTCCCTTAAGTTTAAAGTCAACCTTCTTGCCGGATTTGACGGAAAGATCATGCACCAGCCTGATCATCCGCCGAAAAAGGCCGGCAACGGGGATCATGCGGATTGCCATGGCCGACTCCTGCAGATCCTGAACTATCTTATTCATCTGTTGGGCGGCCTTGCCGAAATGCTCCAATTCCATACCTTCCAGATCAGGATTATTTACCAGCATGTTTTTGGCTATGACTAATTCACCAATCATATTGATAAGACTATCAAGCTTATCCACGTCAACACGCATGTCCTGACGTTTTACCCGCCTCCTGTCCATGCCCTGCTTCTCTTTTACCTCTTCCTGCTTGGCTAAGGCCTGCTCAATCTGCTCTGGTGTGGCGGCGCTCTTATTTATCAATATCTCGCCGAGGGGCCTTTCCTGTTCCGCCAGGGCGGCATCCACATCGCTCTTGCTTACGCTTCCATCGGAAACTAAAATCTCACCTAAAAATGGCGGCGCTTCCCCCTCCGCTGATTTCGGCTCACCTTGGGGCAAGATTCCCTTTATAGCCTTAATATGGCCAGCAAGGCCCTCGATCTCTCCCTTGCCATTCTGCGAAATATCAGCTACTGCCTCACGCAGGACATCTTTAAGCTGCAAAAGAAGCTCAGCCGCCTTGTTATTATCCATACTTATACCTGACTTGACCGCCTCAAGGAGAGTTTCCATCTCCTGGCTCAGCTCCTCTAAATCTTTAAAACTTAAAAATCCGCAATTTCCTTTAAAACTGTGGATAGCGCGAAATAATTCTGAGATCAGTCCCATGTCATCAGGGGACTTAAGCCAGTCAAGAAGGCCTTGCTCCATCTGCTGCAAAAGCTCATCCGCCTCCTCTATAAAGCCCTTTACCATTTCAGGAGTAATCTCAATTCTAAAATCAGCAGGAATATCCGCTCCTGCGTCACCGGCAGGGGCGGCAGGAGTATCTGCTTCGGCGATACTTTTTTCATCAGGGCAGCACTTAGCCTTGGCTTTCTCTATAGCTTTTTGTATGGTGGAGGCCAGGCTATTAGCTTGAGCCTCCAGCGCGTGGTCATTCAGGCAATCCTCCACGTGATCCAGGGCCTCTTTGATAAAATCAAGGGCCCGGCATAAAAGATCGATATGATCCCGGGTAAATTTAATTTCTCCGGAGCGGATCAGATCAAGCAGGTTTTCAGCCGTATGGGTCACCTGGGTTATAGCTTTAAAATCTAAAAATCCGGAGGTCCCCTTCATGGAGTGAAAAGGACGGAAGATAGCGTTTACCTTTTCATTATTGCCGTTGGTCGCTTGGAATACCCGGCAGGAGAGACAGTCTTGCTTGGACTTGGCTAAGGCGCAAACACCCCGGCCCTTATCCACAAACCCCGTGTGCAGCCAGCAGGGAATATAAAGCTTTTTATTATGCCGTGGACATTCGGAGTGATCACAATTCATCATCTCCCAACAGACGGCCTCTTGGCAATTCTGACCAAGCTCTATAATACTCGGCTCTAATTGCTCGATAAATTCACGACCTTCCTGAATAAATGCTTGCGTTAATTCATCATCAAATTCTTCAGGCATAACCTTACCTTTCTATTCTATGGTGCGAAATTCATTATTGATTATTTTATAATTTAAATAGCTTAAGAATTTTTATTTATATATTTTGCAGACAATCATTCTGTCATCCCTGCCTTGCATTGAATGCGGGATAAACTTCAGCAGGGTCTAATTTAATGTATGATATATATAGCTATCTATCTATTTATTATATATTCGGACTGTGTCCTTCTGCTCATCGGATTATTTTGCTGTCCGGTTAATATTTTAAAAATATCATAACATGCTGATATTATTACTAAAAATGAGTTTTTTATTTTTGAGATTATATTTGATGAACTCGTAAAAAGTTTTATCAATGTGTCATTTCGAACACATTTACTATGTTCAGTGCAAACTCCCGTGAGAAATCTTTATTGCACAATATGTTGAAAAATAAATGTTTTTTCCCTGCGGGCGAAATGACAAATTTGCCAAATCTGACTTTTTACGATGGCATCATTAAAGACTTCTGCAAAACAGCACCCCCCGCACTTTGATGTTTCTATACTTCGCTCAACTCCTTAATCAGGCCCATATTTTGTAAATTTTTAATAAGTTTTTGTTTCTTTATAGGTTTAGTAAGGTAAGAGGAAACGTCCCCATTATAGTAAGCCTTTTTTATATTTTTCGGATTACAGAGAGCGGTAATCATAATTACTTTTACTTTTTGACATTCATCGACCTCTAACAGCTCTTCTATTTTACGGATCTGTCGGAGCGATTGATGGCCGTCTAATTCGGGCATCATAATGTCCATACAGATAAGATTGTATGGTTTATTCTCCTGCCAGGCTAAGCTAAAGGCTTGAATCGCTTCTTTCCCATTAATAGCGATATTGCATTCACCATAAGAGGAAAGGATTTTCTTTAAAATGAGTTGAAAAATAACATCATCGTCAACAATCAAGGTCTTTATAATTAATCCCTCCAATAGAATCAGCTTTTCTTATTTCTTTACGACATAACCGGGTTTAATCTTCGATATAATTTTACGTAAAATTCAGTATAACCGGGTCTATATAACCTATTTTCCGCACAAAAAGTTTTCTTGTTTTCGTTATTTATTGTAGCCATAATTTTTTGAATTTAAAGCTATTAAATCATTTTTAATTTTTTTGGTTTTTCATTTTTTCGATAACCTCTCCAGCAAATTGCTC
>DAOURK010000166.1 GCA_030625085.1 Pseudomonadota bacterium
ATTCTGAGATCAGCACAGTTGCTCATTTAAATGGTAGCGAAGGCCCTCTGGACCCAAGAAATGGAACTTAGTAAAATGCCCCCTTTTTTGGATTTACTAAGTTTTGAAGAGAACACTGTTCATAATCCGTGAACGGTTACCGTCAATCTTTGGGATACACCATAAAGAACATAAGATCAAACCTTCGGCACCTTGACCGCTATTTGAAACAAACAGAGGCTGATTGGGCTTCTTTGCAGCCCTTATTTTTTCTTACCTTCAGGGAAAGCATAAAAGGCAAATCCAGTACGATTACGGTAATTGTGGATGAGGTGCGTAGGTTCTTCCAGTTCCTGGTAAGAGGAGGAATTATCGAGGAAAATCCGTTACAAGACATTCCCCGACCACGCAGGGAGGCTTTTATCCCCTTTGTATTTTCTGAAAAGCAGATAGAAAGTCTACTGCAGGCAATCAGAGAGGGTATGCGCAAGGAGCCGGGATATTTTCTCAAAGATTTTTCTGTTTACCTGGCCATTTTGCTACAAGCTCGATGTGGATTAAGGATTAGCGAGCCCCTATGTCTATTACGCTCCCATTATTATAAACAGCAAAAGTGCCTTTATATTGAGAAGACCAAATTTAAAAAGGATCGTCTGTTACCTATCCCTTCGTCCTTAGTTGATGAAATAAATAATTATCTGGCAGTGAGGGTGAGCTTAGCACATAATGACCAAAACACTTATCTATTATATGGAGACAAGGAAAAAGGTTTATCCAAGGACGGTATCTATCGGGTTTTTCATCAGGCAGTAAGAGCTTGCGGCCTTGATCAGACAAAGCGGGTTATAGGTAATGTTATCTTTGGCTCACCCACCACCCATAGTTTAAGGCATTCTTTTGCCATCAACACCTTAAACAGTATAAAAGAAAGGGGGAAATCCCCGCAGGATGCTTTGCCGGTACTTGCCGCCTATATGGGGCATTGCAAATATCAATATACGGCTATCTATCTTAAGGTCCTGGATGCCCAACAGCGTCAGGGATTAGTTAATTTTACCATATCTCATCTATAAAAAATATGAAGCTCTCAACGTGTATTCATCAATTTTTTGAACGCTATCTTCCCAGGATAAAGGGGGTAAGGCCAAAGACAATATGTGCGTATCGGGACACCTTTACTTTGTTTCTGCCCTTTGCCGCTGACTATCATTCCATTAAGATTGAATCCCTTACGTTGGCGCATCTTTCAACCGAGCTGATTCTGGCCTTTCTGGATTATCTGGAAAGGCAGCGGCACAATACCCCAAAGACCAGGAATATGCGCCTTTGTACCCTTAAATCCTTTGCCAAAATGATACGGCTGATCTACCCGGAAGAAAAGCAAATGGCCGAGCGGTTGTTGAACCTTCCTCAAAAGCGTACTCAGAAGACTTTGATTGGTTTTTTGACCCATGAGGAGATGCTCAAGGTCTTTGGAACAGTAAATCTTAAAACTAAGGATGGATTCAGGGACTATGCACTCCTTAACCTGCTCTATGATTCCGGGGCCAGAGCCACTGAAATCACCACCATAAATATAGAAAATTTAGATCCTCAAAGAAAATCTCTGGCCATTCTGGGCAAGGGGAACCGCTATCGCCTTATCCAACTGTGGCCAAGAACTGTTGATCTTATAAACCGCTATCTTGCAAAATATCGCACTACACCCAAGCCGCTTTACCACAGCAGGCTTTTCATTAACCAGCGTAGTGAGTCCTTTACAAGGCATGGAATATATCGGCTCTGTAAAAAATATCTCTCTTTGGCCCTTCCTCCTAAACGCCTGGAAGATCTTAATCCGGTCCATAGCTTCCGTCACTCGTGTGCAGTAAATTTACTGCTTAAAGGATGTTCCATTACCGACATCCGAAATCACTTAGGGCACGAGATGGTCCAATCCTCTATGGGATATCTGCACCTGGACCTATCCCATAAACGAAAAATATTGAAAAAATTTGTGGAATATACCCAATCGAGTTTAAGTTGTGATCCTAAAATAAATGAATTACTTGATTGGGAAAATAAACAAGAAATACTGGCCTGGCTGGATAGCCTCTAAGGGGTTATTCCACCCAGTGACCAGATTAGGAGACCTCTACCTTATCTGCAATTATTATGTTCTCAGTTTGTTCAGTATTATGTTGCCGGCTATGATAACTACTTATTATTAAAGGAAGTTTCGTCATCCAAAAGTCAAATCAAATACTCTTTTATTTTCATTATCTTAGCGTGACTCGCAACATAACGAATAATGTATTGAGCCACATTTTCTTTACCTTCTTCATCATCTTTAGCAATTCTGACTCCATTATGTACACTAAAAAACCGGTATGCTTCCAACTCATAAGATTATTGATAAGCGCATCGCCGATTATCCCCTCCGCTTTGAGCATCTTTAATACCTTGGCGCGGAAGATCTCCTCAAGAGGCCCAAGATCAACTTTGGGCATTACATAGAAGGCCACTGATTTTCGAAAAAGCCCATCTGAGACCATGGCGTGAAGGTGGGGATGAAACTTTTCCATGTAGTCGCCAAAAGTCTGAATGGTCATCACTACACAGTGTACACCGTCAGACAAACCAATAGTGGTGCGTAAAAATTTAAGGAGACTTTCATAAGCGCAGTGACAGAGTTTGGTAAGCAATTTTCGGTGCTTAAAATATACACGCAGAATAATAGGAAGGCTAAACACATATTGGCCATGGGGAACAGGATAGAGGACATTTTCCTTTATCTGGTCGGCTTGAATCACCTTTTTTTTTGGTTCCTTTGGCGGCAGCTCAACATATTAGAACAAATCAAGCATGGAATTCAAGGCTACAGGTTATATTTGTTTCGTTAAAATCTATGTCCAATAACAATCGGTTCTAACTGGATCGGATCATGTATGATTCCCCTGACTGCACGGACGCAAAAGGGAGAATCATCCTGAGCGCTGTTCGAAATTACACCGCCAATGGAGCATGCGAAATAGTAATTTTTTCTATCCGGGTCCAATGTGTCAGTCCACCAGAGCCAGTTCGTGGTTGGGTCAAAGACTTCCTTTACTGTAGGCTGCCTATATCTGTCTATTATTGTGGCCATTTCAGCAGCGCTAGGAAGTCTCCAATCATCGTATCCTGCTAATTTGATTGAATTTAAAAAATCAATATACCTCAAAGCCTCTGCATGCGTATAAACCCTTAATGCTGATCTCATATCCAGCATTGAAGTTGTTTCCGACTCTTCATTCAATAAATCTGAGGCAAATGGCCAAAAAGCGTCGGGAGCATTTGAGTAATCATTACTCAGATCCGACATAACCATAAGAATGTTCGACAGAGGCTGTCCGCGAAAAAAACTAATCTTAATAAATTCATCTATTGAAATTTTATTTAATAGTTCATAGATGTCAAAAGTTTGACATTTGGCCAATGAAAGCTGAATCGGTTTTTGGTATTCTGCGTTGGGTGGATTATATGTTTTTTGTTCCCACATCAGCCCTGTGACCTTGTCAATGACTACCAGATCATTGGCGGCAAAATCACCCGGAGCATCGGCCCGAGCTGTTTTAAATCCACCTCCGCATACGCAGCGTACCCGCATTTTTCCTTTTTTTCCCCATTTAAACTGATTTCCATTTATAAAATTGGTGTATGCAGCCATTGACGGATATGCCGGCCACTCGGATCGTGTCCAATAATAATAGTTTCCATTCTCAGGAAAAGCATCAGTGTCAATAGTAGGGTGACCAACGCCAAGATCCACCAATGTTGCGAGTTCCTGGGCTGTTGGTAAGCGCCAATCGTTACGCCCTGCATGTTTTTCTGCATTGAGCGCTTCGGCGTATGCAAAGGCCTCTTCCCAGGTAAAGAGCTTGTCCTTGTGATGATCGCTAAAAATGTTGTAGGATTTTATTTCCCACATGAGATTATATTTAGCATCAACAACAACAGTGGTATATTTCGGCAACCATACCCTCTTAACCCTATGATGTGAAGCAGTGTTATATTCAAAGCCCCATACATTTCCAAAAGAAAAAAATAAAAAAATTATTACTACTAATTTAAGTCTTTTAAACATACCGCTTCCCCCCATTATTTAGAAGTTGTCAAAGATTAAATTTTTTTTTCTATAATATAGCTAAAAATAGAATTGTTGTCAACGAGAAATAATAGAAAATATTTTTATTATAAACTATAATTAACTGAATAACCTATATTACCATTAGACGACTGGAAGCAGAAACGGGTGAACTTATTGTGTCCGGTATAGAGCAGCGGAGACCATGGCGTGAAGGTGGGGATGAAACTTTTCTATGTAGTCGCCAAAAGTCTGAATGGTCATCACTACACCGGGTACACCGTCAGACAAACCAATAGTGGTGCGTAAAAATTTAAGGAGACTTTCATAAGCGCAGTGACAGAGTTTGGTAAGCAATTTTCGGTGCTTAAAATATACACGCAGAATAATAGGAAGGCTAAACACATATTATACCATTAAGATTTATCGATATAATAGCAAAATAGCTGTTTTGAAGAACGTGACTATTTAGAGCCGATATAGATTATACCGTCATCAGCACAGCGCATCCTCGATACATTGCCGCACACTTTTAAATAAACAATATGGCAACAGCATGTTTTATCTGTTTAAATTTTGTTAGTTATAATTGATAGTGTAAGGTAATCCCTTACACAAAAATAGGATTTCCCTTACATAAATAATGTGGACAGTTTATCGTCTAAAGCAATATATATATAATTACATGCGGCTATGGCAAGAAAATTATGGCTCTTCCGGAAGAGATGGCCCGCTCACATGGAACCGAGAAGGTAACGCTGGAATCTTCTCTCGTTTCGAAACGTTTCTATGAAGACTTGGGCTATAAAACGATTCGTAAGAGTTTCATTCAGCTTCCGAAGGGCAAGCGATTAGATTATTTAGAAATGCAAAAACCATTAAATAAAGGACAGGATCTTGGCCTTAAAGAAATCTACATAGAATCAATAGATAAGCTTATCAAAAAACTTGCAGGCCATTTTCAAGGCCAAAAAGTTGGCCGCATATATATTCTCATGGTCAGGTGACCAATAAGACTTAATCCCTGAAATTATTATAAGTTCAGGCCAAGCGCCCCTTGTTTTTATCCCCGGCATTAAATTTGCTGATAATACCTCATAGTGGATTACATTAATAACTTATAAATAATTAAATTTATTTATAGCGACGTCTGAAGGGAAAAATTAGATTGGAGAGAAAACAGTTGATGTTGTAAGGTTATTCCTTACACAAAAATAGGATTCCCCTTACATAAGTAATGGGAATAGTCTATCGCCTAAAGCGATATATATAATCATATTTCTATCCTCATCTAAATAAAATGAGGATAGAAAGGTAGGTGTATGTAAGGCAGGATAAATTTTAGCGATTTAAAGGGGACTTTTAGAGAACTCTCCTGAAAAGGAATAGTATTTTCCCTTACAAAAAAATAGGGATTCCCCTACTTGTAAAGTACAAGTTTACTGGTACTATTTATAATAGGTGAGAAGATGTTTTAAAGTCAGATTTTTTCCATTTAAACTATAAACCTATTTGTTAAGTTAATGACATTAATTTATAAATAATAAAATTTTTTTATGGCGCCTTTTGTAAGGACGCAAATTTGATTAGAGGGAAAATACAAATATAAAAATCTAAGGGGTGATGGCATATATTTTGATTGATAAATTAAATGGAATATTCTAAGAAATATCATTTGTCTTTACTAGCTGGAGTATTTTTAAAAGCATATAAAGAAAAACCTATGAAGAAAGAAGGGTAAAGATGAGGCTCATTAATAGAAAATTTTGGATAAGAACCATTGTGTTATATTTTATCTTTTGTTTTATCTGTTCAAGTTTTATCATTTCTCAGGCATACTGTTCAGAAGATAATCCATATTGTACAGATGATCAGGATAGGATACAGGAATTAACTGATGAATTTATGGCTAAATATGGTGATGAGGTTGAGATCCGGTATAGTGAAACTACCGGTATACCAACTCGTGTGAGTCACATTTATACGTCAAATGCTGATTTAGAAAATCCCAAAAAAACAGTCTTTTCTTTTTTGTCGGAAAATTCCTTATTCCTTGGTATCGATGATATGGATGATCTCAAGTTTAAAGAAATAGATGAAATATCTAGAGTGTCTGGTTATAAAGTTGAATATTCCATATCTTACCAAGACGTACCGCTGCAATCATCTTCATCAAGAGTGACCGTTAACATTAACGAAGAGTCTGATGGAAGGATTCGATTATATGTTAAGTCCGCTTACATTCCTTGCATTGATCTTGATGTTGATCCTTCTGTTTCAGAGGCAAAGGCGGCAAATGTTGTCAAGAAGGATTTAGGTGTCAGCAGACTTGTTTCCGCCAAAAGAACAACCCCTTATTCTTCATACGGGGGAAGTAATACCAGCTCATTTCCATATGGATTTTATGCAAATCTCTATAATAGTCCTCCATCTCCATATTCTCCATATCCATATACCTATAATTCTCCTACTACTCCCCCTCCCCCTCCTTATTCATATTCGTCAAGATATTCAGAAGAGGCGGTTGAACCGGACCTGATTATTTATGATAAAGATGGAGAAATATATCTCGCCTGGAAATTTCTCTGCAGTAAGGAATCATCAGGGGGACAGGGATATCGCCATTATTATTATTATATAGACGCCCATAGCGGAGATATAATCTACAATAATGAAATTGTGCCTTATTCTTCCAGCGCAAGTACCACCACATCTTCAAATAATAATATCTATGATATTTACAGCCCCTATAATCCTACGTATAATGCTCCTTACAACATGCCCTATAACACGCCCTACAACACGCCCTACACTCCTTATAATCCTATTGGCAATCCCTATAACACCCCCTACGGCACACCCTACACTCCTTATAGCCCCTCGATCGGTGGAGACTGGTTACCCGAAAACTCCTTCAATTTGATGCCGAATTACACTATATTTTCCAATAACAATTATTTTCCCCAATCCGGTAATGTATTTCAACCGACATTATCCTCATCAAATAGAGGCTTGGAGAGTAATGGCAATTTTGTAAATGGCGGGGCCTATAATCCCTTTTTGGGAGGGGCAAATTATTTTCCCCAGGGAGCCCCCTTTTCTTATATGCAAAACCCCTTTTATGGCTTCCCATATTAGGTTATAACTAAATCTCCAAATAGGCATCCAAATAGGGATAGTGGGGAAAAGATACAAGATGCTTAAAAAAAGAAAAAAAAGGAGACTAATTTATTTTTTAAAAACTATAACAGCAAAGAAAAAATGATCCATGATAAAGAAATGGTTAATAGGAAGGGTAAACAGTATTACTTCATTGGCAAAGGAGAATTGTATGAACAGAAGATTTATTATTCGCACATTAGGAATTAGCCTGGTTATTCTTTTGGCTCCTTTTTTCATCAAGAACGCCCTGGCTTCGTATGCCGCCTCTTCCATCGGATTTGATATTAATGAATCGATTTCAGATACAAATTATATGCAATTTAAAATTGAAACAGCAGAGCATTATAGTGTATCAGTGAGGCTGGAGGATGGCGATGGGGAGACTATTGAAATTAGATTTCGCAGTCAAGATCAATATGACCCAGGGGATTATAAGCTGGATGAAGAGGAAGATCGCCTAACCATGTATTTTTCAAGCAATACTATAACCTATGAGTCAGAATCCTTTGAAGATCTTATTTCCCTCTTTTTATCTGAAGATGATGATTCAACCTTTGACCTTACTGATGATCCCGAGATTACAAGGATTCAGATTAGCGGAGGTATGTATTTTAACTTTTATTCGATCGCCCTGGCTGATAACGAAGATTTTGATGATCCTTCCTGGAGCAAGGATGCTGCTGACTGGAATAACCTCAATGATTTTATATCCGATGGCGGAGATATTTTACCTTACCATATACAATTTTATAATACATATATTCAAGTTACGAATACTCCCTTGTATTCTTCACCATCGTATTCTTCGCCAACGTATTTTCCATGGGGTATGAGTAATACAGGTTGGAATCAACCTTATAATTATGGCTGGAACCAACCTTCTTATGGGTGGGATCAGCCTTCTTATGGTTGGGATCAGCCTTCTTATGGTTGGAATCAACCTTACAGTTATGGGTGGAATCAACCTTCTTATGGGTGGAATCAGCCCTCTTATGGCTGGAACCAACCTTCTTTTGGTGGGTATCAGCAACCTTATAACCCTTATGGATATCAACAGTTTTTCAGAGATGACGATTACTGCCCTCCAATCAATTGGTCTAGCGTTATCTGGGACGATGAGTTTAGCGGTTATGATCCCCTTACAGGTCATTATTTTATTATATGATATCCGCTTGAATTTTTTTAAACCGGATGTGCCATAAAAGAAAAAAAGGAGACTAATTTATTTTTTAAAAACTGGCTTTATGTCATACATCTCAATGTAGTTTACAACTGCCGTTTGGAAAGGGTGAAAGTAATCATGTCACTGAGGGTAATCTTATTAAACTCGATGAAAGAGAGATAGCAGATAGCCCTTGTGACGGCAACTGCCCTGTAGGGGTTACTACCCGCATTGTAGGACTTAGGCCGGACATCTATACAATAAAGGCATATCAGGGCGGTGTGCAAGTAAGTGAGATAGTGAAAGCCGCCATTTAGAATATATAAAGAGTAAATAGGAGGAATAAGGCTAATGAGACGTCATACAAAATCTTTTATCTATGTCTTGCGTGAAAAGATAGGACAATTTTTTATTCTTTTTTTATTCGGAATCATAGGGATTATCATTATTACTTCGGGGAGGGCAAAAGCACAGTATCCGCCGGGTCCATATTTGGCACTTCCCTGGGCAAATCCAGCTCCATCAATGTATACGCCCTACTCCCCAAACAGCCAGGGATACGGCCCATCACCTTACCAATCCTATGGTAATAGTTACCCCGGCGGGAATATTCCCTATGGTTTCAGTGGATCATCCGGTATATATCCTTCTTCTTTTAATGCAGGATATTATCCCTCATACAACATTGGTTCAGCCTCATATGGCGCCCCCGGTCCTTACTCTTCCTTTTTTGGCGGAGGGTATTATCCCCCATTCAATATGGGTTACGGTTCATATCCTTCCCCTTCTTACGACCCGGCCGAACAGATTAGAGAAGTTGAAGTTATTAATGATTATGCCTATCTTTTAGTCACCAGGAAGAATGACCTTTTACTTAAGGCGGTTGACATCACTGACCCTGATGATCCTCAAATTGAAAAAAGCCTTAAGCTAGGGGACTTTGCCAATTATTTAACCTTCCATTCCCAAGGGAATTATCTCTATTGGATCTCTAGGCGTTTTGAAGGGGATGATGAAGATGAGCCGGGTGCTTATTTTTCCGATGAAAATAAGATAGGATCAATAGATATCTCAACTCCCGATGATCCTCAAAAACTGGATACCTTTGAGACCGGCCTGGATTCAGATTACACCATGAAGGAGAATGCTCATGCATTTTTTTCTCAAAATCGCGCCTATATTTATTATGTAAAAATTAAAAAGGGAAGTACCTACATGAGCGGACTTGAAGTAATTGACCTTTCAGATCCGCAGGACCTGAATCAATCAAGTTTTGGGGAAATCTATTGGCCAAATAACAGCGTCCCTTATATAAAAATGATGACCGCAAATGACAGCGTCCTATTCCTTTGCTCCTATGATAATGATTCCGAGGTCACCTCACTTTATTTTATAGACATATCAGATCCTGTGCATCCGACTATGGAGGCATCCCTGGAATTGCCGGAAAGCAGACGCCCGAAGGAGCAGATTATCATTGGTAATTATCTATATCTCCTCAGCTCTGGCAAATTAATTACAGTAGTTAACATCCAAGATATAACTCAAGCTCACATGGTAACTTCTTTAGAATTACCCGATCCCGAAGTGCCTATGATCCTTGAAGATAACCTTCTCTATATGGCTGACGGGAGCCGGGGATTGACAGTGCTGGATGTAACTTCTCCGGAAAACCCCCAAAAAGAAGCCGGATATAGACTGATGAAAAATGATAGATCAAAGAGGATTGATTTTATAGCGGTAAGGGAAAATCTGGTGTTTGGGACTACTAACTCCAGTTGCCTTGAGATATATGACGTATCGGACCCCGAGGATGTAGAAAAAGAGGGAAAAGTTCAACTATATGCCGGCAGTGACAATCCAACCGATAATTCCGGAAGGCCCGCAATTTCAGGAGAATTAGAAATAACCCTTACCCATGAAGCTCAAGAAATAGTCGATCTTGATAAAGATGGTGATATCGCCATATTCGGAATAGATTCACTTGATGATCTGAATCGAAGCTATGAGGTTGATAA
>DAOURK010000226.1 GCA_030625085.1 Pseudomonadota bacterium
AGGACTGTCCTGATGCTTTTGCTTTTTTATATAGCTCAATTGCTTCAGTACCATTTTTTGCAAATTCAACCTCATATCCAAGATAGTTCAGCATATTAGCCACCATATGCCTGATATATGGCTGATCATCCATAAATAAAATTTTTCTTTTGCCGGAATAGGGCCGTTCTTCAACAATATCTTTCACTAGAAAAATTTCTTTGTCTGAAAAATTCAAAGAATCTAATGGGTAATTATCTTTATGTTTCAATTTGTTCCTCCCCATTACTTTTATGAAGGTCCTTAGAGGTCCTTAGTGTATCGGTAAATTTACATTAATGCAGCCACCGAGCTTTTCTGTTTGAGACAAATATAGAAATTTTGCCTCTAATTCCTTGATACTGCCCTTATAAATAGAATAATTGGAGAGAAATACTTTGATGATAGTGGTAAAAAGTAATGAGTAGATTATAAAAATTTATTCATTTTACGAGTATTAATAATCTTTGTCAAACTTTTTATTGAAATTTCTTTATTAAAAAAGCACCTTAACTTAATTATTGAAATATAAGGAGGAAATAAAATAGAAGGATTAATTTATTCATAAATCATGTGGGTACAATCTCTTCTTCTCCATTCACCACTTTATACAATATCTTACTCAATTCTTGAATCTCATAAGGTTTCGCAATTGCTCCTTTGAAACCATATGCTTCATATCCACTCATTATGGGATCATTGAAATAACCGGATGATACAATTGCTTTAATTTCGGGGTCTATTTCATAGAGTTTCCGAATAGTTTCTTTACCCCCCATTCCACCTGGTATGGTTAAATCCAGAATAACAGCGTCAAAGTTTTGTCCGGATACTTTTGCTTTTTTATATATCTCAATTGCTTCGGTGCCGTCTCCAACAAATTCAACCTCATAACCAAGTTGATTGAGCATTGATCTGACCATATTCTTGATATTTTCTTGATCGTCCATAAATAGAATACTTCCTTTGCCCTTATAGACCTGCTCTTCTTCAATATCTTTCACCCTAAAAATCTCTTTCTCAAAAGCTGGTAGTAAGATGATGAAAGTTGTTCCGTCCCCCATCTCGGATTCTACGGTAATGTGTCCCCCATGTTTATTGATAATTGAATGGGTAATGGCCAAACCAAGACCATTTCCTGCCTGTTTGGTGGTAAAATAAGGGTCAAATATCTTTGGGAGATCATCTCCCATTATGCCTGTTCCCTGATCCTTGATGGATACCTTTATATATTTGCCCTCTTTTAAGGGCAAACCCTGTTCTGCGCCGACTATCACATTTTCAGCCCATACTCTGATTGTCCCGCCTCCGGCCATAGCTTGCTTGGCATTGATAATCATATTATTGATGGCTTGATCTATCTGGCCTTCATCTACTTCAGCCCACCAAAGATCATCAGGTAGAGAAAATTCACATTTTACATTAGAACCGCTCAAGGCTAAACTGGCTGTGTCTTTTAGTAATTCTGTAATAGATACACCCTTTTTGATTGGTGCTCCGCCAGTAGAAAATGTTAGTAATTGCTGAGTTAAACGCCTTGTTTGCTGAGATGCCCTTTTGGTTTCTTCTAAGACTTCTAATATGTTTTCTCCGGATTTAGCGTAAAGTTCTATAAGGGAGAGGTTCCCGATAATAGCGGTTAATAAGTTATTAAAGTCATGGGCAATGCCCCCGGCCAGAACCCCCACAGATTTCAGTTTCTGCATCTTTTGAAATTCTTCTTCCATCTTTTTACGCTCGGTGATATCTACAAACGAAGCCATCATACAGATCGGTTTATTATTTTCATCTTTAACCATACTTACCGAAAGCTGAACATCGAAGGTTGAGCCGTCCTTCCTCTTGGCCCTCAATTCACCTACCCAACCCCCTGTATTTTGCGTTATTTCCATTACTTTTGTAGTCTCATCTTCATCAACCCAAGATTCTTTGACCGGTTTTCCTAAAAGTTCCTTAACATCGCTGTATCCCCACATTTTAAGATAAGAAGGATTAACATAAGTCACCTTTCCTTCAAGGTCAGCGAAACCAATAGCGTCGATGGAGGTTTCTATGGCATTCTCTTTTACCTTCAACTCATTCTCCATAATTTTACGCTCAGTGACATTTCTAGCAATCTCAATAACACTGATTATCTTACCCCGGCTATCCTTTAAAGGTACTCCAATACCCTCCACTAGCTTTCGCCTTGAATGCCTTTTATGGAAGGCTGATACTTAATACCCATTTCGATTTGCCCTGTCTCTATGGCCCTTTTACAAGGACACCCTGCACATGGTTCCTCTCTGGAAACATAAGCTTTATAACAAGGTTGACCTATTGATTTTGGATTCATATCAAGAGCCGCTTTATTTGTCCAAAGAATCCTCATATTCGTATCACATTGCATTATCATATCAGGGATACTGTTAAGGATGGTGTTCTTTTGTTCCTCACTTTCTGTTAACTTATTGGCTACCTGCTTATGATTGGCGATGCTTATTCGAAGATCAAAGGCAGTGTCTAAATAACCATGAATTACAAACCAACAGATTATCGGGTAGGCCCCTAAGTGAAACACATGCCAGACCCACCACCTAAAATTCCAAATGGCCGAATTAAAGAGAAAAAAAATAGCAGCCAGGCCCAAAAATATGGTCAGATAAATGAATAAGTAAGACTCCAGGCTGCCGGAGTGATAGAAATCCAGAAAAAAACGCCATCCGGCGGTTAGGAAGAATATACCGGCAAAAATATTAAACATTATTGCCGTGGTAGTAAATCCCCCATTGTTTTGTGTCATCTTTGGCAATGTTTCACGAAACATCAATGTATAAACACCAAAAAATATAGAAAAGGCGACTGTAAACCAAAGAATTGGATTTTTCTTTGAAGCGTATCGGTCAAACACAGTGCGTGGAAGCCAGATAAGGGCAAAGCAAAAACCGCCGATCAAGCTCGCTGTATTATACAGTAAAACAGGTCCATGCCCTTGGATGGCAATTGCATGGAAGCCATTGATAAGCCCCATGCTAAGTAATCCCAAAACTATCGGGAAAAATTCTCTGCTATTTTCCTGCTGTTCCCTCTTATATAGAATTACCGCCAAAAGAATGGCTGTCACTGTTCCAAATATTTCAAGGGTGGTGTGTAATGGCTGATATTCCCAATGCCAACTTCCCAGGAATTTCAATATAAAATCGAGATTAAATATCCCAATGCTTATCGAGGTTATGATAAGAAGCAACGCCATTAATAAGGCTTTGTTATTATGTTCATATTTCATCTTTCATCCTTCATCCTTCAAAAAGGTTAAATATTTTGCCCATACTAAACAACCTTTTATGTTTGTCCAATAAATCGGCTCTTTTACAAAAATAAACTAAAACAACGGTATAAAAATATTTTAAAATAAATCTTAATCATTATGATATCGTAATATATATATAAATAAAAATTTAGTTACGTCAGGATATGGAATCTATTGTAGTCAATATACAGAAGTCCACCCCCTGAGCTATGTGTCGGCCAAACCCAAAATCAGCAATTGCCTTATTATGAATAATAGAGGTAGGTTTTCTGGTGGAGGTGGGATTGGTTGTGATTATGCATCGCCGACAATTTCTCATTGTACTATTGTTGGAAATTTTGGTTTTTCTGGGGGAGGGATTGGAATGATCAGTTCAGGATGTTCACCAATTATCATGAATTGTGTAATTGCACGCAATTCAGCTAATGCAGGTGGTGGAATCTATTGTCGGGCCTTCATCATATTTGCACCACAAGAATTAGGTGAGCCATGTTTCTATTTTCCCAGGCCAAAAATCATCAACTGCACTATAACAGAAAATTCTGCTACTACAGGCGGAGGAATTTGTAGTGATCTATATGCATGTGTATTTTTGACTGGTTTTGTTCCCATTCCAGGCGGCAGAATTTTAAGCCCCTTTTCTTCACCAATCGTCACTAATTCTATAGTCTGGGGAAACTTACCGGATGATGTATACGGTAATAAAATCAAAATTACCCATTCTAATGTTCAGGGGAGATATTTTGGCAGAGAGAATATGAATGCTGATCCATTG
>DAOURK010000107.1 GCA_030625085.1 Pseudomonadota bacterium
ACGTTCAACAATGAATCGGATGAAGTTTTAGTCATTTCGAGGTATTCACGCTGCTCTTTGGTTAATTCAGTATTCAGGAGAAGCTCTGTCATACCCATGATGCCGTTCATGGGTGTGCGAATTTCATGGGACATGTTGGCTAAAAATTCACTTTTTGCCTGGTTGGCAGCCATAAGTTCAGATGTTCTCTCGTTTACTTTTTCTTCCAGCTCTAAAGCCCATTTTTGCAATTGCTCTCTTGAATTTTTCAGTTTCTTCACCATCTGCAAGAAAGCCTCAGATAAGGACCCAATTTCGTTATCTGATTCGATTGGGACGGCATATTCAAGATTTCCATCACCAACCTTTTCTGCCATACCCACCAGGGCCAATAATGGATCGATAATATTTTTAGTTATGATAAATCCCATAAAGACGAGAATAAAGAGTCCAATAACTCCAAAAAAAATACAAATGCCAATAACCCTCCGGGAAATATTTGTTAATTGTGCCGTTTGTATAGGAATCATTAAAAAGTAAGGAGTTGTTGGGCCATAGGTCTTAAGAGGCAGGAAACCGGCTAAATGCTCATTCTTGTCTAAATAAAATTTTTCTATGAGAGGTATTTTCATCTTTGTCAGCCGCCGGGTGAAATGTGAAGGCAGACTGAAGGGAGAAAACTCTCTTTTGTCCTCGGAAGAAACCAACACCTTATTATTAAAAAAAAGATACACGGGTGTCCGCAGAGTATTTTCCATTTCCTGAAAAAAAAGAGAATCAAGATGAAAATGCGCCTTGATGAAACCAATAATACCATCTTTTATTTTAATAGGTATGGTAATCGCCATAACATGATTATTACCGATTTGTTCCATAGCAAACTCTTCTAATCTACTCTCCTCCACAATCTTAATTTCATCAGAATAATGTCGCTTGTTTTCAGAACTTCCCCTTTCTTCCCTTAATAATCTCCCATTTTTATAGGATGCTCCCTCAACAAATTTCCCCTGTGAGTCAAAAAGCTGGAGGCAAAAATATTGAGTTACAACGCCCTCCATTGAGCTAAGGGTTAATGAAGTGAAGGATAATTGCTCGCTTTCTTCAAATACCGGCCCTAAGAATTGAGACAAATGTCTCAATTCATGTAGAATATGCTCCTTATAGGATTGAAGGTATAGGGTGGCCTCCCCCATCCTCGTTTGAGCCTCTCTCTCAATGAATTGAAAAGTGCTCTTATTGATAAAATCACTCAAAGAAGCCACAATGGAAATAATAATTATCACAAAGACAATTACAATGGGCCCAAAAATCTGATTAACAATTTTTCCCTGCTTAGCTTTTTTCACTAGGAAGATATCCCCTTTATAGGTGCTTCTGCTGTTATTTCCTGCTTTTTATCAACAAAAAGCATCCCCGCAATCCAACAAACCCCGAAAGTTAGTAGGACCCCTATCAGGCCGGCAACTCCATTGGACATTCTTTCATTTTCAATACCGGGAACAACATACTCAGCTAAGGGGGCATGGTAGTATACAACCATAGAGCGACCCCGAGATTCATAGTCAAGGGATAATTTTTTCAACCCGCCAGGTTGGCGTGAGGCAAAAGGAGAAACGAACACAGCTATTACTAAGGCCAGAGCCAACAAAAAATACCATTTTTTTTCCCCTCTTTCTGCCTTAGAGAGAGTGGCCGGGATATAGTTTTTTTCTGATAAAAGTAAAAAACCGGGCGTATTTTTTTTTATTAAAAATAATAATGCTATGGTCATTATTCCTTCCAACATTCCGAGTAAAACATGAGAGCCTACCATGGGACCAAGAGTTAGATGTAATGGATCAACACCCGACAAAGACAGCATGATACAAACAGTGAAGGCGGTAATTAAAAGAGTTAACCAGGTCGAGAGAAAAGCTGCGATATAAACCCCATAGACGCCTTTAACCCAGTCCCTAAGGCCTTGATAAAGGTAGTATCCTAAAAAGGTACTTATAATGGCAATGGTTAGGAGATTTCCCCCTAAACTCATTAGTCCGCCATCTTGAAAAAGCAGGAACTGCACAAGATGCATCAGAGTGACCATAATTGTAGCTATATATGGGCCAAGTACAATGGAAGCAAAGACCCCCCCCATAAAATGGCAAGAAGAACCTTTAGTTACCGAGAGATTGGCCATTTGCACGGCAAAAATAAGGGCCCCTACTGAAGCTGCTAAAGTTAAGGTTTGCCGATTTAGTTTTCCCCAAGTTTTTTTTACACAATAGCCAATAATACCTAAACAAACAGCATCTGCAGCAAGGCAAATGGGAATACTATAAAAACCGTCCGGTGCATGCATAATTTCTCCTTTCTTGTATTTATGCATAGTCTGTGATAAGTGTAATAGGTATTACCTTAATTATGAACCTTATTTATGTTTAATTAAACTAAATTTTGCATAATAATAACATACTATCTAATACTTATATCGACGATTGCCTTGGATCTGTTCAGCTTCCTTTTTTAAGTTTCCTCTTAAGATGGGCCCTCTACAACTTAAATAGCGCCCGAAAAAACTTCTTCCGAACGTAGCATTTATTAATTATTGAATATTTTTTTATAAACTTGAATTCAATGTCATTAACTTAAGCTCTGATTCGCTCTTATTTGTCATTTCGAACGAATGTGAGAAATCTTATCCCGCTTTACTGTTAAAGATTTCTCGTCGCGAAAGCTCCTCGAAATGACAAGGTAGAATTTCTTAAGTTAATGACATTGAACTTGAATTGATGTTAATTGGAAGGGACAGATTAAAAAGGTATGAGGATTTATTATGTATGAGGATTTATAATAAATTGAGAGAAATTAAAAAGACACCGGCGACGTCAAAACTTCAATTCTTAATCATCTTTTTTTCTTATTCATTTCCTCTTCATAGGTTTTCTGATAAAGAATTTCCCATTCTCGGCTCCCTTCAAGAAGCTGCTTTCGCTTATAACTTGACAACATTCCTCGAACTTTATTGTCTATCTCCTCCTCCAACATCACTTCTTCAGTAATTACCCTTACAATTTCAAGCCGTATATCATTTTTAGCCTTAAAGATCTCAATATTCTCATCTTCGAGAAGGGCATTTATAATAAGATGGGAAATATGATTAATCTTTTCTCTACTGAGTCTCATAAATCTCCCTTCCCCAAAAAAGGGGTTTAAAGAATTAAATTTCTCTCTCTAATTAATTTTTCTTTCACAAGTCGAAACATTTTGTGATACTCTACACTCCCTTGCCGCATTTCAGAAGAAATTTTCTCCAATAATTCTCTAACTTCGTCATTCAGTTTATCCTCAACATTAAAATCATCAATGATTACCTTCTTTACCAATGACTTTGCCTTGTCCACATTATCTGCCTCTATAGATTCCCACTTTATAAGATCATCAATAATTCTAGCCGCTATGACTTCCACTTGCTGTCTACGTAATTTCATAAAAAATACTCCTTAATCACGCTCTTATTACTTTCCTCCCATGATGAAACTACCCGGGGGAGGCAATAAATTCAGCTTCACCAAGCCCGCCCCATCAAAAAAGAGGAATGGAATTAAATTTTATAATTTTTTAAAACTTCATCGTGTACCGGAGAAACCTCCAATATATGCTGATGAGAATTTTTACGTAATTTAAAACCCACCGGAATCTTCTCTTGTGCTTTTGCATCACTGTATCGAGCTGTAATCGCAGCCGCACACTCAAAATCCGCAGTTTCCAGATTACCTCGGCCTAAAGATATCGGCCCGGGCGCTCCGATAACTTGAAAGATCCAATCACTTTTTTTCCCAAAGGCTAAAATCTTTTGATTCTCAGAATGGTTTCTTCCAACAATCAATCTTATACCGGACCGGATCATAAAATGCCGGCCAATTTTTAACAACTGTAAATCGTCACTCTGTATTACCTTGTTCTTTTCCTGCAAAATCATTTTAAAACGTCTGGCAAAACTTACATCTGTAAGCAAACACCCTCCCCCTGGGCCAGGATAACCGGAAATACCAAATTTTTGGGCCAGTTCAATTTGCCTCTTCCTTGATCGTCCGGAAATATTAAGCAAGGCCTCCCGATTAATCAGTCCTGATTCTTCGGCTATGGTTGGAGGCAACAATTGAGCGGAAAGTGGACGTAATAGATGTCGATTCAGACCTGATTCTCTTTCAATAATACGCATAGCATCTTTGCGTTGCGACATAGGACGCTGACCCACTACTTCTCCAGTAAAAACAAAGGAGCCTTCCTGCTCCTTCAAAATTTGCCCTGCTTTTTTCATCATAAAAATTTTACAATCCAGGCAGGGATTCACATTTTTCCCATAACCATATTTTGGTGATTGAAGTAAAAGGGAATAATCCTCCCCCATCTCAATTTTGCGTAAACTAAAATATCCGGAAGGCAAAATATGATTTAAATCCCCAATTTCAACCTGTCGTTCTTCAAATATAGGGCTCATAAATTTTACAAGAATTGTGTAAAATCCCTGATCAACAATCAATTTGGCAGCAAGAATGCTGTCTAATCCCCCGGAATATAAACCAACAGCCAACTTTTTCATTATTATACAACAAAATTTTATCTATTGTTAATTTATGATGGTCTCGTAAAAAATCCCAAATTAACCATTTTAATTATTATAACTATCTGATTTTATTAGACACTGTTTTTATAAATCTGACTTTTTACGATTGCATCAATTTATATATTATAAATTTTACATCTTCCCCAAATATACAATAGCCAGTCCAATCAAAATACTTATCAATCCCATTAATCGTAACCACGATTCAGACATTTCATCTACTTTCAGTAACAACTGTTTCCACTTAAGTGGAAATAAAAAATATGGGATCCCTTCAATAATAAAAACCATTCCCAGTACACAAAGAAAAAATTCCACCTATTCATCCTTGCTTTAGACACAATTCTGTAGCGAGATCTCTAAAAAAACCAGCAATTTTTCCGGCTTGACTATAACATTAATATAATAAATTTTCAACCCGAAAAGAAAAAATTCCCTACTTCACTTGAACTAAATCATGCTAAATTTCAAGGCATTAAGTGTCTTTGCCTTAAAAATCACTCCCCCCAAAATTATTAAGGAGGACAGCAAGTCTCATTATGGTCTCTATTGTATTGGAATGAAAGTTGGCACAATGTTCGGTAAATCTTTTCTTAAAAAGTCATATTTATAGATTTTCAGGGAAATCTATACCATCAAGGTACTCTGCGAAAACATTGCGGATGGGATTATTAAATCGTCAACTAAAAGAAGAGCCATTATTTAAAAGGCCGGCGTATTAAAACTATGAATTTTAGGGCATCCTTCTTTTATCAGTTTACACTTTTTGAAAAAACTAGACTATTATAGTTTTTATCCTCACACAAAGATCACAAAGGATTATGCTTTATGTTCAAGATTTTTCTCTTTTACTCTTTCTTTGTGGCTCTGTGTCTTTGTGGAGATTTTAAGAAAGTGTAAACTACTTATTGTGTTTTAGGAAAGATGCTAATTTTAGTTAAGATATCATCTGATACATTGATAAATTGCAGCCCAATTTTTGTATTATCACGTATTGTTTGAATTCTTCTAATTACAGATTGAATTGTTATTGCTTGATCTGTTATCCATGGCAAAGAAAAAGAGACTTTAGCGTTGTCCTCAAGCTTTAAATTGAGATTATCATTAGCGATAAATTCCAATAAACATCCGCCGGCACTCAGATCTAATATATGTCCTTCTAATTCCTCGGGATGACCCTCAATTTGGATTTCCATCATTACTGGTATATAGGTTTGAACTCTCTCATGTTTACGCAAAGAAATTCTGGCTATTTTTTTTGGGTAGGCTAGGTAGATTAAAGGAAAATCAAAATCATTAATACTTTTTAACACTTTTGTTTCAAATCCGAAGGCCTCCCCGCGATAAATGTATCGAACTATACAGTCCCATCCGGTAGATAAATTAATATAAGCGCCATTAAAAAGCGGCGCATCAATAATGATGGCTCCACCTGTTTTCCAGCCCACGACAGTGGTTTTATAGCGAAAATTCGTAGTTCCTCCTTTAAGTTCCATGAAGAGGATAAGCCCGACATCTAAAAATCTTTCTTCTTTTGATATTTGAAGGTCTTTGCTCATTGCAACATAAATTATTAAAATGGTAAGTTATTCAAATAATTGTTTAAAGCAGTGACGCCGTTAGCCGAATCTTTTTTAAATTATAACCTCACCTACATCATTATTCGGTATGTCGATCAATATGCATCAGATATAATCGGTTATTTGGATTTGTATATACGACCAGGAAAAATTAGTTAAAAATTTCCTTTTTCAGCCTCATAACCTGCCTTAATTTCTTCAATTAAATCAACAAAATCTAACCCGCCGGCCCCCAAAATTTGCACCGACCTTTGTTCCTCAAAATTAATATCCTCCTTGGGTTGGCGATATCCGATTCCTAAATAGGCACATATCTTATTGGTCAGATCCAAAAGAGCGGTAAATTTTTGTATATCTATGTCCGAAGAATCAATATCTTCCAAATTATGATGATAAGTCACCGCTTTTTCCAAGGTGGTTGAAAGATTCCATTTTCTAATTATCACACCACCCAGCTCGGCATGAGTAAATCCAAGGAACTCTTTTTCTATCTCTACAAATGGAAGTCCATTATTGTAAGATGTCTGCATAATTTCAGCAAAAATTTCATTCTTTTGATTATTTAAAATACTCTTGCCGATATCATGTATTAATCCTCCCACAAAGGCCTCTTCTGTATAACAATGTAATTTTTTAGATAAAAGATGAGCAGTAACAGCAGCGCCAATGGAATGTTCCCAAAGCATCTTTTCAGTTAGATCGACTCTTCGGTAAAAGCTTTTTAATGAGGCGGCTACCACTAAGGCTTTTATTCCCTTAAACCCTATTAAAACAATGGCTGACGCTATATTATTAATGCTTCTAATACATCCATAAAAGGAGGAATTAGCAATTCTAAGAATATTGGCTGTTAAGGCTTGATCCGCCAAAATGGCCCGCCCCAAAATTTTAGCGTCAGTATCCGGGTCTGAAGTTAAAGATACAATTCTATTAGCCACCAATGGCATTGGGGGTAAATCTAAGGTGGAATTAATAATAGCTTTCAATTCGTCGCTCATTGACATAATAAATATTCCTCACCTTCACTTACTTAATCGGCTTAAAATATCAATAACTCAGAAAAAAAATTACCCGATTCCAATACTATTTCAAATGTAGGTGAAGCAATCCGCTATTTTGGTTGGAATGGTAAAGCTAAAGCAATAACAGCTATTGGGATTTGAAAATTTTAAAGCTTAACATGCTGAATATATTGAAAAAATAGCGGGGAATGAATTTAAAGGGTATAAATCTATAAACAGAACAACTAACCGGGACCAGACATTTCTTCTGATGTCTTTTCAACAAAGGCCAAAATTTCGACCATGATGTTGCTTATATCTTTTCGTTGAAGGTCCAAAAATTCTATAGCCTTATCATCCATCTGATAATTCATACCGTCTGCTCCTAGGCCAAGACCCGTCATCATGGCAATTACATCCGCTACATGAACTATATATGCTAATTCGCTCCCTTGTGAACGAGATGGATAATGGTGATACTCTATGGCAGTAGCCAGAAGCTGTGGAATACACCAATTCTTACATACCTCGGCTGCAATTTGCGAATGGTCAAATCCCAGGATCTCTCTTTCAGCATTAAGAAAAGTCTTCCGGCCATCGGCCATGAATTGCTGAAATTCTTCTTTCCACTCCAAAATGTATGACCCCAAGATAAGTTTTCCTGCATCATGAATGAGTCCTGCAGTAAAGGCGTCATTTGCTAATCCCGGATTTTTCCTGGTGGCAATAATCTTCGAGGCACAAGCCACTCCCATCGAATGCCGCCAAAGTTCTCCCGCGCCCAGATCATAGCCGTCTAATTTTTTACCCAAAAGGCGGGAAGCGGTGGCAACAGTGATGAGTTCAGCTATTGTCTTATGCCCAAGGACAACAGATGCCCGTTGAATTGAAGAAACTCTGCCGCTTAAACCATAATATGAAGAGTTGGCAAACTTTAAAACTGCTGTGGCGATCCCCTGGTCCATTTCAAGTATCTGCCCTAGTTCTTTAAAGCTTGATTTAGGATTTGACATAATTTCTCGGGCTTTAAAAACACTTTGAGGCATGGGAGGCAGTTCTTTTATAGTCCGTAATATCTCACTTTTTAAAGCCTCGCCGCTTAGGGGTTCTTTCTTTAAAATTATCATATATCCCCCGATATTATTATATATTTCATAATATTTTTTTTAACCCAAAATATATTTAAAAATTTTCTGCCGCAAAAAGCATAGAATTTAGAATTAACATACTAAAAATCAAAAGAAATGTGATAATTTTTGATTCTTGCGCTACTCTTTAAGGTAAAGCTCAAGCTGAAAAAAAGATTTATCCTCCATGTAAAAAGGAATGGTCGTTAGGGATTTATTTTGCGTAGAATAATGTTGTATATTTACTCCTTTGCCGGTGACCACAATAGGCACGGAAATTTCAAATTGGCAGGAGAGCTCCGACAAAACCGTTTTAGCCATGCCCACGACCAAATTGGTAATTTCTCCAACACCATCGATAATTTCCTGCACATCGGTAATTTCATCTCCCAGCATATTGGAAATGGCTTCCCCGGCGCTGTCAGTATTTATACTGACAGCGATCGAACCTATAATGTCACCGGTTAATGAAATAATTGCGGTAATATCCGATAAGGAGCCCATGCCTTTTCTTTCAAATGGAGCCTGAGATTTTATGTCCATAAAAATCATGGTTTGAAAAACATTCTCAGCCGCAGAGATAATGGATTCAATTATATTTTGATACAATTTTTCATCTGTCAATCGAATTCTCCTTTTTTATCGTCAGTTGATGAACTTATCCAGCTTTTTCTTCAGTTTTTCCGGTGTAAATGGTTTGGTGACATAATCATCAACTCCGCAATCAAGAGCTTCTTCAAATTTAGCCATACTGCCCTCGGTAGTTAACATAATAATTGGGATATGCTTTGTGTTTTTATCCTCTTTTATTTTTTTAGCGAAGCTTAACCCGTCCATTTGGGGCATGTTCCAGTCGGTGATGATGAGTTGCACCTTAGCATTTACTTTTTTTAACGCCTCTTTGCCATCAGCAGCTTCAATTGCTTCTATATCGAATCCGGCGGCTCTTAAACTTTTAACAACAATTTTTCTCATTACCATAGAATCATCTACGATCAATACTTTTAAGCTCATACTTGGTCCCCCTTTATTACAAACTCAATCTATTATTTATAGGCGGAGTGGAATATCGCTCTTTAACTTTTTTCGGCATATTTCAGCTCGCCCATTGGTAACAAAAAACTGAATCACAGATGAAGGCAGATAAAAACCACCACCCGGGAAAATTCAATTGTCCATATAATTCACCTTTTTTATTTATCATCTTGCTTCTGTCTGCCCAGGTTAAAGTCAGGTGACTATCTGCTGCTCTCATTTCATAAGTCCAAGGGATTCCAGCTCTTTCAGCAGTTTTTGCTTGTCGATGGGTTTGATCAAATAGGCTTCACACCCGGATTTAAAGGCGTGCATAAAATTTTTAACGTCATCCAGCACAGTGGTCATGATAATCTTCACCATCTCAAGCCCTTGTATCCCTCTTTCTTCCTCCATGTTTCGAATTTTCTCAAGCGCTGCCTGACCATCCATCTCGGGCATCATGATATCAAGGCAAACCAGGTCGTATCTCTGGTCGCTCTTCATAGCATGGCTAAAGAGTTCAATCGCCTCCATCCCATTCACGGCGATATCACACCTTCCATAAGGCATAAGTAGCTTTCGCATAAAATTTCGACTTATAAGATCATCCTCTACAACAAGCGTTCTCATGTTTGGTCCCCTTTCCCGGTTAATTCAAAATTCGAAGAGGGCTCTTCCCTTTGAAATGATCTAATTAAAATGATATAAACAGAAATCTTGAACATTTAGTCACTTTGAATTTCAAAATTTAGGCGCTTAACCTGTTTTAGCTTCTCAAACTCCTCCTTGATTGTTTTCAGCAACCCGTCCGCCTGGCAAAGATCGCCATTTTTCACGGCTACTTCCATCATTTCCCCAAGGGACTCGCCATCCATATAGGGCATATTCATCTCCAAAATATCCTCATGTCTATTATCGACACATTATAGAAAAATTTCGGTGGCTGTTGGCATTAACTAATATCACAATTTTTCTAAACTTTTTTGTTCAGATACGGCGAACTCCCCAGTATCCCTCTTTCTTGCTTCATGATTCGAATTTTTGGCATCCTTCATTTATGCCCAAAAGTAGTTGACACTTTTTAAAATATTTTTCACCACAGAGACACAGAGTTTTTATAGTTTTTCTCCGTGTCTCTGTGGTGATTTTTTTAAAAAGAAAGTGTAAGTGAACCCTCCGGATCCAATAAGTGGTGAAATATTGCGCACATTTGGCTCGGCTTTTTGTTAGTGCAGCCTAAGGCACTGAAAAAAAAGAGTGACTTAGTTCGAAAAACTTGTCAGGATTGGCATACCCTTTGCGTAGAAAAATAAACAAGTTCAATTAGGTCACCATGAAAACATGGTAAGTTTTTGTGCTTTTAACAACCATTGTAAGGGGCGGATGAATGACGGCAACACACAAGAGAAGGGTATCATCTCCTGCTGACCTATGGGTAATCTCTCAAGGCCAAAATACAATCCGGGATTTTAGTGCCGGTGATAAAAAGATATACAGGGAAGTTGCACGAGAATACAGAATTTCTGATTTAGCCGTTTATATGCTCAATCCAAATCCTGTTGAAGTCAAAAAAAAATTAATAGGCTGTGAGATCTATCATCAGCAGCCATTTAGAGAAAAAGTAAAAGAAAAGATCAGACAAAAATTACCTAAAAAATTACGCGGACTGCTGAAAGATAACCATATCAAGCCCGAAATATTAATCAGGCCTTTGGCCCCAAAGATAGGCCCTCTGAAAGATAAGGAGCTTCAATCGCATATAGATAAGATCTATTCATCTTTAAGGCCTTATGACCCGATTTTCACCAAGCTGTCACAATTAGATAGTAATAAACTATCTGATATAAAAGGCGTAACCAGGGATATAGACGGTAAAACATCTCAGTTGACTTTACAGGGCAGCCTGGATGAAAAAGTTAAGTATATGATTTATTATATCTTGCAGGATGTTAAAGTCATCATTCAAAAAGCATATCTCTCGGATGGCTTATTTGATATGAGCGGATTTGATTTTGAATCTTATAACTCAAAAAATTTACACAGGTTAATCCAATTTTCTCACGATGGCCAGTCCAAGGCCTATGTTCTCGATTCTCAAGGTAAAGTAAAATATTGGATTGATGACGTGAAATTTTTGCAGTATATGCATATACTTGAACAGTCGATTAGAATCAACCCTCAATTGAATGATTCTCTCACGCTCTGCGCAAAAGGAAAGGGCAAGCCATTTAAATTACTCTTTTCCAATCAACTCAATATAGATTATTCGGAAGACTTTCTTCCCATGGCATACAGAGAAGTGTTTAAAAATTGCCGACTGGGATTAAATGAAAGAGCTATGGTTATCAATTCACTTAAAAATTTTCAGCGTGGAATTTCATTTAATTTTATTCCTCAAACCGGTTCCATTCAAGAAAAACTAATCACTAACATTTCCGTAATGCATGACTTAAAAGCGCTCATGCCCATAAAGGATAATTTACCCTGCTTATATTCGGAAATGAATAAAAGGGCTGCCGCATCCGAAATAGGTAAATTCTATTTATTGGATTCCATAAGAGGCTATATAAATGGAAATTGATTACAAAAAAGCTGATTATAATTGGATAAAAGAATTGATGCAGTACCCTCGGATTTTGGAAGAGGGCTTGGGGGATTTTGAGGATACGTCCCGGATTTCAGTGCCGGAAGATCCTATAGAAAAAGTGATATTCCAGGATAAGGCCAAAGAATCCATAAGGAAAATTGCCCAAAACAAGGGGCACATACTTATGGTGGGAAGGCCGGGTACCGGAAAATCAATGCTGGCTAATATGTTTAATGAGGTCCTCGATAAATCACTCGGAGATTATCTCCGGCCCAAAGAGTTAATAGTTGCTTATCCCGGAAAGGACAAAAACCATATACGGGTCGCTTACGAAACCCCGGATAAAATAGACAACCTGTTAACTAAGATTAACGAAGCCATAGAATCTGCAAAAAATAATACTGAACAGTTCAACCTTTCCGATCAGATAAAATCTGTTGTAAAAATAAAAAAAGCACTTCTCTGGGCAACTTGTATCAGCGCTGTTGCGGGCCTTTTTTTCTCACCGGCATTTATTTTCACAGGCTTGGCCGGTATTGGCGCAATATTTATGTTTATGCAGGAGAATAATCACAAAGCACAGGAAAAAATCCAAAGAGAATCTTACAGAGGCAGAGAAAACTCTGTGAAACACCTCTATGATATGCTCCCGGAGGTCCTCTATGATCCGCGGAAAGATAAAGAGCTGATGTCAAGAATATCCGAGCCTGATTCAAGAAACATGAAGGGGGGGTTTAGACATGATCCTTATCAGTCCGGCCACCTTCATACCCCTGCCCATAAGAGGGCTTATTTAGGGGCCCATGCAAAATCACCTCTTATTTACATTGATGAGTTGAAGACCCTTATTAAGGGTGGTTATATGTCAGACCTGCTGGAGATAATGCAGAATAAGAAATTTATACTCGAAGGAGGAAAAAACACGGGCAGCGGCGCAGCAGACAGGTCCGAAAATCGCTTAAGAGCGGAAAACATTATTGTTGCCTGCTGTAACCATGATACTTTGGAATACCTTCAGCGGGAAGGGGACGGCGCTTTTCTCAGCAGAATAGAAGACAAAGGAGAGATTATCCGGATGGACAGCGCTGTTCCTGAAAATCAAAAGAATATCAAACAGGTCGCTCAGTATATCAAACAAGAAATAATTTGCCTTGAAGAGGAATTCAAGGAAGCCTGGGGAGAAGTCATAAAAAATGAAGGGTATGAAGGTGTAAGGAAAAGAAGTGAGCACATATTCGGCAGAAGTCTGCCTACTGATTATAAATTACAGGCGCGGGAATTTTCCAGAGGCGCTGTTACTGAAATCATCAAGGAGCTTCGATGCCGTTCGTCAGACAGAAAATTCAGCAGTATTTTAAGACCCATAAACGGCATCATTAAAACAGCAGAGCTTGAAGCAATACTGGATAATTCGCAACTTGTGGAGCCGGTTCATGTCAGAAACGCTCTGGGCAAGCATCTGAGTCTTGAAGGCGCTCTTTCCAAGGAAATTATCGCACACAAAAAAGACCTTAAGAAATATATAAGCGCTATGACTGATTCCATTGGTTATGTTGTAGGGCTTGCCGTAATAAATTCACAATCCGGTGATCAAATGTATGGCCAGCCTTTACCTATCCATTGTCAGATTAATGCCGGAGGGGCAGACACAGTTATAGCTCCCGGCAAGATTGGTGATATTGCCAAAGCAGCCGTGCAGAATGTAAGGGCCTCAATAAAAAAAATATTTAAAAAAATAGACGCTCCTTACATAGGCTATGAAATGCATGTGGAATATATTCAGGCCCATGGCGGTGTGGAAGGAGACAGCGCCTCGGTTGCCATAGATATTGCACTCATATCCGACTATATAAAGCAGCCTGTTAATCAGAAATACGGGGCAACCGGCTCTTTAACAGGTGATATTGTTTTAGCTGTCGGCGGAGTTACCGAAAAAATCAGATCAATAATGGACCCGGCCCTTGGTATGGAGGGGGCATGCATTCCCTGGCAGAATAAATATGATATAGAACCTCTTCTCATTAATACTGAATATGAATTTATTACCAAGGATGAAGTGCCCGGTATAAGGATATACCGAATTGAGAAGGGAAAAGATCCCTTTGACATCTATTTTTGCAAAACAAAATACAATGCCTATAAAATCTTAATGGGCTTAGGTAGAGAAGAAGTTGAAGCCCGAATGGCAGAGAGAAGCACGAAGGATTTGGAATGTATGCGGAAAATGAGACGACATTACATAACCTGAGCACGCTGGTGGCCGTTTTTAACTCGGCTCGCCTGATCCGCTATGATCCTTACTAAGTTTTGCCTTCACCGAGATACAGTCACCATATCCGGAATTTTGAAAAATCTACCGCCTCTGCCTAACCCGGACAAGCCGGAACCAAAAAGGTTTTAAAATTTTCTATCATAAAAAACACAAAATTCAGAACTAAGTACCTAAAATACTTACTGATTGTTCGATTTTTTGTTCAGATACGGCGAGTTCCCCGGCATCCCTCTTTCTTGCTTCATGATTCGAATTCTCTCAAGCGCTGCCTGACCATCCATCTCGGACATGACGAAATAGTATCGATAATATACTGAAATATACCGAAAATAATATTAATGGCTAAAATCTGCGTTTTTAAATCCGCAACAAATCGTGAAGAGAACAAATTTAATGTTAATAAACTACCACCGACCTTGTCCGTGGCTTAGATCAAGAATCAATATTTTGCTGTTAATTATATTTTTAGGTGTCGGCGCCATTTTTACTTCTTTGGGTTGCGCCCAAAGGGAGAAAGAATTGTTTATTTTTTGCGGTCGTGGGCTAAAAGGGCCAATGGATGATATTAAAAAGGCCTTTGAGAAAAACCATAGAATAACCATAAATGTTATTTACGCCGGCTCAGGCAATCTTTTAGAGACAATACGAGCAACCGGGGGAGGAGATATTTTTTTTTCCGGATCAACGGACTATATTAAAGAGACAGGCGATTTGGTCAGCCGGCATCAATTTGTTGCCTTGCATGAGCCGGGGGTATGTATTCATAAGGACAATCCAAAACAAATTTACTCCTTCGCTGATTTGGCCGCGCATGGTGTAAAGCTGGGGATTGCTAATAACCATATGTGCGGTTTGGGCAGCATAAGCGAAAAAATAATAGCCTCATCTGAGCTTAAAGAAGCGCTGGTAAAAAATATAATTATAAAAGTTTCAACAATAAACGAATTAATCGTTCTCTGTAAAAAAAAGGAACTGGATGCCGCTATCATTTGGAAAGATATGCTGTCTTGGCCCGAAGCTAAAAAGCTCAAAAAAATTAGTATCCCTTCTGATATAAATATTGCAAAAGAAATCCGGGTGGCTGTCTTATCCGCCTCGAAGGATAAAAAACTCGCCGGGTTATTTGCCGATTTTGTAACCTCAGAAGGAAAGGCCATATTTGCCGAACATGGGTTTAGCACAAAACCGGAAATGGATTCGGAAAAAAGCACATGAAAATAAAGCACAAACTCTTAACCGGATTTATAATCATATCCTTGCTCATATTGCCGCTTGGCCTTATCGGCCTGAATATTCAAAACAATATTACCGAAAGTTTTCAGAAGGTAGGAGGAGAAATACTGCCGGGCACTATTGCCCTGGCTAAGATGGAAACAGAATTATACCATGCCTTATTCCTGGCCTCTAAATATATCTCCGGCGAGTCTAGTGAAGATAAAATTGCCTTGGAAAAATCCCTGTCAACTATGGCCAAGTACAAAACAACGCACCAATATTACCATTTTCATGAGAATATTGAGCATTTAGATAAAATTGAAGAGATTGTGCAGGTTGCCGCCAATTTTATTACGGAACTTATTTTATTGAAAGAAAAAGGGGCCAGCTTAGAAGATTTGCACATTTTACAGACACGGATGAATAAGTCAATAGAAGAAAACCTTACACCTTTAATTAATTCGTATGTTGAACATCACATTAGGAATTCAGACGAGAGTGTCAAGAGAGCAAAAAGGGATGCGGCTTTTTTCAGAAAAATAAAAATTATCGCCAGCATGGCTATTTTATTTTTGGCCTTGATAATAAGCTTTTTTATAGCTCAATTAATCTCAAAGCCAATTATTAAATTAAAAGAGATAACTGAAAAAATCGCTAAAGGTAGTTTAAACAACAAAATAGAGGTTATATCCAAAGATGAGATTGGAGAACTGGCCCATTCATTTAATAAGATGATAGATGACCTTCAAAAGACCACTGTTTCCCTTGAGTATGCGGACAACATTTTTAACAGCGCAGGTGCCATGCGCATCATTGGCCTTGATTTTAAGGTACACAAGGTTAATAAGTCTATGATCGGTCTTTTGGGCCCATCCCGGCCCGAGATGTCAGAGCAAAGGTGCTATGATCAATTCTGCGGAAAATTTTGTCACACTGAAAATTGCACCTTAAAAAAAATCCGGCAAGGAGAAAAAATAGTTAGTGCTGAGATCTTCAAAGAGACCTCGAAGGGCAGGAAATTTTTTCATCTTTCAGCCACTCCCCTTTTAAAAGATAATAACCTTATAGGGATTATTGAGTCAATAACCGATATTACCCATCGTAAAAATATGGAGATTGATTTGCGAAAAGCCAAAGAAGAAGCCGAAGAAGCCAATAAAGCCAAGAGTGAATTTTCAGCCAACATGTCCCATGAAATTCGCACACCCATGAACGGCATCATGGGTATGACAGAGCTTCTCCTGAATACTGAATTAACCAAAGAGCAGCGTGAATACCTCGAAATGACTAAAACTTCATCCGATTCATTGTTGAACGT
>DAOURK010000152.1 GCA_030625085.1 Pseudomonadota bacterium
AAATCTATTTAGAGAGGAAATTTTTTGATATTTTTAAGTTATTCCTACTTATAAATTAAGGCAAAATTTCCTTCAAAGGAAAAAAATTAGCAAATTGACTACGAAATGCCCTACTTAATTAATTGATGCGTCACAGTTGGGCCTAGAGATGGTGATGGTGATGGTGAAGCAATATGTGATATAGGCGCTTATGAGTATGTAAATCATCCCCCAACCCTTAACAGAATAGGAGATCAATATGTAAAAGAAGGCCAGCTTCTTGAATTCACCATAAGCGCTACAGATCCTGACGGAGATGTCTTAACATATTCTGTTAATAATTTACCATTAGGAGCAGATTTTGATCCCAATGCTCAGGAATTTAATTGGAAACCAAACTATAATCAAGCTGGAAGTTATGAAGTGACCTTTACAGTAACCGATAATGGCACGCCTCAGTTGAGGGCTTCAGAGATTATAACCATAAAAGTTATTAATAAAAGCCGACCAAGTGATTATGGTTATGGCTGGTATTCTGGATTGTATACGCAGGGATATCAATATTGGAATGTCACAAATTATCAACAGCAGTTGTGGAATAACCAACTTCTATCTAATTGGAATCAACCTATACTCCAACAGTGGTCCGCCTTATCTCTATCCTGGCAACAGCAACAACAGCAAACCTTGTATCAGCCATATGACTTTCAATTATATAAACCATCTCTTTCACAGCTTTACCCCTTGCCACAACCACAATATCAGCACTGGGATTTTTCGGATTATCAACAGCAACCCTGGAACGTCCAAAAAACTTGGGAACAGCCAATATTCTAATTAGAGCAATATTTGCCCAATTTATCCTGGCCCCAGGATAGGCAAGAGCAACAATATTGGTCACCGCCATTAGCAAGGGATTTCACTGGGTATCAGCAGCAGGTTTTTGATTTACAAAGGCAGCAGCAATTGTTTAATTTGCAATAACAGCCTTGGGCTCGAATAACGCAGCCATCTATGAGAGTTACCATTTTTGCTTTAACAATGAATAAATAGACTGTACCTTTATCTTCGGAGTCAACTGAAAGGATTCTTTCCCAAAATAAACAACTATTCCTTCATTTATATTTAATTGGGGTAAACACCTTGTAAATCATGATAATTGTTTAATATCTATAGAAGTGCTTACTTTAATCTCATAAGCGACTAATTTGTTATTCAGGAGAACAAGCAGATCTATTTCATCTCCCTGTGCTGTTCGATAAAAATAAAATTGACTTGTTGTCTTGTTTTTATTATTTGTATGGATTTGGATGAGGTGTTCAATAACAAATCCTTCAAAGCTAAATCCACGATAAGTCGAAGTTTTTAGATTTTATTATTCTCCCTTAACAAAACTCCAAATATGTCGTACATTTATGGAATGATGTATACAAGATTATTTATAAGTAACGCAGGGCTTTCGCCCTGCGTTACAAGAAATAATTAAGGAGGAAAAAAATAGGGAAAAGAATCTCTATTTTGAATAATTAAATTTTAAAAACAGCCGAGGTGCTTTCTACTGGGATGCCTACAGCATAGGCATAAAAATTGGTTGATGTTGGCGGAGAATAGGAAGTTGGTATATTTATTCCATATAAAAGCCATGCTGTTGAATTTGGCGGAGTATAAGAGGGCGTTGGAGAAAACGGATTAACACTTATTCCATAAAGAGCACGTATATCACCAGGGAAAATATTTCCCGGATTGGTATAGCCGGGATAAGAACCGGGATAAGAATAGGTAGGCAACGTAGGTGATTGCCAACCGAATAATCCGCTGAAGCTGTTTAAAAATGGAGAAAATAAGCTGCCGATTCCACCGAGAAAACTGGAAAAAGGATTCGTATAAGAGTATTGGTTAAATGGCGTGTTCCAACTGGAAAAAGGGTTCGTATAAGAGTATTGGTTAAATGGCGTGTTCCAACTGGAGAAAGGGTTCGTATAGGAGTATTGGTTAAATGGCGTGTTCCACGAGGAGAAAGGGCTATAAGACTGATAAGGATTAAAAGACGTATAAGGATTATACCCTGAACCCCACGAAGGGATAAAACCGGTGGAAGGGGTGGTGCCTGGATTACTGATTCCATAGAGAGTAGTGGGGACCCCATACAATAATGCAAAGTTATTGGAGGGGGTTATATACCCTCCATAAAGTGACTGGGTGCTTCGTCTATTCTCTAATTTTTCAAAAAAGATATGCGGCATAATATTTATACCCCCTTTTCTTTTACACTCTTCCTGTGTTTTTAATCGTTAAAACCTTTAATATAATAAGACCTCCTGACGCGTATTTTTCTTATGCAAAAAATATTCCCGCATCCTTTTTATCTAAAAAATTTTTCATCCCCAGCGTTTCTCGAAATGACATGGTAAAATTTTTTATGTTAAAGGTATTGTTGCCGATAGGTTGTAAATAGTAAAGTTATGTTTTTTAGTGGTCATTTCCAAAGCCGGTGACAACATAGGTGCCGCTTCTTTGATCAATACGCAGAGAAACCAAACCTCTTTTTTCCGCATCCCTCAATAATTCGCTGAAATTTCTATACCCATGAGCGGATTCGCTAAAGGAGGGGCTTTTTCTTTTCATGGTATCTTTGACCATCGAAGACCAGAGGATTTCTTTATTTTCTCTTATTAAAGCCGCTATTGAGTCGATTAATAATTGTAATACTTCTCGTTTGATTTTTGGAGTATTTCTCGATAAGGTGGGGGGGCTGGCATCCTTTTGCTCCAGGTCTTCATAATAAATAAATTCATCACAGTTTCCAATAAGAAGTTCGGAAGTAGATTTTTTCATGCCCACTCCAATGGCTCGTTTTCCATTTTCCTTTAATTTGGAAACCAGAGGTGAAAAATCGCTGTCCCCGGAAACAATAACAAAGGTGTCAATATGATCTTTGGAATAACAAAGATCTATAGCATCAACACAAAGGTGAATATCGGCGGAATTTTTCCCGGTAAGCGAACGCTTTGGAATTTCAATTAGTTCTATGGCTAGTTCATGAAGATCTCTTTTATAATTTTGATATTTTCCCCAATCCGAGTAAGCTTTTTTAACAATGATCTTTCCCTTTTCTACTAATCGTTCCAAAATTTTTTTAATGTTGAATTTAGTTTTTGGGTCTTGGTTACTATTCTGGAATCCTAAAGCCAAATTTTCAAAATCAATAAAAACAGCTAACGTATGGTCTGAGTGTCCTGTTTGATCCATGGTTCCTTATTTCCTTAATTTTGTTGTTTTAACCTATGCCTTGAAATTTTTATTCATTTATAACTATTATAACACTAATAGGATATGACTGTTGAAGGCTATTTTGTAGAAGTCTTATCCTCATTTGTAAAAGGGGGCATAGTAGTTGATTGTGAACTTAAATTCTGCGCTATTTTAAGCTGCCTGAAGATTCCTCTTAAGAATCGTTGATTGTTAGTCAATCTATACTTTTTGGCAAGATTTTGTACCAGTTCACTGTCTAAATCAGGAAATTCATTTTTTGCTTCATGTAAGGCCTGTTTTTCTTCATCTTCATTTATGATTCGATTTCGAAGCTTTTCTAATCTATGAAAGATTTCGTTCTGCTTTAATTTAGAATTCTTAACCTTTTCCATATAATCCAGCAGAGGCTCTATGCCGGTTTCTCTCAGAAGTTTAGCCAGATATTTGACCTGTCGGCGGCGGGCTCCGAATTGCTTTATCTTTTGGGTTTTTTTGATTTCGGTCAGAATTTCTGTATCGCAAGGAGCTTCATCAAGAAGCGAAGGTGATAATGTTAGCAACTCCTGAGCCAGTTTTTCCACCATAATGGCTTCTTGTTTTTTTTGGGTTTTACTTTTATTCGCTTGGTTCATGTTTTATTTGAAAAGATTTTTTAGTGCGTCCTTTAATATATCCCTATCTGATTTGGGTGTACTTTTATCCTTTTCTTTGTCATTTTTAAAGAACTTTTCCAATAGTTTTTCTTTGACTGTTTCCTTTAATTTTTCTTTGACTGTTTCCTTTAGTTTTTTTTCAGCATCTTTGCGGACTGCCCTAAGGTCAATAGTGAGTTTGGGTTTGGTCACTGTCCCACTGGCTGTGATCGGCACAGTTGTCCATCCCTTATCATCAGTCAGATATTGATTCAGAAATTTATTTTTTTGAGAGACTCGCGGTGAAATTTTAACAGGAAGATTTAAACTTAAAGAGCTATCCAAACCAATAGTCCCTTTTGGCTCCAGAATATAATCTTCACTTTTTAACTCGGAATCCAGATAAATTTTTCCTTTTTGAACCTTGATGTTCCCTTTCATAGTATCAAACTCAAGGTCTGATAATTTGGCTATCCGGAGCATTGAGGATATTTTTTCCGCCAGTTCTTTGGCTTGTATTTTCCCATTTATCAATTCAAATGTATCTTCAAGGTATAAATTTTCTTGGATTTTTTCCTTGCTAAAGCCTTGTCCTGAAATTTTACTGATTTTGGTAGAAAGGTTCCCCGAAAAAATGGAGGCATATTTGGGCACAAAAACAGAAAGCAATTCTTGAATGGGAAGGGATTGGATATCGAGCTTTGATGAATAGGTCATTTGGCTGCAATTCAGCCGGCCGTCCATAGACATTGAACCTTTATCACCTGTTTTGGCTTTTAGATTTTTTAATCTAACTATGTTGTCCTTTAAAGAGTAAGCCGTTTGGAAATCATTGATCGTGAGTGTCTTGTATTGAATTTTGGCAGTATGGATAGTGCCTGAGGCGGAAAGCCCCTTAAAATCAAATGGGCCGATTTCCTGATCCGTTGATTTTTGATCTGACTTCTGTGCAGGCGATTTAGACGAAACTGATCGAGAGGGTGAGGAAGTTGAAGGTGTTTGCGGCTGGATGCCGGCCAGGATTTCATCGATAACTAAATTTTTAGAGATTACATCAAGATTGATGGAGGGGACCTTTCTGTAGTTTTTTATCTTTCCTTTCAGGGTCAGATCGGATTTTGCCAAAGAGGTTTGGAGATTTTCTGTAATGATTTCCTTTTCATCAAATTGTACTGTTCCTTTAATGTGTGGTGACAGGGAGCTGTATGGTGCATAGTTAACAGTAATGTCCCGAAGATTGGTTTCCCCTTTATACTTAAGTGTAGAAGGGTCGGCTGGATCTCCTTCCAGATGAGCTGTTATATCGAGGGAGCCCTGCACCTTGATTTTTTGCAAGATTGGACTTAGATCAGAAGGAATAGCCTGATATATTCGAGCTAAATTGGGAATGGTGGATTCAACCTTGAGATTGATAACAGGTTTTTGAAGATAACTGGAAACTGTGCCGCTCAGGCTTGTTTCTGAGTCAAAAAGAGCAATTTTCATCTGCCTGATCTGCAATTTTTCCTGGTCTATTTCAATCGTTCCATTTATTTTAGGGACCAAAGAAGAGAAGGGTTGATAGGTTATTTGAACGTCGGCTAACCGGCCTTTACCGGAATAGATGAGAGGAGAAGAGGATTGTCCCAGAGGTCCCCGGATTTTCAGTTCTATTCCCGACAATTTGCCGCGGGCAGTAATTTTTTCCATAATTGCCGGTAACAATAAGCTGGGGATGGATTTTTGTAGTTTATTCAGATCAACTTCCGATAGAGAGGCAACCAAATCGAGTTTTCTGGTTTCACTTTTAAAATGAGATATTTGACCTGAGATGTGCAAAGGGACCTGTAGTGTGGTCAGGTTAAGACGATCGATTTTTAACAATTGTTGGAGAAGGTCCGCCTCAACAGCATAATTTACCGCAAGGTCAAGATTTTTGACCGGCTCTTTGGAGGAAATCGGCGGGTAAATAAAACTTATTTTGTTCAGGTTGATTTTGCCTTCAGTCAGGATTTTTTCCATCCCTATATTTTTTATTTTAGCCTGAATCCCCAACCGGGAAGAGAGAAGTTGTAAGGGAATGAGCTGGTCGAAATAAGGTGAGAAGGCTGCTATATCCAGGTTGTTGAGGTCTAATTGAAGGTCTGTACTTTGCGAGGAAATATCGATTTTTCCTGATAGACTAAGAGAGGCCGGATCTTGATTCCCTTGAAGTGTGGCTGACAAAGTAACTTTGAAGGGATTGGTCAGAGAAATGTCTCTGGCTTTAAGCATAAATTTATCCAGTATAAGAGGGGAGGGGGAAGGAATGGTTTTATCGGCAAAGGTTATCTGTCCATCCCTGATATTAATTTGAGAGATGGTCAGCAGGAAGGCTTGTGAAACAGCGGTCGACGGTTTTTGGGTCGGTGGCGGAGGGACGCTTTCGGTATCTGATTTTGGGATAAGATCATTGAAATTAAAGGTCCCCTTTTCATTTCTTTCAATGAAAATCTGTGGTTTAACAATAATTAATTTATGAATCAGCAGCTTTTTTTTCAATAAGGGCCAGAAGGCATATTTGAGAATAAATTCTTCTGCAGTCAGGAAAGGGGCTGATCGAAAGGCAGGATTGTCTTGTATGGCAATATCGGAAATTTCTATTCCCGTTAAGATACTAACATTAATATCCTTAATGGATAATTTTCTTCCCAGAGCTTTTTCAGCGTGCGGCAAAACTATACCTTTAATTTTTTCCGAGGTGAAATAACTTTTAATAAAAATGCCGGCGGCAGTTATGAGGATTACTATAACAACCAGGATAATACTCATTATTTTCATTGCTTTTTTATATGTCATAAATTCAATTACCTCATAACCATTAATTTAAGGAACATTATGAATTTTATAGAACAGTATATCATTTAAAGGAAGCCGCGCAAAATTTTATTTTCATATCAAAGCGTGAATTATGAGATTTAGCCCTGCCAAAAAAGTTTAAGAAATAATATAGATTTTATTTTCCTGTGAAAGAGTGAATTATGAGCATGAGGTGTATTGATTTTAAACGATAGGATTTTTTCGGTTGGGATTTTTTCGCTTAAAACATGAAAAAATTTCGAATGATCGCAAGAGAATATCTTTTTATAAAGAAAAGTAAATTATTGATAAGAGAAGGGCTTGGCAGGATTTATGCATTTCTTTGGTAAATAAGTTTTTTCTATTCAATATCGTCCTGTTAAATATAGAACTGGAATGAGCTATTTGTATTACCAAAAATATATTTTAAGACATTTAAGGGATAGGCTCAAATCCCTGGCATAGTTGGAGGGAGGGATTATCATGCCCGTAGCAACAAAAGACTTAAATTTTGGTTCACTGATCCAAAAAGATAGAGAGGAGCGCAATCAAAAGCATTTTGAGGGGACTTTCTTGGATTATCTGGAACTGGTAAAGAAAAATCCGGAATTTACCCAATTGGCACATAACCGGATGTACAAAATCATCACAGGTCCCGGAATGCGCATTGAACGTCCTGAGGATAATTTGAGGCTGAGACTATTGCATCGTCATGAATCAGTCCGAAAATACGCTTTTTTTGAAAAAGAATTTTTTGGTATGGATAAAGTAATTTATCAAATTGTCCGCTATTTTCATTCCGCCTCTATGGGGGGGGAAGAAAGCCGTCAGGTATTATATTTAGTGGGGCCCGTAGGAGCGGGGAAATCAAGTTTAATGGAAAAACTCAAGTCCGGGTTGGAGCAAGCTGATCCTATTTATTGCTTGAAAGGGTGCCCAATGCATGAAGAGCCCTTGCATTTGATCCCTAATCACTTGAGAGAGAAATTTTCTCATCTCCTGAATGTTATAATTGAAGGAGATTTATGCCCTATCTGCCGCTTTCGATTAAAAAATGAATTTAACAATGAATATGAAAAATTTCCTATAGAAACAATGGAATTTTCCATACGCTCACGCAATGGGATCGGTGTTGTTCCACCGGTAGATCCCAATAATCAAGACACCTCTATTCTTGTGGGCAGTGAGGATATTTCCAAGATGGACCTTTATTCTGAAGACGATCCTCGTGTGCTTTCGTTGAATGGTTCTTTTAATGCAGGTAATCGCGGTGTGGTGGAATTTATTGAGGTATTTAAGAATGAGACTGAATATCTGCACGCCATGATCACAGCCACTCAGGAAAAATTGATACCAGCCCCGGGAAAACATTCCATGATCTATTTTGATGGGGTAATTTTAGCCCATTCTAATGAGGCAGAGTGGGAAAAATTTAAAGCAGATCACACGAACGAGGCTATTCTTGATCGGATTATTAAGGTTGAAGTTCCCTATGTGATGGAGTTGGATGAGGAAGTAAAGATTTACCGCAAGATCATCAAGAGAAGTCGTTTTGATGCTCATATCTCTCCCCATACAATTGAGATTGCTTCCATGTTTGCCATTTTAACAAGATTACAGGCCACCAGTAAATGTGACTTATTGACCAAACTGAAGCTTTACAATGGCGAGGAAGTGATTGAGAAGGGGTATAACCAGAAGATCGATATGGAAGAGTTGCGGGAAGAGGCGGTCAATGAGGGGATGTCCGGCATCTCTACTCGCTTTATTATGAAAAGTCTTGATAATGCCATCTCTGATGCGGAGCACAATTGTATTAATCCCATCTCTGTCCGTGAAGCTATGATTGCTCAGGTTAAGGAAATGAGCTTGCCCGATGATATACGCAAACGATATCTCGGCCTTTTACAAGACGTTTTACATAAAGAGTATTTGAATATGCTGGAAAAAGAAATTACCAAGGCTTTTGTTCATTCTTACGCTGAGCAGGCAGAGACCCTTTTTCAGAATTATCTGGATCACGCGGAAGCCTATGTCAATCGGACCAAGGTTAAGGACCCCAACACCAAAGAAGAACTTGAGCCCGATCAAAAACTTCTTCGGTCCATTGAAGAGCAAATCGGCATTACCGTTTCAGCAGCGGAAGGTTTCCGGCAGGATGTGAGCAGTTACATGTTTTCTTTGCTGCGCAGAAGCGATAAGGTGGATTATAAATCCTATGCTCCCTTGCGTGAGGCCATTGAGAAAAAATTGATGACTTCAGTCAGGGACCTTTCTCGAATCGTTACCAAAACCAGAACAAGAGATAAAGAACAGAGCGAAAAATATGAGCTTATGATTAAAACCATGATGGATAAAAATGGTTATTGCCCTCATTGTTGTGAGGTAGTGTTACGTTACGCTGCTAATAACCTTTGGAAGGATTAAGAGGGGAGAATGCTCCCATGACTACTGTATTTAGAACATTCCAACGTGGTGTTGCCGGGGGAAGCGATCGTAGCGCCGGTGATCGAAAACGCCACCAGGAAAAAGTTAGAGAGGCCATCAAACAGAATATCCGGAATATCATTTCTGAGGAATCAATCATCGGCCAAAGTGGTGATAAGCGAATCAAGATCCCTATTCGCGGCCTGAAAGAATATCAATTTATTTTTGGCCATAATAACCCTGATGTCGGGACTGGTGACGGCAACTCAAAGCCTGGAGATGTAGTACAAAAAGGCCCCCCTCAGAATCAAGGGACCGGGCCCGGAGAGCCTGGTAATCGACCCGGGGAAGATATTTATGAAACGGAAATAACCCTGGAGGAGGCCATTAATTATCTGTTTGATGATTTAGAATTACCGGACCTTGAGCGCAAACGTTTTCATATCATGGAATCAGAGCGCTTGTTAAAGCCCAAGGGGATCAAGCGCCTTGGTATTCGTCCTCGTTTAAATCGCCGCTGGACTATGAAAGAGCATATCCGTCGAAAGATAGCCAGCCATGTGCTTGATGAAGAAGAACGTTTTCCCTTTCACGAAAAAGATTTGCGCTATAATCGAATTGTGGTAGATATTAAAGAACATTCCAATGCTGTTATTTTTTGTATTATGGATACCTCGGGTTCAATGGATATTACCAAAAAGTTTCTGGCTAGAAGCTTTTATTTTCTTCTTTATCAGTTCGTAAGGCGTCGTTATCAGAATGTTGAGGTTGTTTTCATAGCCCATCACACAGAGGCCAAAGAAGTGAATGAAGATGAATTTTTTCACCGGGGCGAATCTGGCGGGACCATGATTTCTTCGGGCTATAAAAAGGCTTTGGAGATTATCAAGGAGAGGTATCATCCTTCAATCTGGAATATTTACGCCTTCCATTGTTCTGATGGAGATAATTTTACTGAAGATAACCAGGCTGCCTTTCAGTGTGCCCAGGAGTTAAAACAGATTTGTAATCTCTTTGGTTATGGAGAAATTAAACCCTTTGATGCTTTCTCCTGGGGGTCTATGATGAAAATTTTTGAGCCTTTGGAAACTGATAATTTTGTGCTGATTGGTATTCGAGGAAAAGATGATATCTGGCCGGCCTTGAAGAAATTCTTAAGCAAGGATCGAGCTAAGGTTATAAAAGAAGGTTGAAGCATAACCTGCCGAATTTGGGGAATAATCTATGAATTATCAAATTAAAGATTTACATAAATGGGATGAGAAAATTCTTCGCATTATTGAAGAAATCGGATTAGATTGCTATCCCCAGGAATTTGAGATCTGCGATCAGAACGATATGCTGGGATATATGGCTTATACCGGTCTTCCCTCCCATTATCCCCATTGGTCCTTTGGAAAGGCCTTTGAGCGGCAGAAAACCTTATATAAATTAGGGGTCAGCGGCTTGCCGTATGAGATGGTTATTAATTCCGATCCTTGCCTGGCTTATTTGATGAAGGACAATACGCTGCTGCTGCAAATATTAACTATTGCTCATGTATATGGGCATAATGATTTTTTCAAAAATAACCGCACCTTCTGCTACACAAGGCCCAACTATGTGCTGGAGGAATTTAAATCTCATGCCGATCGTATTCGAAGCTACATTGAGGACCCCAGTATTGGTTTGAGGGCAGTGGAAGAGGTCCTTGATGCGGCTCATGCCATAAAATTTCAATGTCATCGAAATTTAAAGGTTAAAAAATTATCCCTGAAGCATCAACGAGAGCGCGCTATCATGCAGGCCCAACTCAAATATAAAAATTTTGATCTTTTAAAGAAAAGAGTTGCCTATGAGCCCCCGGACCTTCATAAGATTCCCCTGGATACTGAAGAAGGCATACTTTTTTTTATTCGTGATTATAATCCCTTATTGGAAGATTGGCAAAAGGACTTATTAACGATTGTGGCCGAAGAGAATCAGTATTTTTTATCCCAGATAGAAACGAAAATAATGAATGAGGGATGGGCCAGTTATTCTTAAATGTTGCTTGAAAATCCCGCCAAATTGCCTAATGTCTTGATAGACAGTAGTTTTCAAAGATTAAAGTCCTTAATAGCCTAAAAACACTAAAGAGAAGAAGTATCAATAAATCTAATACGACATGATATAAAAATATCAATTAAATTATTAAATAATCAACCCCTGGACAATCCAAGCTTTTTACTTCATAATAATCTCGCCTCCGTGCGGTTGTTATCAATAACAATCAAAATGGAGGCTTTCATGAATTTCAATAAATACAGAAATTGGTTGGCCAATTACATCTGTGTTAAAAACCGTCTCAGAAATGTCTGTATCGGGTATCGTCTATTTTTATTGGTGGCCATCGGCAAGCATTCATTACAGGAAGCGGCACGATTCTCAGGAATCAACAAATCACAATTCAGTAGGTTTTTTAAAAACCATTCCCAATTAGCTCAGCATTGCTTAGAAGGCCTATCCAAGAGACAGGCAAAACAATTTAGCAGGGTTTTAAAATATTTGGCAAATAATAAACTGCCCTGGAAGACAGCTATTATAATTGATAGTACCTTACAAAACAGGTCAAGTCGGCATACTGATAATTGCCAAAGATTTAACCACGGCAAAGGTTTTGTAATCGGGCATCAATGGGCAAATATTATTCTCATAATCAACGAGATAATTATTCCTCTTTTGCCGATTCCATTTCACACCAAAAAATATTGCCGGAAAAATAAGTTAGAGTATAAGACAGAACATGATTTAGTTGTCGAATATATTACCGGGTTGAATTTAGATGAATATATTGGGCCCCATGCCCCTAAAGAAGTCGTTGTACTTGCCGACAGCGGGTATGACAATAGAAAGATTGAGAATGCCATTGTCAATAGGAAATGGAACTTTATTATTGCCTTAGGTAAAACCAGAAGTGTCAAATCCGAAAATAAATATTTGAATACCCCAAAATCAAAAGATTGGATTCAAGTAGCCGGATTCTTTA
>DAOURK010000173.1 GCA_030625085.1 Pseudomonadota bacterium
TTTGAAGGCATGGAAAAACAATAAATTCATTCTTCTTCTTTCCCCGCCAATTTTTGAGGAAATTAGCAGGATAATTAAACACCCAAAGATTATTAATTATCATAAATTAAACAAAGAAGAGATTGAAGATTTCCTCCTGAACCTATATTCAGCAAGCCATGAAACAGAAGGAAAAATTGAGCTGAATGTGGTTGAAGACCCAGATGATAATATTTTTGTTGCATGCGCTGTTGAAGGCAATGCAGATTGTGTTGTTACAGGCGATAAAATTTTTCTTAAACTTAAAGAATATGAAGGCATTAAAATTATTACTCCTTCCCAGTTCCTTAAAAAGGAAAGCCTTTGATTAAATTTTAAAATTAAGCCAACTGTTTTTATTAAAAGGTTGGTTTTTTAATAATCAAATTATTTACCTTATTAAATTATTTCGCTATTTTATTACCTTTTTTGTCAAATTCTGTTAATCCTGTCTAAAAAAAATTTTTTGAATTTAAATTATTAATCATCTCGAAGGATATGGTATACTTAGAATATGAATAATATCAAAAACCCCCATGATAAATTCTTTAAAGAGGTTTTTACGCATAAAAATCTGATGGAAGAATTTCTACTAAACTATCTACCCGGCAATATTATTGAACAGCTTGATTTGAAATCACTCGAATATACCAAGGACTCCTTTATAGACAAAGATCTTGCGGAGTATTTTTCTGATCTGCTTTGTAAAAGCAACTTTAAAGATGGGACGTTGGGATATATTTATATTCTTTTTGAGCATAAAAGTTATCAGAAACCCTTAGCCGCCTTTCATATTCTCAGATACATGGTCAAAATATGGGAATTATGGCTCAAAAACGAAAAAGAGCAGTGGTTTCCGGTGGTCATTCCGATTATATTGTATCATGGGGAAAATAGTTGGCGGGCCGGATTAAATTTCGCAGATCTCATTCACCATCATGAGGATATGGCTTCACTTGTGCCGAATTTCACCTATATTCTTTGGGATGCCTCGCGATACAGTGATGAAGAAATTAAGGGTCAAGCCATGCTGCGAGTGGCTTTGCTGATAATGAAATATATATTAAGAAAGGATTTAAGGGAGCATCTACGCGGCATATTAGGGCTTTTGAAAAATCTTTCTCAAAAGCGAACAGGAATGGAATATATTGAGACCCTTTTGAGATATATTCTCAGTGCGGCGCCTAAAAGCAATGTTACTTATGAAGGCCTTAAGGATGCCGTAAGTGAATCTTTACCATGTATAGGAGGCGAAATTATGCAAACAGTAGCTGATTCATTGAGAGAGCAGGGAATACAACAGGGAATACAACAGGGAATGCAAGAGGGAATACAACAGGGAATACAACAAGATGCCAGAGAAGCTGTGATTGATATTATCGAGATGCGTTTTAAGGTTGTGCCCGAGTCAATTGTAAAAGCATTAAATGATATAGCTGATTCCGCCATCTTGAAAATGCTTCGCAGAAAAGCGGTAAAAACAAAATCGCTTAATGAATTTGGAGAAATAATTCAATCAACCATAAAATAGTTAGAAAAAAATTGGCTGTATAAAATATTTTGCTATAAAAACTCTGCCCCTTTTTGGTAAAAAAATCTATAAATAAAGGTTTAGGTCTTGTACAGGTATTTATAAATCCTGTCAAATCCCGTTAATCCCGTCTAAAAAAAATCTTTTTATGAAAGTCCCCATAAGCCACATCATCCGAAAGCGTGAAATCAACCCCCGCCGTCAACTTGATTTCGATTATATCGACGAGCCAAAAAACCAGCGCCTCCTGCCCTGCCGTAGTCGTCAATAAGGAAATGATTCTGATCGTCGGTTTTCACCGCCATATAACCATAGCCAAAAATTTAGATTCTACACTTATGACCCGGGTCATAAAATTAAATTATCGCTCTGCCAGACAAACTAAATACCCTCAACGGGAAAAGGCTTGCAGTTAACCTAAACACTACAATTATAACGCGTTATAAAATTGGATTATGCTTCTGTTCGAGACTTTTAACTTTTCACTTTTAACGATTCATCACTTTTAACGCTTGGTAATGCAGGCATTTTTGGCAAGCTTTATTTACGCCGGCTCCGGCAAGTGCAAGTGTATGCGCAGTGAATAAGGCACTTGAAGAAGCATATAAACCGGTCATTTTCTATCAATCTACTTTTTTGCAGCGAGCATTTGACCAGTTGGTGCATGATGTATGCTTTATGAACCACCCAACATTGATTTTGGCTGTGCGCACGGGTTTTTCAGGCTATGACAACCCAACGCATCACGGCATTTTTGACTTTTGCTATATGCGTGGTTTGCCCAATTTGCGTATATTGTATCCTAAAGATCGCTTTGAATTAGAGCGAATGGTTAAAGATAATCTGCGTAACCTGAGGGGGCCGACAATAATTGGGATGCCTTATGGTCCAGTGGATGATAAAGTGGCTATTGTAAAAGGCGCCTCGCGGGGAATCGGAAAGGCAATCGCACTTGAGTTTGCAAGGCAAGGTGCAAAATCAGTCATTACTTATAACAGTGAAGCGGTGCAGCCAGAAGCTATTGTAAAGGAAATCCTTACCTTAAAAGGGGAAGCCTTCACTGCCCAAATTGATGTATGCAGCCGCAAGAGTGTAAAAAAAATGGTTGCTGCTGTGCTTGCGCGTTTTGGGAGGTGTGATGTTTTGGTTAACAATGCTGGTTTTCTTGAACAAAAAGCTTTCATGGCCATTAGAGATGAAGATTGGGACTATACTTTGGCGGTCAATTTGAAGGGAGTCTTTATTTGTACACAGGAAGTGATGCCGGCTTGGCATTGGGAGTGACAGATGGGATTGTGAAAGGTGATATTGTAATCTCTGAGAATGGGCCAGTAATGATCGAAATGGCAGCAAGACTCAGTGGCGGAGATTTTTCTGAAAGTCTTATTCCTCTTGGTTGCGGTGTCAACATTGTTGAAGCAGCAATCAATATTGCTATCGGCCGTGAGCCGGACATTACCAAACTAAGGCCTAAATGGGAGAGGGGCGTGGTCAATCGCTATTTTTTCCCCAGCCCAGGCAGACTGGCATGCATTGAAGGGATAGCAAAGGTGAAGAAAAAACCGTGGTTAAAAAAGCTTGAGTTCTGGTATCAGCCAGGTGACATCGTACGACCGGTAAAAAGTCACGCTGATCGTTTTGGTGTATTTATTGCAACTGAAGATATGGTAAACGAGCAAGCTTATTCTGCAGGCCTGATACAGCATTACCTTGATGCGGGCTATCGGCCATGGTCATGGTGTGGGATAATCCGGCCCACTGCCACCCGGAATGAGACCCGAAGTGGCGCTATCTTCCCCAGTTAGCCTGTGGCCGGTATGGGAAAATCCTGATTATCCGGAATGAATCTATAGCCTTTCAGAAGTTTCAACGGTATGCCCACGGCGAAATGGAACTGGATGAGTAAAATCAATATTTGAGAAGTTATTTGACATCTTCCCGGCCTCACATTAAAATGTAGTTATATCAACTGACTTTTAAACATGTGCATGTTTTGTTACAGGCTGATACCGAGCCTCTTAGAATATTGAAGGAGTGTGCATGAGAGATAAATTGAAGTCAATCACAGAGCGAAAGCTTTCTGAAAAAATAGGGCATAATGCTGAGGAGATTATAAATGAAAAATTTAAAAATAGAAAAGAATAAAATTTTGGATAAAATATTGGAGGCGTTAAATTACCATAATGAAAAAGATGTAGTTGTTGACCTGGCAATCCTATCTGCTTCTACAAAATATGCTGAATTTTCTGAGGAGTGCCAACGTTTTGAGCAGAAATATGGAATAGGATATAACGAGTTTGAAGAAAAGATTTCTCATAAGGAATATAAAGAGGACTTTGAAGAAGAAGATGATCTAATGGCTTGGAAGTTTGCAAAAGATGGGTCTGATTTCTGGTCCAAAAGAGTTGAGGAATTAAAGCGTGTTTTATAACCTTTTAAAAAAGTTTCGCCATATAATAATAGACTTTCGTGTAAGGAAATTTAGAAGGCTTAAAAATGGGCATGAGTTTATAGCTGAGCTATTTTTAAAAGATGATTCCTGTCTGATTATTAAAGATTATTTGTTTTTGGATGGGACCAGAAAGTACGCCTATCATTGGCAAAATAAAGAAAGGAAATTAATTATCAGATGGGATAATGCGCCTCATTGGAAGAATAATTCCACCTATCCTCATCATAAACATATTGAAAGAGTCGAATGTGTTGAGGATTCGGATATTCGAAATATAGATCAAGTCCTTGAATTTATTTCAAATAAGCTCCATAAAAATGTCTGACTGTCTCCTGCTGTATACCATCTTTCACCTTAATTTGGCTTATTCCTCTATTGCTGTGGCCGGCATGGGGAGGAAATTTCCCTTATCTGGAATAAGTCCATAGCCTTTCAGAAGTTTCAGCGGTATGCCCACGGCGAAATGGAATTGGATGATTACCTGGACTATCTTTGTGGGCATCTGGCAGAAAACCCGCGCGTTTTCCCGCTCTATGGCAATGATGCTGAGATTTTCGACTTTCGGCCGGATCGATACCATACAGAGGCAGTCCTTCAGGAAGAAAGCGAATGGCAGCGGATTGGACAACTTTTTGAATATCTGCTAACTGATAACCGCTTTCAATTTATCCGCCCTGCGCAGGTTCTGGGAATGATTCAGTTGCCGGGGGCGGGCAACCGGCTGTATCTGGAGGCTGCCGAACAACCGATTCCTGTCAAAAAGCAGGGTAAATATAACCTTACCCGTTGGGCAGTCACAGGCCGGGACAATTTAGGTATCAACACAGCCTGCTGGCGTATTTATGAAACACTGAAAACGAAACAATCGGTTAATGATAATAATTATCAAAAGGCCCGCCCCTCTGGTTGCGAGGCTTTCAGTGATGATCGTACTGTGTATGGCAGCGCTGTCTCGGAGCAATTGACCTCTTATGATGTGATTAATCTGCACTGGATTGCAGGGTTCGTTGATTATCGAACCTTCTTTGCTATGATACCTCAAAAAATGCCTGTGGTCTGGACATTGCACGATATGAATGCATTCACCGGCGGCTGCCATTACAACGATGGCTGCGATCGTTTCACAGCCCAATGTGGCGCCTGCCATTCTTCGCTCTGCCATTATCGAGCTGTGGCAAAATCCGGCAAAGCTGGCAACGATGGGCACAAACTGTCGACGTTTTGCAGTGGAAGAATATGCACTCGATCTCCAGGCACAACGTTACATTGAACTCTATGAAACACTCCTTGGGTAGCAGAAATGTTGCCAGTTTGGGAAGGGCTTCTTCCCTTTTTCCTTACCCCTTTGGCTGGCCCCCAGAATGGATAATCCAAACAGCGGAAATGAACAGGGGAAGAATCTTTTAAATTATTAATAATACCAATTTTAGTAAAATTAATAATTAAGCAACCTAAAGACTACACAACCTAACGCGCGTTATAAAATTGGATTATGCTTCTGCTCGAGACGTTTAACTTTTTACTTTTAACGATTCATCACTTTTAAGGCTATGAACGAACAATGGACAAGCATTATCCAATCCAAAACAGGTTGGTTTGATATTGACCTTAAAGGATTGTGGAGCTACCGCGGCCTGATTTTGCTCTTTGTGCGCAGTATACTAAAGAAGCCGAAGATATAATGAATCAAATGTCAACTCCGCCCATGGGCACATGTTATCGACGTCAATTTTACTGGATACATTTATCTAAATTAGTTTTTAGAGTTAATGAGGGCAGATATGATGAAGCTAAAAGTATCTATAGCTAAGCACACTGCTCCTTAAATGTATATTGTAGGTTTGACCCTGTTCTGTTGCTACTCTAAATAACCCCTTTCCCTTATAATGAAAATATGATATTATGAATTATTAGATTGAATTGAATTATAAACAAATAAATCAGCTTAACAGCTTATTTACAGTAGGAGAAGTTCAGTGTGGCAAAAATACTTTCCATGGAAATACCAAAAAAATGGTTCGAGGGGATACCTGATGATTTCACAATTATTCGGCAAGTCATTTCTCTAGGGATTAGACAATATAAAATAGGCCAAGCTCTGGAATTATATAAAAATGGAGGAGGTTCCATTGGATATGTAGCGGAGATATATGATCTGCCGAAGGCAGATTTGATCCAAGAGGCACAAAGAAGAGGAATAGAACCAGAGTTTACTGAAGAAACAGTCCTTGAGGAACTTGGTTTGTGAAAGGTATTGTTATTTCTAATGCCGGGCCACTGATGGTTTTGGCCAAGTTGAATCAACTTCATCTGCTGAGAGAACTTTACTGCAGAGTTTACTTCTCCTCTGCAGTCTACCATGAGGTAGTTACTGCAGGGATAAGGAACCGTTACGAGGATGCAATAACATTAAAGGTTTTTTTAAATCAAGAGGGTTGGCATCCTATCAAAACAGAGGATTTGCCAAAAGAAATAAGGCAATTGACCCTTGACGCCGGAGAAAAGGAAAGTATTGCTCTTGCATTAAGAAAACAAGCCGAGTTGTTTCTTATAGATGAGGAGCAGGGGCGTCGCGAAGCAAGGCGATTGGGTCTCAAGATACGAGGAAATGCAGGTGTTCTTATTGATGCCTATAAAAGGGGAGTTATTGATAAACATAGGCTATTATTTTACTTTACTCAGATTAAGTCTCGATATGACATTTGGATTAGCACAGCTCTTATTAACAGGTTAATGGCCGAGTTAAAGATATAATAACCTGCCGGTAGTCCCTACAAAACAGTGCGGGCAAATAATTTCAACAAGTTACATATCATAACTTCTGGCAGCTCATTCTCGGAAGCCACGGATCTACCGGTTATAGGCGTTGTCCTTTACCTTACCAAGGGCTCATACAGGGGAGGTTATGACCCTGGCTTTTCATTATTTCCAGGAAGGCTGGGTTAAGGAATATTTCAAGGTTCAAAAAGTTAAATGTATATTGTAGGTTTGACCCCGATTTTCGTACTTAAAAGGAGGAATCAAACAATGGATTTTTATACGATGGTATTGAGAAAAAGCGGTCCATATTGGGTAGGCTTGTGCTTGGAAAACGGGATTGTAGGCCAGGGAGATTCCAAGGATATAGCGATCGAAAAGTTAAAAGATGCTATAGTTAGTTTTGAGGAGGTTCGAAAGAATGAACCTGACATTTACACTTCGCCTTTATCAATAAAGGAACTCCATGAATTCTTGACAGTGGAAGGTGCAGAACCTATTTTAGAGCCATTGGAAATGCGTGCCTTGTATGCCTAAGAATATACTTCTTTAAAGGTAAAGCAACTCATCCGGTTGCTAAAATCCGGCGGCTGTGAGTTTTACAGAGAGGGCAAAGGAGATCATAAACTTTACGTGAGATATGTTGGGCAACAGAAGAGGGTAGCACCTATTGACATGGGTGAAAAGGAATTTTCGCCTCCATACGTGCTAAGAATCTTCCGCCAATTTGGATTTAGCGATGAGGAGATAGCAGATTTGCTGACTCCGGCACATTAGGCCTTCTTCTCTGCGGCCTCTGCGGTGAAATAAATCCGGATACATCCTGTTAATTCTGTCAAAATAAAAAAGAAATATATGTCGATTACAGCATTTATGGCTGGCTGCCTAATATGCAGTAATTCAGCGCCTAAAATAATCTTAATCCGGAGGAAGTGGCCTCAGGACCACTTCCTACCAGATTAGTTAAATGTATATTGTAGGTTTGACCCCGATTTTCGTTATTAATTATGTCGAAGGATATGATATACTTAATACTAGAGTGGAATCTTATCTTTATATTGGTGAGTTTAGATATGCGTTTAAAAGAGAACGAGGTGAGAACAATCAGGGATTGTATTAATGATTTAGATAATGACGCAAAAATTTATCTTTTTGGTTCCCGTGTCGATGATTTGCAAAAAGGCGGCGATATAGATCTGTTGATAATTTCCAGTAAATTAGGGTATGATGATAAAATAAAAATAATGGAAAAGTTTTATGAAAGGTTAGGCGAGCAAAAAATACATCTCATTATTGCCAAGGATACAACTAATCCTTTTGTAAAAATTGTATATACTAAAGGGATTTTATTGTGATTAAGGACCAGGTTAATTTATTAAAAGCCGAACTATCTTTATTGGATAATGCAACAGAGGTTTTGAAGTATTCTTATGATGCCTGCGTAAAGATAGATATTAAAGAGCAATATACCCTTGATGAGCTTGATAGGTTTGAAGCCTTTACTAGTCGCTTTGCCAGACTGAGTGATATTGTGATTCAAAAGATGTTTAGATTGATTGATGATATTGATTTAGAAGATAGCGGGACAGTGCGAGACAGGATCAATAGAGCTGAGAAAAAAAATTTGATAGAAAACGCTGATATTTTTATCCAAATAAGAATAGTGAGAAATGATATTGCTCATGAGTATAATGCGGAAAATTTAAAAGATATTTTTAAAAAGGTCTTAGAATTAACCCCTTATCTTTTAGGCAGTATAAAGAATATTAAAGAATATTGCCAAAAGTTCCTGAAAAACCCGAAGTAAAACTGGACGCTCCTTGCAGAAAAATTCCAGAATAACGACCAAATGTGGATGTTTCAAATCCTGCTAAATCCTGTTAATCCCGTCAAAAAAAATTTATGAAAGTCCCCATAACCCATATCGGCCGAAAGCGTGAAATCAACCCCCGCCGTCAACTTGATTTCGATTATATCTGACGAGCTGAAAAACCAGCGCCTCCTGCCCTGCCGTAGTCGTCAATAAGGAAATGATTCTGATCGTCGGTTTTCACCGCCATATAACTATAGCCAAAAATTTATATTCTACAATTATAACGCGCGTTATAAAATTAAATTATCGCACTGCCCGTAAGTTAACCAAACTTCCCCAAAATAGACAAGAACATTTCCACCATTTCCACCATTTCTACCATTTCTACCATTTCCACCATTTCTACCAATTCCACCAATTTCTACCAATGCCGACAATACAATCTTTACTTTACTAAATCAAAACCGCACCTTGCTCACCTATATAAAAAATAAATTCCATTAAAAATTTTTAATGTAGTGATTTTTGCACAAAGCACCCGATAAGTAATCACACTGGATATAACCCTCAATTTGAAATAGGTAAATCATATTTTCCAGGTTAATTCTGAAATCTATTTAAAGTAATAAAGCATGAAAACATAATTAAGTTTATTTACACCATTAAGTTTATATACACCTCTTTGTTTTTCACCCAAATTTTAACTAAATAATAATTTTTTAAATTAAAGCTATTATATTTTATAAATACAGGAATTTTTGTTTTTCAATGCGGTTTCCCAGCCGATCGCTTGGTCACTATTGCGAACATAGGGAAACCAATACAAGCTATTGTAATTTTAAGTTTCATAAATTAATTCATGGAACTGAGAGGGCGAAGCTATCGAAGCTATATTAGCTGCCAACACTTCAAAAATGCAAAAAGTTGTCTTTAAAATGAAACCAAGGTAATAAATCTTGTTAATCCTGTCTGAAAAATTCTTTTTATGAAAATCCCCATAACCCATATCATCCGAAAGCGTGAAATCAACCCGCTCCACCAACTTGTGGTAATGTCAACCGAAAAATCACCCACCGTGACAGCCGAAAAATCACCCACCCCAAAATTATAAATTTATAAAATAATTAATAAATAGTAGTCGTCGGGATTGTGGAGAGTGTGGAAAACTCGTCTTTATGAGTTTTC
>DAOURK010000078.1 GCA_030625085.1 Pseudomonadota bacterium
ATCCACTTTTTATTGCTTTTCATTTCAACAAATGACCACATTTCATCACATTGGATCGTTAAAGGGCCTTTTTTTTAACAACGTTCACTTTCTGCTCAATGTTCTCGTATTTATTATTTATATATTTTTGTAACCATGGCTCTGAAATTCCGGTAACCCTTGAAATACCCGCTATAGGGATCTTTTCTAAAAGTAGCTTATCGACTAGATCCCAAGTTTCTTGTGAAATAATTTTTTTTGTCGGATTTTCAACAAATTGTCTGCCACAGTCTTTACACATGAATTTAGGTTTGCCGTTATGAATGCTGCCATTTTTGATAATATTTTGCGAATCACATTCCTGACAATTCATTAATTTCCCCCCTTTAGATAAAATGGTTTATTTTCATTCTAATATTTATCTAAAGGGATGTCCGGTATTAATTTACCACTACATATTAAGCACTACCAAAAATTTTATTTAAATTAATTAAAAATGATATATTATTATATTAATATATCATTTTATTGAGAGAGAATCAAGGTAGCAGAAAAAATCATGGATTTCTTGGAAAAGAGTACCTCCCTCAGGATTGGTAATACACATATTGAGATCATTTGGAGGAGAAAGACGAAATTTCCCGCTATTTTCTCGAGCTAGTTGGATTAAGAATTCCGGAGGGACCGGAGTTTTTTCGCTGAAAGTGAAACTGACCTGACTTCCTTTTCTGTGAACAGCCCTAATTCCCCATCTTTGGCAGATAAGGCGTAATTCCAGTTGGTGAAAAAATAAGTTGGCTGCCTCCGGTAATCTACCATATCGATCCTCAAGCTCGTTTTTCCATGTCTCCAGGGCCTCGGTATTTTCTATCATAGAAGCTCGTTTATAGAGATTTAGCCGTTGATTTGTATCCGGCACATAAAAATCGGGAAGGTGGGCCTCAATTTGAAGATCAATATGAATATCCGGATGCGTTTCTATTGGTTGCCCCCGCAGTTCTTGAATAGTTTGGCGAATTAAATCGCAATATAAATCAAACCCTATAGCGGCAATGTGACCATGCTGTTCTGCCCCCAGAAGGTTACCAGCCCCCCGGATTTCCATATCCCGGGCTGCTAACCTGAAACCTGATCCCAGTTCGCTTAACTCCTGTATGGCCACCAGTCTTTTACGTGCTTCATCAGAGAGGGTGTTCTCGGCAGGTATAATTAAATACGCATAAGCACGGCGACTAGAGCGGCCAACCCGGCCGCGAAGTTGATACAATTGGGCCAGACCGTAACTATGGGCTTGATTAATAATAATGGTGTTGGCGGCCGGGATGTCTAAGCCTGATTCGATGATTGTAGTACAAACCAGGATATCGTATTTGTGTTGTACAAAATCCAGCATGATGTTTTCCAATTCCCTCGCCTGCATTTGCCCGTGGGCTACCACAGTTTTAGCTGAGGGTATGAGGCCATGTACATAATCAGCTATTTTTTCAATATCATTGACATGATTATGGACGAAAAACACTTGTCCTCCTCGATCCATTTCCCGAACAATGGCCTCGGTGATAATATCCACATCAAATTGAATAATATGCGTTTGTATGGATAAACGATCTTCCGGGGGTGTATCTATTACACTAAGATCTCTAATGCCTACCATAGCCATGTTTAAGGTTCGAGGGATAGGTGTTGCGGTAAGCGTCAGAATATCAACAGATTTACGCAAAGCTTTTAGTTTTTCCTTATGTGATACACCAAAGCGTTGTTCCTCATCAATAATGAGCAACCCTAAGTCTTTAAATTTAACATCCTTTTGGAGTAAACGATGGGTGCCGATCACAATGTCTGATGTGCCTGCCTGAAGACCCTTGATTGATTCCTGTTGTTGTTTTCGGCTGCGAAAGCGACTTAACATTTCAACCTTAACCGGATATGGGGCGAAACGCTGAGAAAATTTTTGAAAATGCTGTTCTACCAAAATAGTGGTCGGAGCTATGAGGGCCACTTGTTTGTTTCCCATAATAGACTTAAAGGCGGCCCGCAGGGCGACTTCCGTTTTTCCGTAGCCTACATCGCCGCAGACTAATCGATCCATGGGCCTTGCTTGTTCCATATCTTGTTTAACTTCCCGAATGGTTTTATTTTGATCAGGGGTCTCCTCATATTCAAAAGAGGCGTCAAATTCCTTTTGCCAAGGTGTATCAGAAGGGGCGCTAAAACCACTGGATAATTCCCGCGTTGCATAAAGCTTTAATAAATCTTCGGCCATTTTTTTAACTGAGTTTTTAACCCGATCCTTGGCCTTAATCCACCTGGTACTGCCCAGTTTGTCAAGTTTTGGTACAGCCCCCCCGGAGCCGGAAAACTTTTGGGCCAGGTTTAATTTTTCCGGCGGGATATACAGTTTATCTCCCCCAAAATATTCAACTACCATAAAATCCTTATGAATATCGCCTACGCTCAATTTTTTTAATCCTAGATAACGGCCTACACCATGCTCTATATGAACTACATAGTCTCCCTCATTCAAGTCGCGAAAGGTAGAAAGATAGGTTGCCGTACGACGCTTTTTAAAAGCGGGTATTTTTTTTCGCTCCCCGAAAATTTCCTGATCAGTGATAAATAATAATGAAAGATCGGGCAGGTAGAACCCGTGAGATAAATCTCCCAAGTAAATGAGTGGGGGAACTACTGTTGATTTTTTTTTCGGGAAAAGGGGAAAGCTTTCCTTGGACAGGCGACGTATACCTATTTCATATTCTTGAAACAATTCCTCCAACCGTTCAGCCTGCCCTTCGCTGCTGCAAACCAATATTACCAGATGGTGATTTCGCTGCCAGGACTTGATTTCAGAGGTTAAATTTTCCAGATAGGTGCGATCTTTTCCAAAAACCTTGGATTTTCCAACAAGACCACTCACAGACTTCACGTTAAAAGGGATGGTATCCGGAGTTGATTCTTGAATGGGATTTGCTTGTTTTAAAGTGCGTAAGGAAAAAAGCTGCCTTGTGGAAAAAAAATCTTGCTGAATTTTTTTCCAAGAGAGGTATCCTTCCTCTATTGATGGATAGGGGATATTTTCTCGGTGGACTTTTTGATACCTTCGCTCAATTTCATTTTGATACTCTTCTGCTGCTCTTTCTAAGGCAGAAGGTTCATACAAAAAAAGGTGTCCGTCTGGAGGAAGGTACTGAAATATAGTGTCTAAGCGGGAATAAAGAAAAGGCAAATATTGTTCTATACCAGGAAAGGGGTTTAATTGCTCCAGTTGAGTTTTAAGGAATTTAATTTTTGACTGATAGAGATAAGAATTTTCAAATTTTTCCGTTAGCTTACGAGAAAAATGGTGACAATGCTCGCGGGTGAGGATGGCCTCTGTTACCGGAAGGATCATTATTTCATCCAGAAGCTCTTCAGATTTTTGGGTCGAAGGGTTAAATTGTCTGATCGATTCGATGGTATCTCCAAAAAATTCTAAACGTATGGGATTTGAATGCCCCGGGGGAAAACAATCGAGAACACCACCCCGGACACTGTAATCTCCCGGATCTTCTACCAGGTCCACTGCACGATAGCCTCCTCGTATAAGGAGATTAATGATTTCTTCCCGCTCAATGGCTTCGCCGGCTTCAAAATATCCTATAGTTGTATTGATTACTTTTTTTGGTAAAAGATATTGCATAGCCGCCTGGATGGGGGCTACTACAGTATCAAAAGAGCAATTTACGAGGGAATAAAGAGATTCGATTCGTTGACAAACCAATTCAGACACGGGGGACTGCGCTTCATAGGGGAGAATTTCCCAGGTGGGGAATAAATGGATGGAATAATTGATCTCCTTTGGACAAAGCTGAGGAACAAAAAATTGGAGATTCTGATACACCTCTTCAGCCAGTTTTGAAGATGGGGTAAGAATAAGGAAATTCCCCTTGAGCCTTGCTCGAAGGAGAGTCAGCAGAAAATCTTTACTCGTTTCCCATAACCCTTCAAGATGGATGCATTTTTCTTTTTTTCCCAGGGCTTTAAAAATGGGAGCCAAAAAGGAATCAAGGTGAACGTTATTCATATGTCCTGAAACAATTTCGTAAGGTGTTTACTTAACTGGTGTTTGTTTACTTATAGTTAGCGTTGTTGTTTATTTTTTTATGGTCGGCCAATACAATAGTAATCAAATCCCCTTTCTCTCATCAATTTGGGGTCATAAAGGTTACGGCCGTCAAAAATGACGGGAGTCTTGAGTAATTCTTTTATTCGATCAAAGTTAGGACGGCGGAATTCATTCCATTCGGTGACCACTATTAAACCATCTGCATCTTTCAGGCAATCATAATTATTGGAACAAAATTGAACTTTTTTTCCGAAAATTTCCTTTGCCTTAGGCATAGCTGCAGGGTCATGGGCTCGAACAAGGGCCTTTTCAGCCAATAAACGATTAATAATAACCACGGAGGCTGCCTCACGCATGTCATCAGTTTGTGGTTTAAAGGCCAGACCCCAAACAGCAAAGGTTTTCCCCTTTATTTCCTGACCAATTTTTTGGAAATGGTCAAATAGTTTATGAATCAGAATTTCTTTTTGGTTTTTATTTACCTTTTCTACGGCTTTTAAAATTTCCATAGAATACTGTTGGCTCTCGGCTGTGCGAATGATGGCTTTCACATCTTTTGGAAAGCATGATCCTCCATAACCGGCTCCAGGGAAGAGGAAGGATTGACCAATCCGGGAATCTGCGCTGATACCCCTTCGTACCATTTCAATGTCCGCACCGACCCGTTCGCACAGATTGGCCATCTCATTCATAAACGATATCCGGGTAGCCAACATGGCATTGGCTGCATACTTGATCATCTCAGCAGATTTAATATCCGTAGCTACGATAGGGTTACCGGTCCTGACGAAGGGAGCATATAATTCCTTCATAATTTCAGCAACTCGCACATCATCGCAGCCGATAATAATCCGATCGGGTTTCATGAAATCGCCAATGGCTGCCCCCTCCTTTAAAAATTCCGGGTTGGAAACTACATCAAATTGCAGTGAGGTTTCTTGGGCAACGGCCTTACGCACCAATTCAGCCGTACCTACCGGCACAGTGCTTTTGGTGACAATGATTTTATAAGAATCCATGACCTTACCGATGTCTTTAGCTACAGACAGTACATGTTGTAAATCTGCGGCTCCATCTTCATTGGGTGGTGTGCCAACGGCAATAAGATTAATCAATGAAGGTTTAACACCTTCGGCCAGGTCTGTAGTAAATTTTAGCCGACCATCCCGAGTGTTTCGCTGTATCATGCCTTCAAGGCCCGGTTCATAAATAGGGATTTTACCTTTTTTTAGGGCTTTGATTTTTCGTACATCGATATCTACACAGATCACATCATTACCGTTTTCAGCCAAACAAGCGCCGGTTACCAGACCTACATAACCTGACCCAACCACACAAATATTCATTTTTATTTCCTCTTTTTGTTATTAAGTGGAATTTTGTACGTGTTAGTCTTATGAAATATGGATTTTTCCTTTCACAGATATCTACTAATATCTAAATACACTATGCTATAGATTTTTAGATATTACATTTCATACTGTAGCGCAGAGCTAAAGCCCTGCGCTACTTTTGTCTGGATATCGATTATGAAATTATTTTTTTGAAAATCTATATGTCAAAATAATGCGACAAATTTTCCCTAACACTAAGATATTATAGAATTTTTAATCTCTATTTGGCTAAAAACTTATATTATAAACGGTGTTCTATCTTATTGCAATCACAAACTTTATTATGGGATCATATTGACAAGTGGTTAAATTTGTGAGATTCTGTTTATAAATAAGTATAATTATAATGGATATGTAAAAAGTCGTTCCTGTAGAATTGTGGGTACGTAAATTCAATATGTTGTGCTGTGTAGAGGATACAATTTTGGGCTTTTTTACGAGTACATCAATTATGAATTTTTTTTCGTGCTTTTAATTTTTAGAGGCAGAAAGAAGGAGATAAAATGTTTGAAGAGGTAAAAAAAGCCTTAGAAGAAATTCGTCCCATGTTGCAAGCTGATGGAGGGGATGTAGAATTAATTGAAGTGAAAGATGGAGTTGTAAGATTAAAATTGGTTGGCGCCTGCTCGGGCTGTGCCATGGCCAAGATGACCTTGAAAATGGGAATAGAAAAAAGGTTAAAGGAAAAAGTTCCGCAAATCAAGGAAGTAGAAGAAGTATAAAATGTTCTAAAGGTCTTCTGAACAGGGCTTAATCTTAATCTATATAGTGGACTTTTTGTTGCTAAGCGGTCACAATGGGGTAATTGGCGAGGAGTGGAGATCGGAAGGGAGAAAATAATTGACAGAAGACCAATTTTCAAATAAAATAAAATGTTTGTATTAATTAATCATAATAAATAATTTAAAAAAATATATACTATCGCATTTAGGTGAGAAGAATTGAAAGAGATTATTATAAACGCTAACCCTTATGAAAAAAGGGTTTCTTTATTGGAAGATCGTCTTCTGGCAGAAATTTATATCGAAAGGCGCAGAAGCAAAAGAATCAATGGAAATATTTATAAAGGAAGGGTGACTCGGGTTCTCCCCGGTATGCAAGCGGCCTTTGTGGATATAGGTATTGATCGAGATGCGTTTTTGTATGTTGTAGATGTGAATGAACCCTCGGTAGACTATGAAAATATTACTCTGTCTGATGAAGCAGACTCTGTTATTAACCATGATGAAGAGTCCCTTGAAGAGGATCTTGAAGAACCATCTAATGGTAACAATAGTGAGCCTTTAGAAGGGAAAAGATATTCTCATACCAGTTGTGCACCCATTGAAGACCTGTTGAGGGAAGGACAAGAGGTATTGGTTCAGGTTTCTAAAGAGCCTCTTGGCACCAAAGGGGCTCGAGTGACCACTCATATTACCCTGCCTGGAAGATATCTAGTTTTTATGCCCACAGTGGACCATATTGGAATTTCTAGAAAAATTGAGGATAAAACTGAGAGGAATAGATTACGTGATCTGATTGAGGGTTTAAAAAAACAGAGTCTTGGATACATTGTCCGCACCGTGGGGGAGGGGAAAGATGAAAAACATTTTCTGGCTGATATCGAATATTTATCTAAACTATGGGAAAAGGTTTTAGTTAAGAGCAATAATTGTTCCGCGCCCTATCTGGTTCATCGAGAACTGGATATTTTGTTGAAAACCTTAAGAGATATTTTAACTGATGATGTAGACCAATTATTAATTGATTCCAATGAAGAATATAATCGGTGTATGGAATTTGTTGAAAATTTTTTACCCACTTTGACCGATAGACTAAAATTATATACCAAGAATAAACCGATATTTGATGAGTACGACATTGATCGGCAGATTGAAGAGGCCCTTTCTCCGAAGGTTTGGCTTAAATCAGGGGGCTATATTGTTATTGATGAAACAGAGGCCTTGGTGGCCATAGACGTAAATACCGGGAAATTCGTAGGAGAAAGCAGTCTTGAAGAGACCATCTTCAAGATTAATATAGAGGCGATCAAGGAGATCGTACGTCAAGTCCGGCTGAGAGATTTGGGTGGAATTATTATTATTGATTTTATTGATATGGAGAACGAGGAAAATCGGCAAAAATTGTTGCAGGAGTTGGAAGAGGAATTGAAACGCGATCGAATGAGGACTAAGGTGTTACAACTATCGGAGTTAGGTCTCGTGGAAATGACGCGCAAACGCATCAAACAAAGCCTGAGTAATCTGATCACTACACCTTGCCCTTATTGTAAAGGTACTGGCAGAGTAAAATCCGTGCTCACGATTTGTCGGACAATTCAACGTGAGATTGATCGTTTGGCTCCCAATTGCAAGGGAAATGAAATTATAATAAAAGCGCATCCTAATATTGCCGCTTTTTTTTATAAGCAGGAGGATACCTTATTAGAATATCTGGAAGGTAATTATAATAAGCGAATTACAATACGGAGTGATCCGGAACTTCATTATGAACAATATGATATCCTTGTTTTATAGGTGTGTGGGAGGAAAATAGAATGTATGCGGTGATAGAAACCGGGGGCAAACAATATAAAGTTTCACCCGGTGAAGTGATCAGGGTTGAAAAACTTGCTGGAGAACAAGGCTCAAATATAGACTTTGACCAGGTATGTTTAGTGGTTAAAGAGGGAGAGGTTGCCAGTGGAAAACAATTGGCAGACGCTAAAGTGCGGGGGACAATCTTGGGCGAAGAAAAAGGGAAAAAGGTGATCGCTTTCAAATTCAAAAGGAGAAAAAAATATAGGAGAAAAATTGGGCACAGACAGAAATATACAAGCGTTCACGTTGATGAAATTTTATATGACGCTGTTTAATGATAGGACACATAAAAGTTACCGCAGAGGGTGGAGAGGGTTATAGCCTTTGCTTTTTTATGTGGTGACCGATTACGAATATAATATTCGTGAAGCCGGATAAAGAGGAGATAACACAATGGCACATAAAAAAGCGGGTGGAAGTTCTGTTAATGGCAGGGATAGCGTCGGCAGACGATTAGGGGTAAAAAGATTCGATGGACATAAAGTTACCGCCGGCAGTATTTTGGTTCGGCAGCGGGGAACAAGGATCTATCCCGGGCAGAATGTCGGCCGTGGTGGAGATGATACTCTTTTTGCCAAGATCGATGGTTTTGTAAAATTTGAAAAGAAAGGGAAAGCCAGAAAACAGGTCAGTGTTTATGCCTAATGTTCATTGATCAGATTGTAATTCATGTGAAAGCGGGAGATGGTGGAAATGGGTGTGTGAGTTTCAGAAGAGAAAAATATGTTCCCAAAGGCGGACCGAACGGAGGAGATGCCGGTAGGGGAGGGAGTGTAATTTTAAAAGCCTCACAGGGGATCAGAACACTGGTAAATTTGCGGTATCAATCTTTCTTTAAAGCTGAAAAGGGTTTTAATGGTAAAGGGAGTAACAAAGCCGGTAGAAATGGAGTTGATTGTATTATTACAGTCCCCCTAGGCACTGTAGTGAAAGACGATCATACAGGGCACATCCTGGGTGATTTAAAAAAAGATGGAGATATTTTTTTGGCCGCCAAGGGAGGCCGCGGAGGACGTGGGAACGCGCGGTTTGCTACTTCAACCAATCAAGCACCTCGTTATGCTGAAGAAGGATCTCCGGGAGAAGAACAACAGCTTTTTTTAGAATTAAAGCTTCTTGCTGATGTTGGCATCATTGGATTACCGAATGCAGGAAAGTCTACTTTGATTTCCCGAATTTCTGCAGCTAAACCTCGAATTGCCGATTATCCTTTTACTACTCTTCATCCTAATCTCGGTATGGTCAAGACCGAAGATTATCAAAGTTTTTGCATAGCCGATATTCCAGGATTAATTCAAGGGGCTCATCAGGGGACTGGACTGGGAGATCAGTTTTTACGGCATATTGAGCGAAGTTTTATGTTGATACACCTGATTGACGTATCACGAAGTACCGGGCCTGACCCAGTGAAGGCGTTTCATACAGTGTTCGAAGAAATGAAACTCTATAACCCGATATTATTAAAGAAAAAACAACTGATCGTGGCCAATAAAATTGATGATCAGGATCAGGAAAAACTTCAGAGGTTGGAACATTTTTGTCTCACCCAAGGATACCCCTTTCTCAAGATTTCAGCGGCCACTGGGGAAAATTCTCAGTTATTGGTTCGATCGATTCAAAAGATGCTCACTGATCTGAATAAAGAAGGACATAAAGAAAAGTGCCCCGAAGGGGGAAATCTCGAGAGTCCTTATTAGTTTAGTTTAGTATAGGGTGAAATCGTGTGTAGAGATAGAAGAAAAAATTATCCGGGGGAAAAACAAAAAATTTTCAAAAAGGCCAAACGAATAGTTATTAAGGTGGGCAGTGCTGTTTTAGCTAAAGATGGATTTACCCTTAATATTAATTCTGTTTTAGCCTTGGCGCAGGAAATTTCAGTTCTGTGGCAAAATCATTATGAAATAGTTTTAGTTTCTTCAGGCGCTATCCTGGCAGGGATGGAAAAGTTAAACCTGAGCGCCCGGCCCCAGACCATTCCCCAGAAACAAGCTATTGCCGCCATTGGACAAAGTTCTTTGATGAAAGCCTATGAAGAATCTTTTGCCCGAAGTGGGTGCAAGCTAGCCCAGATTTTGTTGACCAACGACGATATTTGCAATCGCCGAAGGTATTTAAATGCTCGAAATACCTTTACTACTTTGTTCCGGTATGGAGTGATTCCTATTGTCAATGAAAATGATTCAGTGGTAACTAATGAGATAAAATTTGGAGATAATGACCGGTTATCCGGTCTGGTGGCCGGCTTGATCAGCGCTGATTTATTAATTATTCTCTCACACATAGAGGGGCTTTATACCAGCGATCCTACTGAGGACCCCGAAGCGCAGGTAATTCCTTTTGTTGAAAATATTACTCGGGATGTTCGAGATATGAACTGCTCGGCAAAAAGGAAAACTTCTTTTATCGGCACCGGCGGGATCCAAACCAAAATACTTGCCGCCCAAGAAGCGGCCAAAGCGGGTATTGCCACCTGGTTAGTCAACGGAAAATCACCGGAAGTCTTATCTTCCCTTTTGCACTATTCAGATGGGACTAAGAGAGAGGTGGGGACTTTTTTCTTTCCGGAAAAAGATAAACTAAATAGTCGAAAAACCTGGATCGGGTATGCTTTGCGAGCCAAGGGGAAACTAATGGTCGATGAGGGAGCGCGTCATATGCTGAGTGTGGGGAAAAAGAGCCTCCTGGCAAGCGGGATTATTGGGGTTGAAGGGGATTTTGGCGTTGGAGATTTGGTTCAATGCACGGACCCAGGGGATCATGAATTTGCTCGGGGGTTGGTGAATTATAATGCTGATGAGTTGCGAATTATTAAAGGAAAAAAATCTAGTGAAATTGAACAATGTCTTGGGTATAAATATTATGATGAAATAATTCACCGGGATGATTTGGTGATTCTTTGAAGAGTATAGATTTTTAATTATTAAATTTCATACACTTATTTTTTTATAGCTGTATTGACTTAATATCGATTGTGAACCTATTTTTCTGAAAAACTATAGCTCATGAGTATAAGGAGTAATTCATGGATCTTCAGAAGATGGTTTTAGCTCAAGCTCAGCAAGCTAAGGAAGCCTCTAGAATATTAGCTACTCTTTCTTCAACAGATAAAGATCAGGCCTTAAAAAAGATGGCTGGAGCGCTGGAGAGCGGAGAGAGACAAATTTTAGCTGCCAATCAAAAAGATCTTGAGGCAGGGCGTCAAAAACATCTCTCAGCAGCCATGATTGATCGTCTCAGCTTAACCGGTGGACGGATAAAAGATATGGCTGAGGGGCTTCGTCAAATTGCCGGCCAACCGGACCCTGTCGGTGCAGTAGATCGAATGTGGAAGCGGCCCAATGGGTTAGAAATTGGTCTTTTGCGTGTTCCCCTCGGGGTGATTGCCATTATTTATGAAGCCAGACCAAATGTTACTTCCGATGCTGCCGGTTTGTGTTTAAAAGCGGGAAATGCCGTTATCTTACGAGGAGGATCAGAAGCCATTCATTCTAATACCGCTATTGCCGATATTATTGGTCAAGCACTTGTTGATTCAGGGCTTCCTCAAGAAAGTATTCAATTGATACCCCTGACCGATCGGCAGGCGGTGATAGAGTTATTAACTCTGGATGAATATATTGATGTGGTCATCCCCCGTGGAGGAGAGGCTTTAATTCGCGTAGTAGTAGAGAATTCAACCATTCCTGTAATTAAACATTTTAAGGGTGTTTGCCATACCTATGTGGATGAAGGGGCGGATTTAACCATGGCTGGCCGTATTGTTATGAACGCTAAGGTTCAAAGACCAGGGGTGTGCAATGCCATGGAAACCTTGTTGGTCCATCAACGTATTGCTGAGGAATTTTTGCCCTCCATGATTACCCAATTACAGGAAGCAGGAGTACAAATCCGGGGTTGTCCCCGAACCCAAGCACTTGTATCAGGCCTGATCCCAGCTACAGAGGAAGATTGGCTGGCCGAATATTTGGATCTCATTTTAGCAGTTCGGGTGGTAGAAAACCTTAATCAGGCAATTGATCATATTAGCCGGTATGGTTCTATGCATTCTGAGGCTATTATTACGAGAGATTACAGCCGAGCCGGAGAATTTTTACATAAAGTTGATGCTGCCGCTGTATATGTTAATGCTTCAACACGATTTACCGACGGCGGGGCTTTTGGTTTGGGCGCTGAAATCGGCATTAGTACGCAAAAATTACATGCGAGAGGTCCAATGGGGGCTCAGGATTTAACCACAACCAAATATATTATTTTTGGGAATGGTCAAATTCGAGAATAAAATGTATAAAAAACAGTGTATGATATTTAATATCAGAAAATCTTTAATACCTGATACAAAGAAGTATAAAGGTTAGGCGGAGGTGAAATTTTTTCATGAACATTGCTTTGTACGGAGGAACCTTTGATCCTATCCATTATGGCCATTTAATAATTGCCGAAGAGATCAGGCAGCGATTTTTGCTCAATCAAATTTATTTCATTCCTTGCGCTATACCTCCCCACAAAGATCAAAAGCACATTACATCAGCCTCTGATCGATATTTCATGGTAACCCTGGCCACTCTTTCAAATCCTCATTTTTTTTCTTCCTCTGCGGAAATAGACCGAGGAGGGCCGTCTTATTCTATTGAAACAATTCAATTTTTCAGACAGCAGCTTGGCCCTGAAACGAAGCTTTATTTTATTATGGGAGTGGATGCTTTTTTGGAAATTTCGACCTGGAAAAATTTTCATGAACTACTCACTTCCTGCAAATTAGTTGTCACCAGCAGGCCGGGACTGGATTTACAGACAGCTATAAAGAACCTGCCAAAAATTTTACTTGATTATCATAAGGGGTTACATTTTTCCTTTCATAAGATGAATTCTTCTTCACGCCTAACAAAAATAGTTGATAAGGGAGAGAATGTTTTTTTTGTGGAGGTGACTGAAATTGATATTTCTTCCACGCTGATTCAGCTTCGAGCTTCTATGGCCAAATCATTACGATATCTAGTCCCTTCAGCAGTGGAGGAGTATATTAAGAAATATGGTTTATATGCAAAGGGAGTATAACTAAATTTATGCAGCATTCTCGGGTTAAAGAAAAAATTTTATTAGCCGGCAAGGCGGTTTTCGAGAAAAAGGGGTTAGATCTGGTAATATTTGATCTAAGAGGGATTTCTGATATGGCTGATTATTTCCTTATTTGCAGTGGAACAAGTGACCGACATCTGAGAGCTATTGCTGATGCCATTGAGGATGCTTTGCTGAAAATAGGCATTAAAATGGACCATAAAGAAGGCTATCAGGAATCAAGTTGGATACTGCTGGATTATGGAGATCTGGTGGCTCATATCTTTAATGAGGATAAACGGCAATATTACGATTTGGAACGTTTATGGGGAGATGCTCCTCAAGTGGATCTGTCTTCTTTAGGCCCCTCAGCGAAGGATGAACAGTCGTCGGCATAAAAATAATGAAGATCAAGATTATTTGTATTGGGAGGATAAAGGAAGCTTATCTCTTGGAGGGGATTAATAAATTTTTAGATAGAATTTCTTTTTACTCTAGTATAAATTTTATTGAATTAAGGCCGGATAATAATCGCAATTTTACGGAAAAGATAAAAAAATTTGCCAAGGGATATAAAATTCTTTTGGATGTTGGTGGAAAAGAGCTTAGTTCGGAAAAATTTTCCGCTTTAATTCAAGAGAAATTAAACCAAGGATGTTCTGAAATTGATTTTTTTATTGGCGGACATTCCGGATTCCCCAATCTATCGGAAGAAATAATTGATTTTCGTATTTCTTTTTCTCGATGCACTTTTACTCATCAGATGATCCGTTTACTCTTACTAGAGCAGATTTATCGCGCTTTTACCATTCTCAAAGGACATCCCTATCATAAGTAAAAAACGCTAACTGGTAAATTTGCCGGTTGATTTTATAGAAGTTTTTGATAGAAATAGACCGAAATGAAGATCAAAGACTCATAGTGATTTGTAAATTATTTTTACGATTATAACATGGTTAGGGAGTAAAAAAGGTTATGGAAGAAGATCTTATTAGAAGTCTTGCCGCTACAACCCAATCCAAAATTGTTTTAGTCGTTTTTGACGGACTAGGGGGATTACCTAAAACCCCTGGTGAAGGGACCGAACTGCAAACAGCTCGAACACCCAATCTTGATGCTTTAGCTGCTCAGTCAGTTTGTGGTCTGGCAGACCCGATTTCTATGGGAGTTACACCGGGAAGCGGTCCGGCCCACATGGGGCTATTTGGCTATGATCCACTCAAGTATGAAATTGGCCGGGGAATTTTATCGGCTCTTGGCGTTGATTTTGACCTCAAGGCAAGCGATGTTGCCGCTCGCATTAATTTTGCGCAAATTGATGCCGAGGGCAATGTAATAGACAGAAGAGCGGGGAGAATCCCAACAGAAAAAAACAGGCAATTATGCGAGCTGCTATCACAAATTCACCTCGAAGGTGTCGAAATTTTTCTTCGGCCGGAAAAGGATCACCGAGCTGCTATTATTTTACGCGGAGAAGGGTTATCGGGTCATCTCAGCGATACTGATCCGCAAAAACTCGGTGTCCCACCCAAGCCGGTAAAACCTTTAAGTGAAGAAGCTCGTCGCACTGCAGACATTGTCAGCCAATTCGTAATCAGAGCTCAACAAATCCTTTCCCACGAAGAAAAAGCGAATATGATTCTTCTTCGAGGCTTTGACAAATTTGAAGCCATACCTACCTATAGTGACCGGTATCAATTAAAGGCTGCCGCAATTGCCACCTATCCTATGTATCGGGGGATATCCCGTTTGTTGGGCATGACTGTTCTGCCAACAGGTGATACCATTGCCCACGAATTCGAAACCTTGGCCCAATTTTATCAACAGTACGATTTCTTTTTCCTGCACATAAAGAAGACTGACAGCATGGGAGAGGATGGGAATTTTGAGGGAAAGGTAAAGATTATTGAGGAAGGCGATTCTTGTTTCCCTGTTCTCCTTAATCTAAAACCCGATGTTATTGCCGTGACCGCAGATCATTCAACACCGGCGGTATTGAAGGCCCATAGCTGGCACCCGAATCCTGTGTTGCTCTATTCAAAATTTTGCCGGCCGGATCAAGTAAAAACTTTTTCTGAAACAGAATGTATCCATGGGGGATTAGGGCGATTTCCCGCCTTACATTTAATGCCCTTGATGCTGGCCAATGCCTTGAAATTGGAAAAATATGGGGCTTGATCAGAGGTGCCATACATGCCGGACAATTCTACGTTAATAAGGGGCATAACCAAAAGCGAACATAAAACCGCTACCTCTCTTTTGGGGGGGGGAAGGGCGAGCGGAGGTAATTTAAAGAGCAGATCAGTAGCCTTTTTCAAGACTTGCCGAAATATCAGTTTAGAATTTCTATTCCCGGCAAAGTGTGTTATTTGCCGAAAACCTTTGGGTTGGTCAAATCCGGAGCCTGTTTGTTCAAGCTGTAGCATGAAGATACGTTCCATTGAAGAGCCGATTTGTTTTACATGCGGGTACCCTATTTTGGCTGAAATTGGTAATGTCCCAAAAGAGAAAATCACCTGTACCTCATGCAAAAAAAATGTTCCGAAATTTACACAAACCAGGTCGGTTTTTTATTATGAGGGGACCTTACGGCAATTGGTGCATTCTTTTAAGTATCAGGGGAAAATAACTATCGGTAAAATGTTGGCTCAATCAATGGGTGATTATTGCCGGGATGGATCGTATTTTCCCACGGCCGAATGTATAGTCCCAGTGCCTTTGGGGATAAAAAAATTGCGACATCGGGAATTTAATCAATCACTTATCCTAGCCAAGGTGGTCGGAAAATATCTTAAAGTGCCGGTATATCCTTTCGCCTTAAAAAAAGTAAAAGAGCCGGCCCCTCAGATGCAGTTGTCCAGGCAGGCTAGAATGCGTAATGTCAGGGGAGCTTTCATGGTTCGGAACAAGAAACAAATTAATCAGAAAGAAGTCCTTTTAGTTGATGATGTGTTTACCACAGGAGCAACTATCAGAGAATGTAGTCGGGTTTTACTCCAACATGGGGTGAAAAAGGTTTGGGCCTTAACTTTGGCCAGAACTATTTTAAATTAACTCAAGATTAACTTTTAACTTAGAGGGAGGAATGAAATGAGCGTTAGAGTCGGCATTAACGGGTTCGGAAGGATTGGACGAAATGTATTGAGAGCTTGTTTAGGCGAAGACAAACTGGATATCGTGGCTGTGAATGATATCACTGATGCCAAGACATTGGCCTACCTTCTGCAATACGATTCTGTCCATGGGAAGCTCAATGCCCAGGTTGAGGTCGGAGATGGGACGATTTCAGTTAATGGCAAGCAAATTAAGGTATTAGCTGAAAGAGATCCGGCTAATTTGCCCTGGAAAGAATTAGGTGTTAGTATTGTGGTTGAGTCAACCGGGCTCTTTCGTAGTAGAGAAAAGGCTGGTAAACATTTAACCGCAGGGTGCGATAAGGTTGTTATCAGCGCACCGGCTCCAGATCCCGATGTAACTCTTGTTCTTGGCGTAAATGATAATATGTATCAGCCGCAAAGCCACCGTATCATTTCCAATGCTTCCTGCACTACCAATTGTCTGGCCCCCGTAGCCAAGGTCCTGGCTGACAGTTTTGGCTTTAAGAAGGGAATTATGACTACAATCCATTCTTACACCAATGATCAAAAAATCCTGGACCTCCCCCATACTGATCTTAGACGGGCCAGGGCGGCCGCTCTTTCCATGATTCCTACCACCACAGGTGCGGCTAAGGCAGTAGGGTTGGTTTTGCCCTCTTTGAAGGGAAAAATTGACGGTTTGGCTATTCGCGTCCCCACGCCGAATGTTTCTCTGGTGGACCTGGTGGCTGAGGTGGAGACCAAAGTTACCTCCGATCAAATTAATTCTGCCTTAAGAGAAGCGGCCCAAGGGCCTATGAAGGGCATCCTTGATGTTTGTGAAGAGCCTCTTGTGTCTTGTGATTTCAATGGGAATCCATTTTCTTCTATTGTTGATCCGGCCTTTACTAAGGTTATCGAAGATAATATGGTTAAAGTGCTCTCCTGGTATGACAACGAGTGGGGATATTCTTGCCGCATGAGAGATTTAATGCTATTTATCAGCCAAAATTGATGGATATAGATTTTTAAAAAAATAATTTTGTAATCGATATTCAATTAAAAGTAGCGCCATAAAATGTAATATCTGAAATCTATATACAAGGAGCTTGAAGGAGGGTTCCATCGTGAATAAACTATTTGTAGATGATATAGATGTCAAGAATAAGCGGGTCCTGGTACGGGTAGATTTTAACGTTCCCTTTGACAGTGTGGGTGGGATTAGTGATGATACGAGAATTAGAGCTGTATTACCTACTATTAATTATTTGCTGGATGAAGGGGCCCGGGTAATTTTGATTTCTCATATGGGCAGGCCGAAGGGACAAAGAGACCCCAAGCTTAGTCTGGCCCCTGTAGCTAAAAGATTACAAAGATTACTGCAAAAAAATGTGCTGTTTTTAAATGATTGTCTGGGAGATGAAGTAAAAAATGCTGTTGAGAAAATGCAGCAGGAAGATGTAGTTTTACTGGAAAATCTTCGGTATTATAAAGAAGAGGCCCAAAATGATCCTGGTTTTGCGCGTCAATTGGCCGGATTAGCAGATATTTTTGTTAATGATGCTTTTGCCACAGCCCATCGAAAACACGCCTCTAATGTTGGGGTTACCGCTTTTCTTTCTCCCTGTGTCGGGGGCTTTTTAATGAAGAAAGAGATCACTTATTTTGATAAGGCCATGGAAAATCCGGTACGTCCCTTTGTGGCGATTCTTGGTGGGGCCAAGGTCTCCGGCAAGATCGAAGCGCTTAAAAATTTGGTCGGTAAGGTTGACAAAATAATCATTGGCGGCGGAATGGTTTTTACCTTCCTGAAATCCATCGGTCATGAAATTGGTAAATCTCTGGTTGAAGAGAATATGCTTGATATGGCTATGGATATTTTAAAATTAGCCAAAGCCAAGGGAGTAAAACTTTATTTACCCATTGATGCGGTCGTTGCCGAAGCAATTGATCCTCGCGCTGTTACTAAAATAGTACCTATTCAGGAGGTCCCTCCCAATTGGCTAGGTCTGGATATTGGCCCTGCGTCAAGTACTTTGTTTGCCGAGGTTTTAGCAAATGCCAAAACCATTGTTTGGAATGGGCCTATGGGCGTTTTTGAAATTGATGCCTTCAGCCGGGGGACCTATGCCATGGTTAATGCCGTTGCCAATTCCTATGCCATGACTATTGTCGGCGGCGGCGACACTGACGTGGCTGTCCATCGTGTTGGTGAATCTTATAAAATATCTTATATATCAACCGGCGGCGGTGCATTTTTAGAGCTGTTGGAAGGGAAGGAACTACCCGGGATTGCCGTGTTGACCTCCAAATAATCTTAAAGCAAAGGAGAAAATATGCGAAAACCAATTATTGCCGGAAATTGGAAGATGCACAAAACAGTGGCCGAGTCAGTTGAACTGGTGAATGGCCTTAAGGCATCACTGGGTAATGTATCTCCTCAGGACATTGGTGTTGTGGTGGCGCCGGTATACACTTCTTTGTATCCGGTTTATGAAGTGATAAGAGACCACTGGATAAAATTGAGCGCTCAGAATCTTTTTTGGGAGGAAAAGGGCGCCTATACGGGAGAGATTTCTCCGGCTATGCTTAAAGACTGCGGTTGCAGCTACTGTATTATTGGTCACTCCGAGAGGCGGCAATATTTTGGAGAAACTGATGAATCAGTGAATAAGAAAATTCGGGCTGCCTTGCATTTTGGACTTTTACCTATCGTGTGTGTAGGAGAATCATTGGAACAGAGGGAAAAGGGCACTACCTTTCAGGTAATTGAAAAACAGATCAGGGGAGGCTTTACTGATATTAGTCCCCTTCAGATGCAAAAAGTTATTCTTGCCTATGAGCCGATTTGGGCCATTGGGACCGGAAGAACAGCCACCCCTGAGCAGGCTAATGAGGTCCATGCCTTTATTCGCAATTTAATTTCTCAGATTTTTGAGCCCCAGACTTCTGATGAGCTGTGTATTCAATATGGGGGCAGCGTCAAACCCGACAATACCGAAAGCTTAATGAAACAGCCTGACATTGACGGTGCTTTGGTCGGGGGAGCGAGTCTAAAAGCTGATTCCTTTGCATCAATTGTTATGGGGACCTTACAAGCTTACGGCAAGGCCTGATAAAGTTTGATGAAGAATTTTTTATAAAAAAGAGAGGCCCTGAATTCAAGCTTTAATTCAGGGCCTCTCTTTGATCGAAGGCAGGTTTTACAGCAGGAAGCACGCCGCGTCTCTTAGCCGGACCTATTAATCCTGAAGCCCTGGATAGATCGCTATTTGGCGGATTCGCTAACATTAGTATTTCCGCCAAATGATCCCGGATAGATTTTTTGGCTTGAGGGTAATATAAATGACTGGCTTCATGGCTCCTGTATTCATAACAATAAATTGTTTTCAATTGGAATAAATCTAGTTGCAGAGCAGATCAAAGCAGGCGCTGTTAGCTTCGGCACTCCGTAGACTTCAACCGAAACATTGTATTCATTTCTGATTTTATCGATTACTAAGGCAAAGTCACCATCCCCTGATGCAAGTACAACTACATCCACATCCTTTGCATAATCGAGCATGTCGAGAGTAATACCTATATCCCAGTCACCTTTTGAAGAGCCGTCACTTCTTTGGATGAACGGCTTGAGCTTTACTTCAAGGCCAATTCTTTTGAGAATTTGTTGGAATTTGATCTGCTGTTTGTCTCCCTTATCAATTGCATAAGCAATAGCCTTAATTACTTCCCTTTTCGAAGTAACATCAGTCCAGAATGCGTTATAGTTAAAATGGCAGTTATAGTTTTGCTTTACCGTGTAATAGATATTCTGCACATCTACAAATATAGCAACTTTTTCCATGTTAATTTATTATGAATAATAGGTTTAAATCAATTGGTATAATGGAGAAGCAATAGAAGCTAAATCCCACACACGATTATTCACTCAAGTCCTTTTTAATGCTTTTAAATTCTTCCTTTGTTATTTCTCCCTTAGCATAGCGCTTCTTTAGTATTTCTAAAGGGGGCTCTTTCTGCTCTTTTAGCTTACTGTTCCGGTTTTGCACCACGAGGTAAATAATAACACCTATTAAAATTATGAGTATGAGCCAGAAAAAAATCCCCTTATTTCCAAAACTCATCATATGTCCTCCACCCCACCAATGACTATAATCACCATCACACGCATATGCAGCACCTGGAATAGCAAAAGCTATCGTAAATAATAAATCTCTCTTTTTCATTTCGTTCTCTCCTTATTTTAACAGTAGGTATCAGTAGAGATTATAAATATTAAACCTTCACTAACAGTGATATATCTATAATACTGCACAAACTTGAAGAAGATCTTTAGGTTTTGTGACTAAATAATCCGGTTTACAGGCTTCAAGTGCTTTCTTAGAATTATACCCCCAGGTAACAGCAGCTATTCTGATACCAGCCTTCTTAGCGGCTTCGATATCCCTTATTTCATCGGCTATATATAAAACATTACTTGACTGTAAACCTTGTTTACTCATCAAATTTTTCAATCGTATCGTTTTGCCTAAAATCTTAGAGGATGCAGAGATAAAATCAGCCTTCAATTCATTATTCTCAAAGAATTCTATTACATTCTGCCTTGAGTTTGATGTTAGAATTCCCATATTAATACCATATGACTTAAGCATAAGCAGCACTTCTTTTAATCCTTTCACAGGCTTAACCAAGGTCATCTGTTTATTTAGCTCTTTTCGTACCCTCACTACCAGAGCAGGTACTTTCTTCATAGGGATATGTAAGTGCCGGATGATTTCTAGAACTGTCATGTCCTTTAGTTGCTCTATTTCATGAGATTCTATCTTTCGAAGATTATATTCAATTAATAAACGATTCCCAACAGTAAGAACAAGATCAAAGGTATCTGCTATCGTACCGTCAAAATCGAATATTAACGCTTTATTGTGCATATCTATCACTGCATCATCTATTACTGAGTAATGCTACGATATTTCTATATCCCTCTTCTTCTGCCAGATCTGCTGCTGTATCCCCATCACTATTTTTTGCATTGATAAAGGCTCCTTTTTCGATATCTCCCTCTAAGACTCCATTTATTAAGTTATTCATATTATTCTCCTATCTGTTCATACCATCTTATCATAACCACAATTGTTTTATGAGTACAACAGCTCTGACGAACGAAAAGAAAGAGCAATATATACGGGGCATATGAGGTGTAATAAAAATATTTTTTCGCATTCTTTTGGGGAAAAAGCAGTATAACCTATTAAAAATAGTAGGGCATTCATTTTTAACTGGCAATTAC
>DAOURK010000007.1 GCA_030625085.1 Pseudomonadota bacterium
AAATCTATTTAGAGAGGAAATTTTTTGATATTTTTAAGTTATTCCTACTTATAAATTAAGGCAAAATTTCCTTCAAAGGAAAAAAATTAGCAAATTGACTACGAAATGCCCTACTTAATTAATTGATGCGTCACAGTTGGGATATCCCTCTAATTCTTGACAATATTCGGGAGCCAACTTATGATAGAGAAAAAAGTATAAAAGAAGGAAAGGAAATGATAATGCCTTACTCCAGTATGTCGAAGGAAAAACAAAAAGAGTTAATGCCGACTCATAAAGCAGATATGGTTTTTGAATGTCTTGAGTGTGGACGAACTTATCATATTGACCAATTTCTCTATATATGTCCCAAATGTAAGAGCCTTTTAAAGATTATAGATAAAAATTTTTATCAGCTAAAAAAGGTTTCAGGAGAGGAATGGCGGCGTATTTTTGATTTTCGTAAAATGATAAATTGTGAATTCTTAAAAGGTATTTTTCTTTTCTATGAACTGATTCTCCCCTGTATTCCATCGGATGATATTATCTACCTCGGTGAAGGGCATACTCCAATTGTTCGTGCTAATGAGGACTTGGCAGAACTTGTTGGAACGGATTTTTTTATTAAATATGATGGGTTAAACCCTTCGGCAAGTTTTAAAGATCGGGGTATGGCCAGCGCGGTCAGTTTTATCAATTACTCGATCAAAAAAAGGAATATTAAACAGCTTTTGGGGATTTGTGCTTCTACCGGAGATACTTCGGCTGCGGCGGCTTTATATTTAAGTTATTTGAAGAAAGGTGTAGTTAAATCCGTGGTTTTACTTCCTCAAGGGAAAGTAACTTCTCAACAGTTATCACAGCCCTTGGGTAGTGGGGCCACAGTTATAGAAATCCCCGGTGTCTTTGATGATTGTATGAAGATTGTCGAGGAATTGTCTGAAAATTATGAGGTATTTTTGCTTAATTCTAAGAATCCGGTACGAATTATGGGGCAAAAATCTTATTCCTATGAAATAGCTCAGCAATTGGATTTTGATACCAGAGATTTAGTAGTACTGATTCCGATTGGGAACGCGGGGAATATAACGGCCGTTATGGAAGGGTTTTTGGACTTACATCGATTGGAAATAATTCCGGAACTTCCTCAGATAATTGGTATACAAAGCCGGCATGCTAATCCGGTATTTCGATGGTATAAAGAAAAACAATACCATTCAGTAAAAGTAAGGCCTAGTGTGGCTCAGGCAGCTATGATTGGAGATCCGGTATCTTTCCCTAAAGTTTTTCGTTTGGTTTCCGAGAATTTCCAAGATAAATTTTTTGTAGTTGAGGTTACCGAACAGGAAATTATGCGGTATATGTTAGAGGCGAATCGGCACGGCCATATTGTTTGTACTCAGGGAGGAGAAACCATAGCCGGTGTGAAAGCAGCCCTCCGCGAAGGCTATATCAGTAGAGGCTCAAAGGTGGTAGTGGATTCTACTTCCCATCAGTTAAAATTTTCCGGATTTCAACAAATGTACTTTGAAAACAAATTTCCCAAGGGCTATGAGATTATACCAGACAAGGTTTTACTAAATAGCCCTACGCAATTGCCTGCCTCTGTATCTGAAATTGCTCGGTTTTTACATTTGAAAAAAATAAAAAAATAGCTGTTGATATAATATTTATAACAAAATAGCCCCGAACCATTTTGGCAATCTTCCGAAAAAGAGAAATAGAAGTCTATTAATCCCAAAAAAAGACATAAGTTAGGTTGATGTTAACGTTCCATGGTTTTAATACATTATAGGATTTTCAGGAATTATGATTGCCATCAAAACTGTAGGGCTAAGAAAAGTATTTAAAACAGGGATTGCAAAAAAAAACGAGGTACTGAAAGGCTTAGATCTGGAGATTGAGCAAGGTGAAACATTTGGTTATTTGGGGCCAAATGGGGCCGGCAAGACTACCACGTTAAAACTTCTTTTAGGGCTCATATACCCTACTTCCGGAAGCGCTTTTATTTTGGGGGAGAGTACCCGGAATGTCAGGGTGAAGAACTTGATTGGCTTTCTTCCCGAACAACCATATTTTTATACCTATTTGACTGCTTGGGAATTTTTGGACTTTTATAGCCAACTGTTTGATATCCTGGGGAAATTTCGTAAAAAAAGAATTGAAGAGTTGCTCTCTTTAGTGGGATTAAAAGGAAAATGTGAAAAACTTCAGTTGAGGAAATTCTCAAAAGGAATGTTGCAGCGCCTTGGAATAGCTCAAGCCTTAATTAATGATCCTCAGGTTATTTTTTTAGATGAACCTTTTTCCGGCCTTGACCCTATTGGGCGAAAGGAAATCCGTGACATTATTTTTAAATTGAAGGATAGTGGAAAGACTATTTTCTTTTGCTCTCATATTTTATCAGATGTAGAACTGATATGTGATAGAGTTGGTATTTTGGTCGATGGGCAGTTGCGGGCTCTTGGCAAAATTGAGGATTTAGTGGATACCAGCCTTAACTCGGCAGAAATTGCTTTTTATGGATTAAAGGAAGGATCTAAGCAGGAAATACGAAATTTTTGCACTCAAATGGTGGATCATTCCGATAAGACCCTGGCTATATTTAATGACCGAGAATCGGTTGACAGAGCGGTCAAGATAATTACCGACGGTAAGGGATCATTGATTTCTTTAACTCCGGTTCGGCAAACCCTGGAAGATATATTTTTAAAAGAAGTGATAACCGAGAAACAAATCTCCTAAATAGTAACGATAATAAGAACGAATCTATAAAAATTATGTTAAAGATTCGCGCCATTTTTATTAACACATTCCGTGAAGCCATCCGTGATAAGATACTTTACAATTTATTAATTTTTGCTTTATTGATCATCGGCTGCTCGATTTTGTTGGGGACCCTGACTATTGGGGAACAACAAAAGATTATAAAAGATATGGGACTGGCCAGCATTTCGATTTTCGGGACTCTGATTGCTGTTTTTATCGGGATAGGTCTTGTATATAAAGAGATAGACAGGAAGACAATTTATAATATTTTTTCCAAACCCGTCCATCGATATCAATTCATCATTGGAAAATACCTGGGGCTTATATTAACTTTATTTGTAAATGTTTTGATTATGGCAGTAGTTTTTCTTTCTATTGTCTATTTCATGGATGGAGTTGTGGGATTTTCGCTGATCCAAGCCATTTTTTTAATTTTTTTGGAATTAATGCTTATTACAGCCGTGGCACTTCTTTTTTCGACTTTTACCACACCTACTTTAAGTGCGATTTTTACCTTGGCAATTTATGTTATTGGGCATCTCAGCGGTGACCTTAAGGTATTCGGGGCGAAGGCAGAGCAAGTGTGGGTAAGATATGTGACTCAGTTTTTATATTATGTAATACCAAATCTGGAGAATTTTAATATTAAAGGTTTGGTTGTATACAATCTTTCTTTGCCCGATCATTTTTTCCTTTTTTCCTTCCTCTATGGCATCCTCTATATTTGTATCGTTCTATTTTTTTCAATTTTTATTTTTGAAAGGCGAAATTTTAAATAATCCTGTGCCATTTTTTAAATTTTTTTCCTTAAATCACGGTAACCTCAAAGTCAGGTGTAAATATTTAATTTTATAAGTTTTGTAAATTTATAAGGCCATCATATAAGTTATTGAAAGTCAAATAGTTATGGTTAATTTTGACGCGATCCTGTTCCTTAAATGGTTTTTTGTTTTTTGATGTGTTATAATTTTTAGTATCAAGAATATAATTATTCAAAATTTAGAATTTAGGGCATATTTCATTTTTTGATTTAGATTTTTTTGTCATTTCTAGCGAAGCGAGAAATCTTTAAGCCTTTGGATTATAAGATTTCTCGTCGTTTCACTTCTCGAAATGACAATAAAAGTGCTGAAATGACAATAAAAGTGTCAATTACTTTTTATCTTTATTGTAGGATGCAGAATATAGGCAGTATTTTTTTATGAAAAAGAGAGTAGCAAATTTTTTAAATAATATTTTTATCAGTAACTACGCTATTGTTACTGCAGGGATAATCATTGCCGTCTTGTCAATTTTTATTATTCTTTCTATTTATAAGCAATCTAAACAAAATATTATTAATGAGTTTCAAAAATATCAATTAAGTTCAGTGGAAAGCGCTGCTCGAGGTATAGAAGGGTTTATTAAAAATACAATTAATGATTTGCGTTTTTTTGGGCAATTAAAATCGATCCAAAATATGGATTTTACTTCAATGCGATCCACCTTGGAGAATTTATATTTTTTTCGTAAAGAGGAAGATAGTTTTTTAACCTCCCTATTTTATTTTGATCATCAAGGGTCCTTAAAGTTTGCTATCCCATCAGAAGGATTAGAAAAGGGATATATTCAAACAAATATCGATCACGCGCAATACTCCTTTAACTCCAGCGAAGCCGATAATTTTCATATTTCAAAACTTTTTTTTAATCATCAAGATGAAGGGAGGGTCCGAATTAGTGTTCCTATTGTTGACCATGCAGAACAGAGAGAACCTGGAGAAATTTTTTCTCTCGGGACTTTGTCTGCGGATATTGATGTTGAAAAGATGGCTCATTATTTTATCGGTCATGTGAAATTAAATACCAGCTATGTATGCATTTTGGATAAGGATGGATGCATTATTGATCATCCCTGCCCTCAATTTATTACCAAAAATATTAGGGACATTGATATCAAAAGGATTGATGAAGATAACAGAGTTTATCCATTTTACGATAGTCAGGATTTTTTAAATATACTTCTGAAGGAAAAAAGGGGCGCTTTCCGGGTCATCAGCCCCAATTTTGGTCGATTAGAGTTGTTATCTTATGCCCCTGTTCAATTATATGAAAAATCTTGGATCGTGACTAAATATACGCCATTTTCAGAAATATCCGGTCCTATTGGGGAGTTGCAGAGACGATTTACTGTTATTATGTTGGGATTGATAATTTTAATGACTATAGGAAGTTTTTTACTTGTCACAGTCAATAAGAAGAGGGTTAGAACAGAGACTCGAGTTAAACATTTGACAAGAGAGATTCAATTAGAAGAAGAAATTAAAAAATCGGAAGCTAAATCTCGGGCCATTCTTCAATCAATCAATGATTTTATTATTATTCTTGACCCGGACTTGAATATCATCTGGAGCAATGATAGTGATGAAAAAAAATTTATAGGGAAAAAGTGTTGGCAAATCCGTCGTGGTTTGCATCAGCCTTGTAGCAAATGCATTGTTAAGGAGAGTTTTGAAGATAATAAATCACATTTATCCGAGGTAGTGGGTCAGGATAAGGAGCAGAAGTTTTTTTATCAAATGTGTTCATCCCCAATTCTGGATAATGAAGGAAAAGTTGTCAGCGTGGTTGAGATGACACGAGACATAAGCAATATGAGAAAAATGGATGTCTTGATTCGGGAATCCGAGGAACGATATCGCCATTTGATTGAGCAGATGAATGAAGGGTTGTTGATTATTGATTCTGAAAACCGGATCACCTTCGTAAATAATAAATTTTGTAAATTATTCTCCTGCGAATTCAAAGAAATTGTTGGCCAAAATTATGGAGTTTTACTTAATACGGAAAGTCAAATAAAGATGAAGGAGGCTGTTGAGAGGAGTAAAAAAGGCGAACCATCTTTAATTGAGTTGGAGATGGGTGATCCAAAGGCTTCGCCTTTAAGCATGATTTGCAGCCTTTCTTCACTTTTTGATGAGCGGAGGAATTATCGGGGTACTTCGGTAGTCTTTACAGAGGTCACAGAGCGTAAAAAATTAGCGAAAGAAATTCAGGTAAGCCGGGATAAGCTCCGCGCTATTTTGAAGGGGCTCAGTGATGGAGTTATGATTATCGACAAGAATTATATTATTCATTATATGAATGAGAGTAGTAAAAAAATTTTTGGAGATCAAGTTCAAAAACTATGCTACCAAGCCCTTTGGGATCGCTCCGAAGCTTGCCAAATATGTTTGTTAAAACAGATTTTTGAAGAAAACCAGGACCAGTATCTGACGAAAGATTCCATCAAGGGACGAATTTTGGATATCTCGGGTAGCCCTTTGGTTATGGAAGACGAGAGTATTTCTATGCTTATGGTATTCCGGGACATTACAGAACGTAAACACTTGGAAAATAAACTTCTCGAATTCGAAAAGAATAGATTGCAGGATCATAAAGAAACCTATCGATTCGGCAAAATTATTGGCAAAAATCATAAGATGCAAGATATCTACGATTTGGTCTCTATTGTTTCCCAAGGATTCACCACAGTGTTGATTCAGGGAGCAAGTGGCACAGGAAAGGAGTTAATTGCCAGGGCTATTCATTATAACAGCGCTCAACATGATAAACCCTTCATAGGCGTAAGTTGTTCAGCACTTTCAGACGGGCTGTTGGAAAGTGAATTATTTGGGCATGTACGGGGGGCTTTTACCAATGCTATTCGAGATAAGATGGGAAGATTTGAATTGGCTGACGGAGGCACTCTCTTTTTAGATGAAATTGGTGATGTTTCTCCGTTCATTCAGGTAAAATTGCTTCGAGTATTGCAAGAGCGGCAATTTGAGAGAGTAGGTTCTTTGAAGACTATTAGAGTTAATGTAAGGGTCGTAGCAGCCACCAACAAGGATTTGAAGGCTGCGGTGGCTAAAGGGGAATTTCGCGAGGATTTGTATTACCGTTTGAATGTAGTCAAGATCTATCTTCCTTCATTGAAAGAGAAAATTGATGATATTCCCTTACTTGTTCACTATTTTATCGAGCAATTTAATAAGAAATTCAGGAGAAATATTTCTTCCATTTCCTCCGGGGCCATGGGGTATATTGTCTCTTATGACTGGCCCGGCAATGTTCGTCAATTGGAGAATGCTATCGAGCATGCCTTTATATGCGCCAAAGGTAAAATAATTCTCCCCCAAAATTTGCCTCTGGAGATTAGGCAGGGGGAAAAGCAAAAGAAGAGATCATCAATGGTTGACATCGTAGATTTAGAGCAAGGAAAGGGGGAGATTTTAACCCTTGATGAGATGGAAGCCCAGATGATTGTGAATGGTTTACGCCAAACTGATGGCCATCTTGGAAATACCGCTCAAATACTGGGAATCGCACGTTCTACTCTTTGGCGGTTAATGAAGAAACATAATATAACGAAAGAATCTGGTCGGAATAAAAAGGTTATTTTTTTGAAAGACAAGTTTAAATTAAGCCAGGATCACGGCCATAATTCCGCTTAAAAAAATCCCATCGAAGGTCCCCGCACCTCCTATAGAAGCTGTTGAGATCCCTAAGTCTTTTATTTTAGATAAATTGGCTAAATCTGCTCCAATAAGAGTACCAATACTGCCGGATATATAAGCGGTTTGGGGAGTTGCCTGTTTATCCAGAAGCAGAGAACTTAATGCTGCTGAAAGGGCAGGCAGAAGAATCGGGATGGTAATTCCAACACCGGGGACAACTCGGGAGAAGTAATAAACAATAAGAGAGACAATAAGGGTAGCCAGAAGTGTTTTTTCAGGGTGGAGGGCTTTGACCATTAAATATAGGGAAATAAAAATCGGAATTATTGCTCCACCTAAATTAATGGCTATGGTGGTTTTGGATGTTATGAGTGAGGGGAGAACCGACCAAAGGCCTGTAAACCAGGTTGCATGATGAGGGGAAGAATGAACTTGCCAAAGGGCAATATTTACATAACTTCCCAATAAAGAAAAAAATAAGAGAAGAAAAACCCCATAAGGGGAAATCTGTATTTTTTCATAGGCGTATTTAATAACATGAATTTTAATAAGGAAAAAAAGGATCGAGAGAAGAAGAAAAAATAAAAGAGAAAGTGTATTTGCGTTCATCTGCGGAAATCTGCGCTTACCTGTGGTGTTAATTTATTAAAATATTTTCGGAAAATTTTTTTGTAAATATTGTTTAAACTCCTCAAGGGATAGGCGGGATGCAGACCACCAATTAGTCCCTTGAAAGCTGGCCCCTTGAAAATGTTTAATTTCGGAAATATTGGTTCCCGTCATGATAGAATAATCAAAGAGGGTATCTTGAATAGAAGCCTGTTGTAAATTACAGAACATCAGGTTAGTATCTTTCAGATTAGCGCCATTTAAGTTAGCGCCGCTTAAATCTGCTCCACTCAAATCAGCTCCCTGAAAATCTGTATCCTGTAAATTTTTGTTTTGTAATGAAGCATTTTTAAAGAACATAAAGCGATAATTTTTTAAATTTATATTCACCTGGTCGAATTTGGCTTGATGTAGATTATTAACGTTTTCTAAATCTAAATTGTCTAATTTAGCTCCATAAAAATTTGCTTGGCTGATGTCGGCATTTTTCAGGTTAACGTTAATCAGTTGCGCGCAAGTGAAATTGCAATCATGTAAGTTGGCATTTTCCAGATTTACATTGATCAGAACAGCCCCTTCGAGATTTGCCTGGTTTAAATTGGCTCCATAAAGGTCCGTGTGGATGAGTTTCCCATAGGCTAGGTTGCAAATATTGAGATTTGCTGAGCGTAGATTGGTGCCTTCAAGGTTAGCATGACTCAGATTTGTTCCATAAAGAAAAGAATTCACCAATTGGGCGCCATGTAGATCCACCCCTTCCATAAATGCCTTTTCCAGATTGATGTTTTGCCCGTGAATTTCTCTCATATTAGCCTTTTTAAAACACGCTTCACGTCCAAAAACATAGTCCAGATTTGCTCTCCAAAGGTTTGCCTTTTCCAGGTTTGCCTTTTCCAGGTTGGCTCTGGTCAGGGTGGCTTGGCTGAGATCTGCAAAGGCTAAGTTTTTATGTGGCCAATGAACTCCGTGGAGATATTTTTCATTCATAAATTTATTCTCTTATTTTTAAATTATTTAGGATTCTATTTTCCGCTGGTTGCTGCGGGGTTAGTTCATTTTTAAGGGATTATTTTTAACAGAATAAATGACCTTATGCCCATTTTTGAGTATAATTGTTTATCATTACCTATTTTGGAGACAATCCATCATAATTAGCTTTATTATAAGTATAAATTATTTTTTTTGTCAAATTAAAATAGGAAGATTTAGGTTCATCGGGTTAATGAGTATCTTTGAGTATGTAGATGGTAAAGCCGGAGTTTAAAATTTTGCTTTAGCGAACATTTTGCCAACTTTTTATAGATCTCCAGAAAAATAATTACATAATCGATATTTAATCAAAAGTAGCGCAGGGCTTTAGCCCTGCCAAACTACATGGCTAATGCCCAGTATTATAGCCAATTTAGTTCGAAATGAAAATTGCTGGAGACGTAGCGACATTTTTGTCGAATCAGTTCAGATAGAGTAATGAAAAGGCAAATGGTTTTGACTAGAGGTTTATTTTTTTTAGAATCTGTGCTTAATAAATGGTTTTCGACAAAATTGTCGGAAGATTAATTCAGGCGTAATACTGTGGAGGGGGTATCTCCTTTATTTATAACCTATTATAGCATATAAAGGAAATCGGCATGAAATTTGCTTTTCTGGGTTAATTATAAACTTAAAAAAAAATTTAAGCTAATATTTTACATTCTGAATTTTGATTTTTATATTCTGTATTTTAACAACAAATTCATTGATTATTTTCTTATAAGCTGGTATTTTACAGCATAAAAGGAAATGAATTCAAATTGGTTTAATGATGAATCAAAGGGCATGTATTAATGGCCAATACAAAATGTGTTATCTGTTATCAAAAAAAAGGGAAACGATATTGTCCGGTCTTAAAAGGGAAAATATGTTCTTCTTGTTGTGCTCGAGAAATGGCCGAGGGAAAAATGTGCTTGAATTCATGTAAATATAGAGCAAACAGTTTACAATATAAAAGGCATAAAGAAGAGAGTAAATATCATCAAAAACTTGGGAATTTGAATATAGATCAAGACAGTGTTTTGCGTTTTATAGCGGCCTTGGAGAGCAAAATTTGTCTAAAAGTCGTTGATCCTTATTATGAGGATCAGCATATAATAAAAGCTATAGAGAGAGTGATTGATCAGTATAAATTCGGGGCTGTATCCAAAGAGGTTCTTTTGAACAGAATTGGGATAATTGAGTCAATTATTATAGAGGGAATAGGCTCTTTTGCTCTTGAGTCGGGTGGGTTATCAAACGAGATGATTTTAGAATATATGTCTCTTTATCAAAGATTTTTGATAAATTTTTTACAGAAAAAACCCGGATCAAGGGCTTATATTCAAAATTTGATCAGGATAAGAGAAGAAGCACAAGAGGAGAAAAAAACTTCTTTGATAATTCAGTAATATCTAAGATACTGATATACTGGATTATTGGTATGTATCGTCATTGACTAAAGATATGAGTTAAGCTATACTTAAAATGTTGTTTTGAAAATCAAAATGTTTTTTTAATATTCATTCATGTTGAAATTATGAGAGTTTCATGATTGGTTATAACAGAAAAATTTTTTATACCCTTCTGCTTGACCGGAAATTGATTAACCAAGAAGATTTGGATAAAGCCATTGAAGAGCAGAAGAATTCTTGTGATTCCCTTGAAAAGGTATTGGTGGATTTAGGCCTTCTTTCAGAAGAAAATGCCTGCAAGGTTCTCAGTGACTATTTGAATCTGCCTTTTTTACCTGCTTCAGAATATCCGGAAACACCGCTGTTAGGCATTGATTTTCCCACCAAATTTTTAAAACAGAATAAATTTTTTCCCTTAGAAATCAAAGATAACACCTTGTCCATCGCCATGGTCAATCCTCTGGATTTTTCTACTATTGATGAAATCGTTTTATTTACTAACCGCAAAGTAAAAGTGTATATATCCAAGATAACTGATGTTTTAGCTGCGATTGATAAACATTATGGCGGCGGAAGCAGTACTATGGATCAGATTATTGGGGGCATGGGCGAGGATGAGATGCAATTGGTTGCCAGCAGTGAGGATGAAGATATTGATCAATTGCGGGATATGGCTTCCGAGGCACCAATTATTAAACTGGTTAACCTGGTTATTACCAGAGCCATTGAAGATGAAGCCAGTGATATTCATATTGAGCCTTTTGAAGATAAGGTATTAATACGTTTAAGAGTTGATGGAGTTCTTCATGACATTGAGTCTCCTCCTAAGAGGATTCAGGCGGCTATTACTTCACGTGTGAAGATTATGGCTAATTTAAATATAGCCGAAAGGCGACTGCCGCAAGACGGGAGGGTTCGGTTGCGTGTTGCCGGCAAAAAGATAGACCTTCGTGTATCTACTGTCCCCACGTTGTATGGTGAAAGTGTTGTTATGCGAATATTGGATCGCAGCAGTATTTTGTTAGATTTGCAAGAGCTTGGTTTTCCTGAAGATAAGCTGCACCAATTTGAAGGCATGATTCAAAAGACCCATGGGATTGTATTGGTTACCGGTCCCACGGGAAGTGGTAAAACAACTACTTTATATTCTGCTCTTGACAAGATTAATTCGCCGGATAAAAAAATTATCACTGTGGAGGACCCGGTGGAATATCAATTGAGTGGTGTGAATCAAATTCAAGTGGCTTCAAAAATTGGCCTTACCTTTGCCAGTGGGCTACGATCTATTGTCCGGCAAGACCCGGACATTATGATGATTGGAGAGGTTAGAGATTTTGAAACAGCAGAGATTGCTATTCAATCTGCGTTAACAGGCCATTTGGTTTTCTCCACTTTGCATACTAATGACGCCCCTGGTGCAATCACCAGGCTTTTAGATATGGGGGTAGAAGGATATTTAGTAGCCTCCTGCCTGGAAGGAGTGTTGGCTCAGAGGTTGATCAGGACCATTTGTAAAAACTGTAAGCAGCCGGTCATTCCGGAAAAAAAGGCCATGGATAGAATGAATATGACGCAGAAAGACCGCTTTTTGGTTTATCGAGGGAAAGGATGCCAGGAATGTAAAAATACTGGTTACAAGGGTAGGACCGGCATATATGAACTTATGGTAATTAATGAACAAATTCGAAGTTTGATTATTGAAAAAACCGGCTCTAATGTTATTCGTCAGAAGGCAATTCAGGGTGGGCTTAAGACCTTAAGAGAAGACGGCTGGGAGAAGGTCAAAAAAGGAATTACCACTATTGAAGAAGTATTGCGGGTTACTGAGGAAGATGAGGCCTCAGTCCTGGATGCTATTGGCATGTAAAGGAGTTCACACTATTGAGGAAGGGTTACCTTTTTTATGGCGGTTTTTACCTATAAGGCAACAGATCGATCCGGTAAGATCGTTAATGGAAATATTGAGGCAAAAAATAAGACCGTTGTTATTAATCGGTTACAGGATTCAGATTTTTACCCCATAAAAATTGAAGAAAGGGGAAGGTCTTTTTCGGAAGGGAGGGGGAATTTTTTTTCTTTTGGACAGAGGATTAAAGCAAGGGATGTTCTGGTGTTTACCAATCAATTATCAACTCTTCTTTCTTCAGGAGTGCCTTTGGACAGAAGTTTAACTATATTGATAGAGTTGACTGAAAATAAAAAATTGAGTCAAGTTATTATTGATGTTCAAAAAAATGTTCATGGAGGGAGCCTTTTTACTGATGCTCTGGGTCGACACCCGAAAGTTTTCTCCAAATTATATACAAGTATGGTTAAAGCCGGAGAATCTGGCGGGGTGCTGGAGAATGTTTTAATCAGATTGGCCGGGTTTTTAGAAGCATCCCAAGAATTTAAAGAAAATGTGATTTCAGCTTTGATTTATCCACTGATCTTGACTGTAGTTGGTGGTGGTTCAGTTGTTGTTCTGCTGACCTTTGTGGTACCTAAATTTACCCAAGTTTTTGCTGATATGGGGCAGGCAATCCCCTGGCCCACCCAGATTTTGTTGGGAGTGAGCGGCTTTTTAGTTAGTTGGTGGTGGCTTTTGTTAGTCGTCTTTTTATTGCTGGCTTGTTCTTTACGATATTATGTTAATACTGAAAAGGGCAAATGGACTTGGGATTCATGGAAACTTCGTTTGCCCATATTGAAGGATTTGACCCAGAAAATTGAAGTTTCACGATTTGCAAGGACTTTCGGCACCCTAATACAGAGTGGGGTGCCTATTCTTCAGTCGTTAGTTATTGTTAAGGATATCATTGGAAATTCTGTATTAGCCAAAGCCATCAGGGAGATTCAGGGAAGAATTAAAGAGGGAGAGAAGATCTCCGAACCCTTGCAGCAGAGCCAATTATTTCCTCCCATGGCTATTCATATGATTGATGTTGGAGAAGAAAGCGGACAATTAGAGGCTATGTTATTTAAGATCGCTGATACCTATGATGTTGAAACACGCAATTCCGTAAAGCGTATGGTATCTATGTTGGAACCTTTATTGATTTTGTTCATGGGAGTATTGGTAGGTTTTATTGTTATTTCTATGTTGTTGGCCATTTTTGGGATTAACGAGATCCCTTTATAGAAATTTGGAGTGATAAGATCTGTTTAAACAAACCTGCAGGTTGATTTTTTTATATATTAGAAAGAATTTTTTAGCCTATTTTTATTATTAAATTATATTAAGGTTCGGGTCTGGGGCTATACTGAGATAATAGGTTTTTACCCCTCAGACCTTTCAATTTATTAGGGGGTAAGGTATGAAAAAATATCTAAAAACTTTATGTAAATCAAGTGCTCGGGGCTTTACCTTAATCGAATTGTTAATTGTTATGGTCATTATTGGCCTTTTGTCTGCCTTAGTTGGGCCGAAAATGTTCAGTAAAGTAGGGAAATCAAGGATTCAGGCAGTGCGGGCTCAAGTTAGTCTATTTGAGACAGCGCTGGATACCTATCGACTGGATAATTATAATTACCCTTCAAGCTTGGAAGCTTTGGTAAGGGATCCTGGTCTAGAGGGTACTTGGGATGGGCCTTATCTAAAGAAAATCCCCAAAGATCCCTGGGGAAATGGTTATATTTATACGTCTGAGGAAAATAATTCTTTTGTCATTGTCTCTGCCGGCCAGGATGGGATGGAGGGCACAGAAGATGATATTTCCAATCAAGAAGAAGATACTTATGATACGGGTAATGTTATTCCACCGGGCTAAGGGAAAATAACTATTCAGACACTATAGGCTGATTTACAAATCAGGAAAATATATTTTAAACCACAAAAACACAAAGAAGATCAAAAACAAAAAGAAAGGAATTAATTTTTTATGTCCCTATATTTTTTTAACTTTATGTGCCTTTGTGGTTTGATATGGGGGCCTGAATGATTACAGACAGAAAGGGGTTTACTCTAATTGAGGTTATTATTATTGTTGTTATCATGGGTGTGGCTATCGGATTGGCGGTTCCAAGGATCGGGAACTCTGTGGGTAAAATGAGATTGAAATCAGCCGTGCGCAAATTTTCTGCTGTTTTACGCTATACCCGCCAGATGGCTATTTCCAGGAAAAAAGAATATACAGTAACCATAATATCTAATGTCGATGAAAATATATATAAGTATAAATATTTGAAAGTAGAGAGAAAGCAAAATAAAAGAGATTCCTTTTTAGATAATGATGAGGGTGAGGCAACCAAAAAGAAAGGGCCTAACTTTACAGAAACAAATATCCTGGAGACCCCGAAGGCTATTGATTTGGAAAAAATACAGATTTCCTATCAACAGAAAGATCGGGAAGGAGAATATCTGGAAGGTGGGGGCGGAGAAATTATTTTTTATCCAAAAGGAGAGTCTACCGGCGGAAGAGTAATTTTTGGCATGGAAGGGGTAAAATTAGCCTTTCAGGTTGATATTGACCCTGTTATCGGGAGGGTCAAGGTTAAGAGAAAAGATGAAGAGGAATAAAGATTCTGCCGGATTTACCCTGTTGGAAGTAATGGTGGCCTTGGCCATTTTATCAGTGGGGTTGGTTTCTTTATTTCAATTATTTTCCGGCTCCTTGCGCTCGGCCAAGGTTTCTGCTGATTATACCAAGGCTGTGATCGGAGCGCAAAAAAAAATGGATGAAATTTTAGGCTGCTTATATGTAGAAGATTTTGAGAAAATGCATAGGGCCGGAGATTTTGGGACTGAAGAAGGGGAGGATTTGCTGGAAGGATACCGGTGGGAGGTTACAGATGAGGATTATCCTGTTCCTGAGCTTGAGGAGGAATGGAATGAACATCATCATTCAGAAGAAAAAAAATTTTTGTTAAAAAAAATTACCATGCGCGTTATGTGGCAAAGCGGAATGAATGACAAGAAATTAGAGCTGGTTACCTTAAAAATGTTGTATAAAAAAAATGAGTGATTTAAAAACACAAAAAGGTTTTACTCTTATTGAAGTATTAATTTCCTTGACCATTCTTTCCCTAATTATGGGAGTGGTTATGGGGGGGTTCCGGTTGGGGAGCCGATCATGGCGGAAAGGTGAGGAAATGTTGGAGGAACAGCAGCGTATGCGGTGTGTTTTTTCCTTTCTTATTCAAGATATTAAATCGTGTATTTTGCTCAAAAGACCTGCTGATCCCGAGGCTTCAGGTAGTCAAAGGAATAGGGCTAATCAACCGGTTGTGTTTATAGGGGAAGCCGATAAATTAAAATTTGTTACCACTGCTTCCGGTATTGGACCTCAAGTTAAAAAAGGGACACTCCGTGAGGTATCTTATTGCCTTAGTTACGAAGAAGATAAACCGGGGTTGGTAATGGGAGAGCGTCCCTTGTTATACCAGAATCCCTTTGAGGATGAGGATGTATCTCTGAGTGAAGAATCATTAGGGCCGCCACCTTCTATTTATTCATTGTATCCCGATGTTGTTGATATAGTTTTTCAATATTATGGAGTAAAAGAGATTCATAAAAGGCCGACGGAAAGAGATGCGGAGCCCGAATGGCATGATGATTGGAACCGTTTGGAAGATATACAAAGTGGAGAACATTATCTAAAGAATTTACCTGAAAAAGTTAAAGTAACCCTTCGTCGCAAAAAGTCTGAAGACGATCCGGAAATTAACACCAGTTTTGAAATTCCTATTGTAGTAGGGGAACGCAAGACATGAGAAAGACTGAGGAAGGGGTTGCTTTGATGATGGTTTTATGGGTTTTGCTTCTTTTGAGTTTTATTGCGTTGGAGTTTGCTTATTCCATGCGAACAGAAGTGGAAATTACCAAAAATTATCGTGATGAAATGCAGGCCTATTATATAGCCAGGGCGGGGGTCGAACTGGGGCGATATGAATTGGCTATATCCGGGAAGGCTAAACCACATTATAAGGATCAAACCAAAAGAATGGTTTTTGGCAAGGGTGAGGATGGGAATGCTAAAAACTCTCCAAAATTCAGGGTTTTTAAATTAGGTGAGGGAATATGTGACTATCAATTTGAGGCAGCTAATGTGAAATTTCCTTTAAATGATCTGACTAAAAATGTAGACGCTTTGAAAAAATTTTTGGAAAAATACTGTGATCTGGAAGCCTTTTCAGAAGAGATGAGTATGATTGCTTATTCGATTAAGGATTGGGTCGATGATGATGATCATTATAGTTTGCCTGGAATTGGAGCGGAAGATGATTGGTATGAATCGAATGATCGGGGCTATGAATGCAAAGATGCTGATTTTGATAGTGTAGATGAATTGAGCCTGATCCGGGGTTTACGAATTGAAAATGGCGACAGTGAAGAAGAAATCGCCCAAAAAAAGAAAATGCTAGCGAATTTTAAACGATTTTTTGGTGTGAATTCCGGGTTTTCCGGGTCTTTACCAAGCATTTCTAAAAACCCGGATATAATTTTGAATATTGCCAGCAAGGAGGCTATTCAGGTGGCTTATGATATTGGACTACTCAAGAAATCACCTGATGATGTTGCAGCAAAAAAAGAAGAAAATGGGGGTATCTATAGTGATAAAACCAGTAATATTATCTATTACTATATAAATTCAACAGCTATTATGAATGCTTCCCCAGTGCATAGAGGAATTAGGGCTTCATTTTTTATGAAGAAAAGAACTGATCCAACGTACTGGACACCCCTGTATTGGAATGATAATTATATTCCCGAATATTATGATGATCCGAATCAGGATGAATTGAGCCAAGGTGATCAGGGGTGAAGAGTGAGGATGTCGTAAATTTATGACAGGAGCCGCCATTTTTTTTGATGGCTTACCGGCCATTTTAATTTTAGTAGACAGGATAAACAGGATTAAACAGGAAAAAAAGAAAATTTTATAAAATCTGTTAATCCTGTCCAATTTATGTATTTAAAGGGTGAGTGAGCGTGGTTTTATTATTGACTGATCATAATAGAATTTTTGGCGAAAAATAAAGTAAGGGGGCTACCTTTTTGCTATATTTACAACAGAGCGTAGGAATCGATTTTCGGGATAATACTCTTCGCATTGTCCATCTGGGCAGGACTTTTAAAGGTATTGTCCTTATCGATTATTTTATCAATAAATATCCTCATTCACAGAGGGACAAGGGTGGTGGTGAAGATGAGCTTGATTTGATGACCCTTGATTTGCGTAATTTTATCCTGGAGAGAGGTATTAAACCGGATCAAATGGTGGTTGGGCTCCCCAGAGAAAAAGTGATCTTGAAAGAGATCATTATGCCCAAAGTTGAAGAAAAAGAATTGCGCAATATGTTGAGCTATGAGCTGGCAAAACATATCCCTTTTGCCGTTGAGGATATTGTTTTTGATTATCAAATCCTAAGCAAAGAGGAGAATACATTACGAGTTTTTTTAGGGGTTGTTAAACAAGATGAGGTGCAAAAAATTCTCAAATTTTTTGCACCTGGGCAAATGATGCCTGCTGTGATGGATGTTACCTCTATTGCTGAGATGAATTGGCTGGTCAGTCAAAATAATCTTGATAAGGATACTTTTACTGCCATAGTAGATATTGGAGAAGGTACGATAGAATTGGGGGTTTTAGAGGGAAGGGAAATTAAGATGTCTCGCAGTCTCATTCGCAAAGAAAATCATCTTGAAGATGCGTATACTGATGAGGCCCCTCCCTTGGCTTCTTCAGGGGAAAAGGAGGAAATGGGTGAGGCTCATTTTTCTGAGACTATGAATGATATGGGTGAATCTTTGGGGCAGGATATTATCCGAGAACTTACTATTGCAATGAATGCTTTTCCCGAGATCACTGAAGAACGTAAGATTAATGAGTTGGTTTTGACCGGTATAGATGCTTATGATAGTTTTGTATCCGAATATATTAGCAAAAAATCCGGGACTCAAAGCAGGATAGTAAATCCTTTTAAAAATATCACCGCTGACAATATTCCAGGCAAAATAACCTCCGGGTTAGCTGTGGCTACAGGATTGGCCATGAGGGGGATGGAAGATCAGCCGCTGATGTTAAATTTTTTATCTGAGGGGAAAAAGACAAGAAGGAAAAAAAACTATCTGGCCTTTACCATAACCTTTTTAGTCATGGCTATTGTCTTAAGTATGGCCTGGGGTTTGGGCCTGACGTATAAGAATCGTTTGATATCTTTAGATTTGGCCAGTAATTTTGAGACGTTACAACCTGATGTAAAAGATGTGAAGGAGATGTCTCACGATATTGAAGCCCTCAATAAGGAACTTTCGCTTATTGAAGAAATTGTTGACACCCAAGTCAGTAAGATAGATCTTTTAAAAGAGTTGACCATTCGTCTCCCGGCGGACACCTATCTTGATATGTTGAAGGTTACTAATGAAAAATTGGAGATACGAGGTCAATCTGAATCTCCCTCTGATTTAATCTCTATCCTGGAAGGTTCATTTATGCTTGAGAAAGTTCAATTCGGCTCCAGTATAAGGAAAATTAGAAAAGGGAGTAAAGAGCGTTTTACTATTAAAGCGGATATTAAGAGAGTTAAAAACTATGAAGAAGAGTAAAGAAAAAGATAAAAAATTGGCCATCATTCTTGGGATTATCGCTGGATTATTGGCATTTGTCCTTTGCATTATGGCAGTTTTATCATATAATGGCGACATTAAAGAAAAGATTAAGGAAAGAAAGCAAAAAATAAAGCATGATATTTCCACGGTAAAAAAAAGAAGCAGTAAAGAAGCCGAACTGGAGTATTTACAACATAAAAGAGCATCCTTTGATCAGAGGCTGTTGTTGGGTGAAACCCCGGCGGTGGCTGCTGCAGAATTACAGACAATTTTAAGTGATATGGCCTCTGAATATGACCTTATGATCAGTAGCCAGAGAATCATTACTCCAAAAGAACACGGTATTTTTTTGGAAGTGCCTGTTCAGATTACTACTCAATGTACGGTGACTAAATTACAGGAATTACTTTATCAAATTGAAACATATCCAATATTTTTAAGTATTTCCGATCTTAATATTCAAGTTGTTCGGAGGAGTGATCAGAAAGAGGTTAAAGCGACTATTAACATTTCCGGTGTTATACTAAATAGCAATAATATCTCTTAAAAAGGAGTAATTTTTTTGTTCAGACGGATTTTTTGGATCAATCTGGGGCTTTTTGCCATTGTATTTTTGCTGGGGCTGAATGTCTACAAGACCTGGTTTTCAGTTATCAAGGGAGAATGGAAGGAGCCTGTTTTTGTCTCAGCCGAGAATATTCCGGAGAACGAGGCCATGTTTGGAGAGGAGAAAGCTTCAAAGTCTGCTCTTTATACTTATGATGTCATTGCTGATAAAAATTTATTTCGTCCTGAAAGAACAGAATGGCTTCCTCCTCCACCTGATGAGGAAGAATCGAAAAAAAAAGAGAAGTCCAAATCCACCAAAAGCAATCAAAAGGCACTGAAAGAGCCCATTCTTTATGGGATTATGATTAGGAGAGATAAGAAAAGCGCTTTAATGAAAGGATCAATCCGGGAAAAAGCCAAAGAACGATTCAGAGAGGTAAGGTTGGGTAATGGGCAAGTTCGTAAAGTACCTCTCCCCTCCCGGCCGGGAAGGGTCGTGCCTGATAAAGTAAGGACTTATCATGTGGGAGACGAAATTAATGAATCCATAGTGGTTGATATATTACAGGACCGGGTTATTTTGAGTAAAAATGATGAAGAATATGAAATACTTTTACGGGAACCTTCGCGCTTGGCCGCTAAAAATGCTCCCGGCCCTGATCAAGAATCCCCGGATAAAAGGCAGATGGGTCTACAAACTTTTCCTTTCCCCGGCCAATTTCCGAATTTCCCCCAGCCTCCTGGGTATCCTGTTCCGCCCGGTTTCCCTGCCTATCAACCGCCGCCGCAGCAAGGGCAGAGGCAGGGGCAAAGGCAAGCAGGACAATCCAGGTTTAATTATCTGCCTGGGTCGATACCTGGGGGGGGAGGGATGTTAGTTCCTCCACAGAGGAGGTTACCACAAAATCCAGGACCGAGGGTTCATACGCCTGGTTCACAAAATCAAACACAGGGGTCTTCGCCCTATCCAAGTTATTCCGGGCCTAAGTATTTCAATCCTAATTGGCAGGGGCAGAGTCCATTTCCTTTAAATAGATAAGGTAAGGTAGTATAAAATGATAATTACGGAATTTCGATTACATAATTTATTGTTAGAAAGGACCCGGAGGTTGACTATATGAAATATTATGTAAGGCTTTTTCTCTTTGTTTTTTTATCCTTTCTTCTTTTTTCCTGCGCCGCCATCCAGACTATCCGGGGAAAAGACCATAGAGCTATGGAGGATTCTCTGGCTTCCGGCAGAAGGGGGGGGGGCTATAAAATAAAAGTGGGAAAAATGGAAGAGGGACGACGAAAGCGCCAACCCATTGAAATTGTACCCAAGGAAGAGATTGGCTTAAAAAAGAAAGGGGAGGCTGAAAAGAGTAACCTGACGGCCGTGGAGGCAACAGAAGATGGAGTAGATACAGTTAAGGTGGAGAAAAATCGTTCTATTTTTAAACCCTATATCCCTCCTGAAAAACAGACTAGATTGGTAGAAGCTTTACCTGATGAGATGCCGGCAGGAGTTAAGGAGCAAATAATTTCTTCAGGAGAATTTAGCCCTGAAGAATACGTAACCTTGAATTTTGAGCAGGCCCCTATTGATGAGATTATTAATACTGTAAGTGAAACTCTTGGTATGAACTATATTTTGGCCCCGGGCGTTAAAGGCCAGATTACTATGCAAACCTCCAAGCCGGTTCCCATAAGTGAGCTTTTTCAGATATTACAATCTGTTTTGCAAGTTAACGGTTTTACTTTGGTCTTATCGGGTCGTTATTTTAAAGTAGTTCAGGCCAAAGAGGCTATACGATACCCTATCGAAGTTATGGCAGGAAAGGGAGATGGAGAGCTTCCCCAGGAAGATACCTATATAACTCAGATTATTTCTTTGGATTACATTCCCGTAAAAGAGATGCTTAATGTATTAAAACCCTTTTTATCTAAATCAGCTCCTCAGCCTATTCAGCACGCAGAATTGAATCTATTGATTTTGAATGATACTGCTGCTAATATGATAAGGCTTTTAAAATTTGTTCAGGAGCTTGATAAACCATTATATCAACCTAAAGAAAAAGTTTTTGTATATTATGTAGAGAACGGTGATTCCAAGAATTTGGCTAAGGTTTTAAATGATATTTATAAAAAAGGTACGAAAAAGAAGGATGATAAGAGGAAATTTCCCATACCTCAGGCTCCCCCTGGAATTCCTCCACAGGCAATGAGACCGCCTTTTTTGCCCCCTTTTTTTGCTACCGGTGAGGAAGTAGAGGGCGAGGTGACTATTGTGGCGGCAGAAGATATTAATGCCCTTATTATTACCACGTCCCCAAGAAATTATCCGGCTGTTTTAGAAATTATTAAAAAGCTGGATATCCAACCAAGGCAGGTTTTGGTCGAGGTCTTAGTAGCGGAAATCACTATTGATGACCTGACAGATTTTGGTCTTGATTGGAGGTTTCAAGGCACTGCGTCAGGAGGAACATCATATAATTTGAATCAAACTCTTGGAGGAACACCCGAGGGCGCACTGAGTAATGGTATGGATACATTTAAATCAGGCTTTAATTATATGATCTTTAAACAAAATAGATTTCTCACTCTTTTAAACGCGAAGGCTAAGGCAAGTAAATTGGATGTTCTTTCAAGCCCTCATATTATCGCCTCTGATAACCAGGAAGCTGAGATTAAAATTACTCGACAGGTTCCTATTCGTAAATCAACTGTGATTAATCAGCAAATAAGCTTTGATACTGAATATAAGGATGCAGGAATTACCTTGACCTTTACTCCCAAAATTAATGAGAAGGGATTGGTTTCCTTAAAACTAAGCCAAAAAGTGAGCCTATGGGAAGGGTCCACAGACGCTGGTGACCCCATTTTTAGTGAACGTTCAGCAAGCACTACGGTTGTTGTCCATGATGGAGAAACTTTAATTATAGGTGGGTTGGTAAAAGAGGAGAGAACCAAAACAAGAGAAGGTATTCCCTTCCTGAAGGATATCCCTTTAATAGGAAATTTATTCTCCCGCTCTGGGGATTCATTTCTAAAGACTGAGTTGATTATATTAATTACCCCCCATGTGATTAAAAATAAGACTGAGGGAAACGAACTCACAACGAAATTTCAAAATCGGGTTCGAGTTCTTCAAAATCGAATTAAGAAAATTAAACCATCAACTAGAAATACTCGATAATTGGGGGGATAATTTCGTTACCATAAAGGTTGCTGCCTGGTTGGTTGCTTTTGGATCGGCTGCGGGTAAGGGACATGGAAATGTTCAAAAGCCAATTTGGTGGCCATTCTGCCCCGGGGGGTTTTTTGTAGATAGCCTTCTTGTATGAGATAAGGTTCAAAGATATCTTCGATGGTATCCTTTTCTTCATTAATGGCCGCCGAAAGGGTTTCTAATCCTACCGGCCCCCCATTAAATTTTTCCATAATGGTCAGTAGCAGTTTTTGATCCATTTTGTCAAGTCCTGCCTTATCAATCTCTAACTTTTTTAAAGCAATCTCGGCTATTTCTTGAGTAATTCTCCCGTCGGCAGTGACTTCGGCAAAATCTCTCACCCGTTTCAGAAGCCGGTTGACAATTCGGGGCGTCCCGCGAGACCTTCCGGCGATTTCCTTTGCTCCGGCCGGATCAAGGGGAACATTCAGGATCTTGGCAGATCGGCAAATAATCTCTTGCAACTCTTGATGGGTATAGAAGTCCAGCCGGCTGATAACTCCAAAGCGGTCGCGCAAGGGAGAAGTTAATAAGCCGGCTCTGGTAGTGGCGGCCACCAGAGTGAATCTGGGCAAATCTATTTTAATGGATCGGGCGCTTGGACCCTGCCCAATAATAATATCCAATTTAAAATCTTCCATAGCCGGATACAGGATTTCTTCAATAGCAGGGGATAAGCGATGTATTTCATCGATAAATAACACGTCCAGGTCCTTCAAGTTGGTAAGAATAGCCGCCAGGTCTCCGGCTCGCTCTATAACCGGGCCGGCTGTACTGCGCAAATTTGTTCCCATTTCTCGGGAAATAATATAAGCAAGAGAAGTTTTCCCCATCCCCGGGGGGCCGAAAAAAAGACAATGATCTAAAGCTTCGCCCCGGTTTTTTGCGGCCTGAATGAATACCTGAAGATTTTCCTTGGTTTGTTTTTGTCCCACATAATCCCGAAAATTTTGTGGGCGCAGATTCACATCAAGGGGAAAATCTTCCGCCGTTTCTTTGGCAATGATAAGGGGGTTTTTCATGGTGTTTTCCCTTATGGTTATTTAGTCATATGATAGAGGGCCTTTTTAATCAATTCCTCAATTGAAAGCTCTGTACTCTCTTGAAGAGGTTGCTTATGAAGAATTTGGTTTATGGCCCGCTCGGCAAGCAATCGGTTGTATCCTAAACTGACCATTGCAGATACTGCATCCTCCTGGAGGCTGCCACCTTTTTGGAGAGATGCCTCCAGATTAGCCATTTCGGTAATTGAGGATTCATTTTGGTCAAGGGCGATGATTTTGTCTTTGAGCTCCAGGATGAGCCGGCGGGCAGTTTTTTCTCCAATGCCGGGTATAGAGTTGAGGCGGCTTATATTGGAAAGAGAAACAGCAGCCTTAAATTCTTGAGGCGAAATATGAGAAAGAACATTTCGGGCCAATTTGGGCCCGATTTTACTCACCTTTAGTAAAAGTTCAAATGTTTTCTTTTCCTCCATGGTCCAGAAACCATAAAGTTGCCAACAATCCTCACGAATATGGATGTAGGTATATAATTTTAATTCTTTTCCCGGTTCCGGTAATTTATAGAAAGTCGATAATGGAATAGATATAAGAAATCCGATACCATGAATATCAATAATAATATCTTCAGTATTTTTCCTTTGCAGTATACCTTGAAGATGGGCGATCATGATTTTTTCGATAGGCAATATCGCAGATGAGATGAATGATGATGGCAAATGGCTAAAGCCAAAGCATCTGATGCATCATCATGTACCTTAAGTTCTTTTAAATTAAGCAATAGCTTAGTCATTATTCGCACCTGATCCTTAGTAGCTCTCCCATAACCCACTATAGCCTGTTTAACCTGAAGAGGCGTATATTCGTAAATTTGGGTTTGAGTTTTGCTGGCTATATATAAAACAACTCCCCGGGCTTGTCCCAGTTTTAAGGCTAATTTGGGGTTTGAAGCTATGAAAATGTCTTCCACCGAGACCTCATCGGGTCGGTATTCTTCGATAATTTTTTTCAGTGAGTCTCCGATTTTTTTAAGACGATCCGGGAAAGATTCCTTTGGTGAAGTTTTAATTATACCGATATCATGAAGAAGAAGTTTTTGATCTAAACTTTCAATTACCGCATGACCCGTGTGGGCAATACCAGGGTCAATACCCATAATCCGCATTAATAACCTTCTCCTTTAATCATTCAACTCTTCAATTAAACCACAAAGGCACAAAGGACACAAAGAGATAAAAAAGTATAGGAATATAAAGATATAATTCCCTGCTTTATAACATAAATCGGCTTGGGGTCTGAAGGGTTACCCCCAACTATTTTATGTTTTCCATGACCTCATCCGGAATATCAAAATTGGCGAAGACATTTTGCACATCATCATGATCTTCTAATTTTTCCATTAACTTGAGCATTTGTTCTGCGTGTTTACCCCCCAATTTAACAGTAGCTTGCGGAATTCGGCTAACCTCAGCCAGGGAAATTTCGATTCCTTCCTTTTCAATAGCTTCTCGCACAGATTCCAGATCTTCCGGCAAAGTTGTGATCTCAAAGACATCTTCGTTTCTTTGCATGTCTTCAGCACCGGCGTTTAGAGCAATTTCCATAAGTTTATCTTCATCTACCTTGTCACTATCTATGACAATCAGGCCTTTTTTGTTAAACATCCAGGCAACACATCCGGATTCACCAAGGTTACCGTTGTGTTTTGAAAACATATGGCGTATATCGGCAACAGTGCGATTTTTATTATCAGTCATAATCTCTAATATAATGGCAGCTCCACCCGGCCCATACCCTTCGTATGTAAATTCTTCATAAGAAACACCGGGGAGCTCTCCGGTCCCTTTCTTAATGGCCCGAGTGACGTTATCTTGCGGCATATTAACAGCTTTGGCGCTGGCAATGGCTGTTCGGAGTCTGGCGTTGGAGGTAGGATCACCACCACCACCCCTGGCGGCTACTGTAATTTCTTTAATTACCTTAGTAAAGGCCTGCCCTCTTTTGGCATCCGTGGCTGCCTTTTTATGTTTAATTGAACTCCATTTTGAATGTCCGGACATTAATTGTTTCTCCTTATTTAATTTTTTCCTCTTTTTCTTTTTTGGCTTCAGCGACGACCTTGTCTATAATGTGTCCGGGGATCTCTTCATAGCGGGAGAATTCCATGGTGAAATTCCCTCTTCCTCCAGTCATGGACCTAAGATCAGGCGCATATTTTAACATTTCGGCCATGGGGACCTCAGCTCGAATATTTTGATAACGACCTTTAGTATCAACACCTTGAATCCGGCCTCTTTTGGAATTGAGATCACCCATAATGTCTCCCATAAATTCTTCAGGAACTATGATCGATATTTTCATAATAGGTTCCAGAAATGTAGGATTACATTGCATAAATCCTTTTTTGAAGCCCATGGAACCTGCTATTTTAAAGGCCATTTCTGAAGAATCTACAGTGTGATAGGAACCGTCATAGAGGGTAACCTTCACATCAGTGATGGGGTAACCAGCCAAAATTCCATGCTCCATGGCCCCTACGATCCCTTTCTCTACAGCAGGTATGTATTGTTTGGGTATGGACCCGCCAGTGATTTTATCAACAAATTCAAATCCTTCACCATGAGGTAAAGGTTCTATTTCGAGCCATGTATCTCCATATTGACCTCGACCACCCGATTGTTTTTTATATTTCCCCTGCACTTTGGTGGCCCCTTTAATAGTTTCCTTATAAGGCACTTTTGGTGTTTTGAGGTTTACTTCGGTACCAAATTTTCTTTTCATTCGATCGATTGTTATTTCAATATGCACTTGACCCATTCCAGAGAGAATAAATTCCCTGGTCTGCTGATCTCGAGAAATAGAGAGGGTAGGATCTTCTTCACATAATCGATGCAAAGCATTGCCCACTTTATCTTCATCCCCCTTGGTTTTCGGTTCAATGGCAAAAGAAATGACCGGGGAGGGGAAGGTCAGTTGAGGGAAAGTAATGGGATTTTGTTCATCACTAAATGTATCACCGGTGGTGGTCTCTTTTAATTTGGCAAAAGCCGCAATATCCCCTGTGTTGACCTTAGTGATGGGTTGGTGGTTTTTCCCCATGAGCGCATATATTTGGCCGATTTTTTCTTTACATTTTTTGGTACTGTTGTAAAGATGCGAATCGGAAGTCAAGACTCCGGAAAAAACCCGAAAGATGGTTAATTTACCTGAATATGGGTCTGCTATGGTCTTAAAGACAAAGGCGGAAAATGGTTCATCCTCTTGAGGTTTCCTGCTTATTTGTTCTTCAGCTTTATTTAATCCATAGATTTCAGGCCGGTCAAGAGGAGAGGGGAGATAATCCACTATGGTATCCATAAGAGGCTGAATTCCTATATTTTTTATTGCCGAACCACACAGAATGGGAGTAAATTTTTTTTGCTTAATTCCTTGGCTCAGCCCCGCTTGCAGTTCCTCACTACTCAATTCTTCTCCTTCCAGATATTTTTCTAAAAGGGTGTCATCCACTTCGGCTATGGCTTCAATCATTTTTTGATAAAATTCTTTGGCCTTACTTTCCAGATCGGAAGGGATGTCTTCCGTTTTGTATTCACCACTATCTTCTTGATAAATATAAGCTTTTTGGCTAAAAAGATCAATAATCCCCTTGAAGTTTTGTTCTGTCCCAATAGGTAATTGCAGCACAATTGGGTTTAATTCTGCCAAAGACCCGGGCAATTCTTCCAGAGTACGATAGAAGTCGGCTCGTTCACGGTCCATTTTATTGATGAAGACCAGGGCTGGAATTTGCAATTCTTTTACCTGAGACCAAAAATTTTCTGTTTGCACCTTTACGCCTGAAATAGCGCTAATAACCAGAACGGCGCTATCAATAACTCGTAAGGCGCCTTTGGCGTCACTGATAAAATTGATATCTCCCGGTGGATCAATAAGGTTAATTTTTGTTTTTTTCCATTCACAGTAGGCCAAACTGGAACTAATGCTTGATCTTCTGGAGATTTCATCCGGCTCATAGTCAAGGTTGGAGGACCCATCGTCAACTTTTCCCAATCTGGTCACTGATTTTGTATCAAAAAGCATAGCTTCGGCAATTGAGGTTTTTCCATCACCTCCGTGTCCCAACAGCCCTATATTTCTGAGTTTATCGATTTGGTATTCTTTTACGCTCATTCAGGGTCTCCTTATTTAGTGTGGATACTCGCCAACCTATCTTTATTAGTATCTTAACCATAAGTTTTATCTTTTTTGTGGTAGAAATTTTTTAAAACCTTTTGGGTTCCGGTTTGTCCGGGTTAGGGATATATACTTTATTTTCATAAATTAACAAAAAATATAGTTACTGTCAAGTTAATAAGCATAGTATCATCCTGTAATTACAGAGCTCGGCAATGAATAGAGGTCTTTATCTGCGGCACAATATCTTTACCTCATCAAGCGTCAGGAATCGATATTCACCAGGTTTTAAATCACCCAAACTCAAAAAAGCAAATTTGGTTCTTTTTAATTTTAAAACCAGATGACCGATGGCTTCAAAAATTTTTTTTATTTCTTTATTTTTACCCTCATGCAGATCAATGGATAGCCAAGTATTATGTTGAGTGCTTTTGACTACATGGATAGAATCAACCTTTAGACTCTCCTGATTAAAGCGAATTCCTCGTTTGATTCTGGTAATCGTTGTTTCTTCAGGGATACCCTTTATCTTAACCATATAGGTCCGAGAGATTTTATGCTTTGGATGGGTCAATATATAACATAATTCCCCATCATTTGTTAAAAGCAATAAACCTTCCGTATAGTAGTCTAATCGGCCGACTGGGAAAATTCGACGGCCCAGACTTGGAAGAAGTTCCATAACAGTAGGGCGACCTTCTTCATCACAAAGGGAAGTGATATAACCTTTGGGTTTATTCAATAAAATGTATACGTTATTCTTTGATTTTATGGATAGAGTGATTCTTTTATGGTTATAAAAAATAACATCCTTTTCAGGATCGGCTTTGGTCCCCAGTTTGCGTATAATTTTTCCATTTACCCGAACTTTTCCCTCCAGGATTAACAGTTCGCATTTTCTCCTGGAGTCGATACCTGCTTGAGCCAATATTTTTTGTAATCTGATTGCTTTTGGGTTTATTTCAGTTACCTCCCATAATTTTTTTATTTTATTTATGTGGCTTTAATTTAACACAGATTAACGTTTTTTTCAATAAATCAGCAATTCTCTCATTATGGATTCTCTATTCCGCCGTTTATATTTCTTCGTAGGTTTTGGTAACTGGTTATTTATTGACAATATTGCCGATATATCTTAAAATTACATAGATTCATTTAAAATATTTAAAATTTATTCATTATTTTGTGTTAGGCACTTAGTTCTGAATTTCGTGTTTTTTATGATAGAAAATTTTAAAACCTTTTTGGTTCCGGCTTGTCCGGGTTAGGTATGGGATTGGGAATATAAGTTCATTTAGTTAACCAGTAATTTTATTTTTATCATTTTTATGTAATGAAGGACTTAAGTCCTTCTATACCCCTTTTAGTCAATAATATGAACTATCCTTCCCCGATGGACAAAAATATTTAATGGAAATGGAATGAATAATCAACAGATTCGTCCTATCACTTTTGGTAAGCGAGAAATTGTTTTTCAGAAGGGGATGGGTCCTCTCTTGTTCCTTTTAGAAGTTGACCCCTATCATTTTTATGCTTGCTGGGAGATATCGCCTGAGGAATTATCCATTATTATTGATCAAATAGGAGGATTTTTCCATCAGAGTCAATTGATTTTGAGAGTTTATGAGGGTAATAATTTTAAAAATGATAAAGTAGAGATTGGGTCATATTTCGAGGTTTTTGTAGATGGCTGGAAGAATAAATGGTACATTGAAATATCCAAGCCTCATACTTCCTATTTTGTAGAATTGGGGTTGAAAGCTTCGACCTCGGACGATTTTTATGTAATTAAACGCTCAAATGTTATTAAGACTCCTCAAAATACAATGTCTTCCAATAAGCAAGAACAGTGGATACAGGTTCTTGGAGAGTATGAAGAGGTAAATATGGTAAAGGGCGATCAAAAATCAGCCAAAGGCATCTCATTAGATCGGGCAGTAATAGATCGAAAAATAATTCAAGAATATTATAAGAATTTATGGCAAAGAGACTGGCGGGAAATCTCACCAGAGTGGGCGGAAAAAGGACAAATAATCGGCCAAGGGGCACAGGAAAATATAACCGGCTTTGGTTTTGTTACCAAAGATAATCCTGGTTTTCCCCCTGAGACCGGCAACTCAGCAAAAACAGAAAATCTGAGCAGTTATTTGCCTTGGAGCAGTTATAATCTTTCCTCTGAAATACCGAGCAGTTTCAGCAGCTTTTCCCTGTTGAGCAGTTGGCAACCTGAAGAAAATGCCGATCCAAACAGGTCCTTTCAATATGGTACTGATCTGGTGGTTTATGGGAAGACGCAGCCGGAGGCAGTTTTATATATTGATGGAGATAAGGTTGAGATTCAAGCGGATGGGACTTTTTCCTGGCGATTAAATCTTAGTCGGGAAGGCCACTATCAAATCCCTTTGCAGGTTGTTTTTCAAGGTGGAGAAGAGATTTGTGAGTTCATCCCTTTTCATATTCAAAAAAGTAAAAAAAATGGAGATTAAATGGAGCCTCAAGTCTATTTATGTTTGGTGCTTCACGCCCATCTACCCTATGTAAGACATCTTGAACAAGAGGAATGCTTGGAAGAGCGATGGCTTTATGAAGCTATAAATGAAAGTTATCTTCCTCTGCTCCAGGTATTAGAAAATTTTGTTGAAGATGCTATTGATTTCAGACTTACTCTTTCACTTAGTCCCACCCTTATTTCAATGCTTACTGATCCCTTACTTCAAGAAAGGTTTATAAGTTACCTGGATAAATGTATCGAGTTGGCGGAAAAAGAAGTCCGCAGAAATAAATACCATCCGCAATTAAGCCATTTATCTTTGATGTATTATGAAAAATTTACCTCCAATAAGAAGCGTTTTGAGCAGAAGTATCATCGAAATCTTGTTTCGGGTTTTAAAAAATTTCAAGATATGGGAAAGGTACAGATTATTATCTGCCCGGCAACCCACGGGTATTTGCCTTTGTTAAAAATGAATTCATCTTCGGTGCAGGCCCAAATTGAGGTGGCGCTTCACTATTATCAAAACATTTTTGCTCAATCTGTCCAGGGTATATGGTTGCCTGAATGCGGGTATTATGAAGGTCTGGATGAGATATTGCGATCCTATGGTCTGCGATTTTTCTTTTTAGACACACACGGTTTTCAATGTGCGAATCCGAGTCCCAAGTATGCTGTATATGCTCCTATTTATTGTCCATCAGGAGTGGCTGCTTTTGGTCGGGATCAAAGATCAGCTCGACGGGTATGGAGCTCAAAACATGGTTATCCCGGAGATTCGAATTATCGGGAATTTTATCGTGATCTTGGGCATGAACTGGATTATGAATATATTAGGCCTTATATTCACCAGGATGTCCGGGTGGATACCGGCCTTAAATATTATCGGATTACCGGTCAAACAGAGTCTAAGGAATTTTATCATCCTCAAAATGCTTTAGCCAAGGCTCGGGAACATGCCGATGATTTTTTTGAATCTCAGCTTGGCTATGGACTTTACCTAAGGCAAAAGATGGCTCGTTCTCCCTTGCTTGTTGCTCCTTATGATGCGGAATTATTCGGACACTGGTGGTATGAAGGCCCTGAATGGCTTAATTTTTTGATTCGCCGTTGTGCTAAACAAAAAGATTCCTTGAAGATGATAACCCCTTCGGAATATCTTCAGGAATTTCCCACCAATCAGGTTTCTCAGCCTGCTGCCTCCAGTTGGGGGTGGAAGGGATTTAATGAAATGTGGCTTAATAATTCCAATGATTGGATTTATGCACCTCTCTATAGGGCCGGGCAGTCAATGGAATCAATGGCCGATAAGTTTGCCGGCCAAAATGGGTTAGTTCGGAGGGCCCTGAATCAGGCCGGGCGTGAACTATTGCTGGCCCAAAGCAGTGATTGGGCTTTTATCATCCGAACCAATACCATGGCTCGATACGCCACTGAACGAACTGTTACCCATCTTAACCGATTTGATAAGCTCTGTCGGCAAATTCGCAGCCAAACTATCGACCCTGGATATTTACAATCAGTTGAGAAAATCAATAACCTTTTTCCCGACCTTGATTTTGAAGCATTTCGAAGTACTTATAACCCGGACAAGCCGGAGTCAAAAAATAAATAAAATTTTTACCATGAAAACACATTTTGAGAAATAGACTTTACTGAAAAAGTCAGATTTTTCATCCTCGAGGGTGAACAACTCATTCATGAGTGTTTACTACAAAGACACGAAGGCCACGAAGTGAAAATAAAATCAGCGCTATGGTAAATTATTTTATTATTCTCAGGCAGCACTGATCTAGCCAGGATTTAAGCTCCTCATTGTTGGCCGGTGCGTAACCAAGACAATTGCGCCAGATTTTCGGACTTTCCATACAAAAATATACAAAGCATTTAGGGTCCCTTTGTCGAATCCAGGAGATCATCTTAGAGTAAATTTCCTGGCGAATAATTTCCAGATAACGCATCTTTCCATCTAATCCACGGATGAACTCTTCATAAATAATTCGGCTATGCGGGAATTTTTCCTGAATGATTGGCTTTGATTTCGGCATAAAGCGAAAGCAGCCCATGCTAATCCAGGTGATATGGGAGGGCTTAATGGTTGAGAATAGCATATCAATGGTTTTTTGATATTCTTTTTCCCAACCGGGGTAAAAGATAATTGGATCAAAGTGGAAAGCCAATTTGTAACCCAAGTTTTGGCATTTTTGAGCAGCTAAAAGACGCTGCTCAATGGAGGGCGCCCCCAATTCTTCTTCTTTTGCTATTCGTGAGGAATTCAGCGACCAGGCAATAATGGTTTTCCCCTGGTGGTCTAAGTTTGCCAAGTTATGGATAGTATCGGTTTTGGTTTTTAATTCAAGGTATGCTTTTTGTTGGCGGGCAAAATAAGGAACAAGAATTTTGCTTAATTCAGTGATGTGATCCAAAACCAGGCTATCGGTAAATTCTCCGGTGCCGATGCGAAAAATTTGCCCTGGAAATTGGGTGAATAGCCTATCCAATTCTTCAAACATTTCATTTAGATTAGCGTGAATAGTCAAAGCCGGATATTCCAAATAAGATTGCAAAATACAGTAAGTGCAAGATAGTGGACAGTTCAGGCCAATGTTTAGAATTTTATACAGACAACAAAGATAGTTTGATGTACCCGGACAAGGCTTAAAAAAATTCCCCTTGTTGCGGGTTATTACCAGATTATTTTTTTCTTGCAGATAGGGAGAATCTTTGTTTATATTGCAGTATTCTATAGGAATAGATGGGCAGTTATGAATGATAATTTTTACCAACGAGGAAGAGCGAACCTCTGGTGAGATGATAATTTTTTGAGGTTGATACATTTTTTATACCTTAATTTTGCAATTTTTCATTGTTTGCAGCAGAAAATATTTTTGATGCATTCGCAAAAAGTCCTTTTGGGGAAATTTGTAATTTCGACCTCAGAGAGAAATCATAAGTTTTTCAACATGTTGTGCGATAAAGATTTCTCACAGGAGTACAGTGAACTTAGTGAATCTGTTCGAAATGACATTTAAATGAGACTTTTTATGAGATCATCATTTTTATCTTGTCACGAAAATTATTTCCTTTTTTTGTTGTCGGCAAGAGGTTTAGGACTTAATAATGGTTTGAAACTTTTGATTTTTAGCCAATTTATGTAAAAAATTGGCCTTTTGTTCAAATTCTGAAAAATCAGCAAATTTTAGTTCAAATTTATAGTTTCCATGTTCAAAATAAGCTGGTGGATATAATTCAAGATGATCCGGCAGTCGAAGGGTTTTTTTCTCTTGGGCAAATTCATGTTCCTTAGTTGTCAATCTCGGATATCGTTTCTTTCGCAAATAGATTCTAAGGGAAAGGGCTTTTTGTCGCTGATCCTGATCCTTGGACAGAATGTCCAAGATCAATTGATCGGTTAAAATTTTTTTGACGCGTATGTGATCCCGCAGAGAAATTTCTTGTATATATTCCAGTACCTCGAATTGTTGACTTGTGGTAAATGGTAATTGCTGCAAAAAGCGATAGATTTGAATTCTTTCAGGAGCGGGCAATTTGACTAATCGCAAAGCCATCTCCGGATTGATTTTCTCTGCGGCCAAATCCTGAGCAATATCTTTCTCTAAATCCGCCAATTGAATAATTCTTGAAAATGCCTTTTCGTTTTGCGGTAGGCCGAGCAGGGGGAGATAGTCCTTGATAATTTTTTTTTCCGGAAAGAAAGAAAGCAGTTTTTTGATAATTTTAGCTTGCTCCATGCTATTTGGTTTCTTATGACTTAAAAATAAGGAGAGGCTGAATAGGTAAACCTTCTGATCTTGCATAGAATATGGAAGGACTCTGCTTGATATAGTAGAACATCCCATTGATTGACAGGCCAAAAAGCGGTTAGCTCCATGAACAATAAATATGTTTCCCTTTTTTGTCTTTTGGACAATGATTGGAGCAAAAAGTCCATATTGTTTGATACAACTGATAAGTTCCCTTTGACGATTATTGGCGTTGGTGTGTGAAAAGGGATACTGTATGATATAAGGTTGATGTTCCAGGTTAACCTTATCCATTTCAATATCCATAGGCTGTAAGGTAAGGGAGATGTTATTTTGCATTTTCTGTTTCCTTTAGAGTATGGTGAAGGAAAAAAGGTGACTGTAAAAGCTTTTGAAAATCATCAGTACCTATTTTACTGTCAATTTTTTCAGGTATTGAGAGAAAAAATGTTCTTTCATCTTCTTTTTGATGGTGCAAACATCCACTGCCATATACCCCACATTTTTTTTTCAATGCTTCTTTGGCAGCTTTCATTTGGAGAGAAGTTAGGTCCCCTTGGCTAATAACTTTAAGGAGAGCCTTGATTCTTAATTTGTCCAGCCCAACATACTTTTGTGATAACTGATCTTTATGTCCCCCCCGTTTAATAATGAGGCGATCTTCCAGATAACCGATAGGAAAACGGCAACCAATTCGAAGCCACAAATCATAATCCTCACAGGCTGGAAAAGATTCATCAAAATAGCCGGTCTGGTCCAGGATTTGCCGAGACACCATAATAGATGAGGCGCTAATAAGGCAAAGAGGAAGTAATTTATCAAAGATATAGCCGGAAAATTTTTTATGTTTTGATTTTTGATTTAACCACGATCCATCTCGCAACCACGTTTCGTTGGTATAAACAATTTGATACCCTGAGTTTTTTTGTAAAAAGGTGATTTGAGAGGATAATTTTTTATTTTCCCATAGATCGTCTGAATCCAAAAAACAGATTAATTTTCCTGAAGAATTCCTAATGCCGGTATTTCGTGCCGCACTTATCCCTTTATTTGAAGTATGGCGAATGTAAGTTAAAAGGTGATGATAAGGTTGAATTTTTTTCCAGGTGTTATCCGTTGATCCATCATCAATGAGGAAGAGTTCAAAGTCCTGGTAATCTTGGGCTAAAATACTTTGGATGGCTTCGGGAAGAAACCTATCTCGGTTATAGGTAGTAAGGATAACACTAACTGTAGACATCTCGTATAATTTAATTAGAATTTTTAGATAATTACAACAAAAAAGATTGGCTCCAGGCTATACCAGGATTCAATAAAGAGTATATATGAAATCAGGTAAATTGCAATACAAAATTTTAGCAATAATGAACAACGATTTGTTTTCTTTGTTTATTGGAATCGTCCTTGCGTATAAGATGCAGCGTGCATTAGATAAACTTTTAGTTTGCAATGATCGGGCAGTCTACCAGCGCAGAAAGTAAAAGGCCATCAGCAAGGATGCTGATGGCCTTAATGAAAGCTGTTTACATCAGGGATATATTTTTGTTTCCATAGCATGTTGATAACTGAATACTAGAATATGTCGCTAGTTTCAGTAAATCTATAGAGAACTTAGCCGTATAATCCACCATAAAAACTACCGCCGTACAAGCTACCGCCATATAAGCTACTGCCGTAATACCCACCGTAATATGGCCAGTAATATCCGCCGTACAAGCTACTACCGTACAGCCCACAAAATAGGCTATTAGATTTTGCGCTTATACATTCACTGGATTTCAGTTCCCATGATGCAGCCTTAGCTATTTTTTGAGACAGAGTTTCACCTTCAAACACTATGGTAGTGGAATATGTATAATTATAGTGAGCATTGAGGTCACCGTATAAAGCCTCTACTTTTTTAACGCTAAAAAATAGTAAAGAGAAAATCATGGAAAAAACTAAAACGATACTTATAGAATAATTGTTCATAGTCTTTACCTCCATAGTCTTTGCCTCCATTTAATCATAAAAATGTACGATAACGACCATACTAACACTTTATTAAACAAGAAGTCGCAGGGGAATCATGAACATGTCATTGAAATAATGACTATTCCCCACATCAACTATGTCGCCTGAGCTCGTGGCGAATTTATTATTACTACTGAAGTCACTCTGAATTGTTTGTCGATTTCTGTCCATGGACAAAATTATATATCTTCAGCAGTTTGCTTTTCCTGACATTCAGTGTGGCTTCATGGGCCCTCATAGATAATAGTATTTAATACACTTAATACATGGCGAAATTAATTTTTATATTTTTTACTGTTCTATTTTACATATAGACAATTAATCTTTCTTTTTGTCTCATGATATTTTTTTTCTTTATATTCAGCGAGGGAGCATAAATCAAGCTTTCTAAATTTCACCGCAGAGTACACAGAGAGCACAGAGTTTTTAAATGCGTTATTCCCGGTTTTTATTAATACTAATATAATGGTTTGTATTTATTCATAATTTTGTAGTTTTAATCAATTTGATACTTGTTTTTGAAATTGAGAAGTGGTAAAATATTTTGTCTATATTAAGAGAAGATACTTATTAGATTTTTTATTATTAAGAGTCTCTAAAGGCAATGGTGGGTAATAATTGTGATTAATAATTACAGTGATGATCTTTATACAGATCGGGAGCAAGTTGAAGCCGAAAAAATTTTAATAGTGGAAGATAATGAAGATATACGTATGTTATTGCAACGTATGCTTAAATCTAAAGGATATCAGGTAATTCTTGCTGAAAATGGGGATATTGCTTTACGAAGGGTCAGAGAAGAAGATCCGCATCTGGTTTTGCTGGATTTATCCTTGCCGAAAATTGATGGTTACAGTGTGTGTAAAATGTTAAAGGGGTCTGAGAATACGAAATATATCCCCATTATTATTATTACTTCCCATTCAAGTTTAAAAGAGAAAATAATGGGCCTTGAGCTTGGAGCCGACGACTATATTGTAAAACCCTTTCAGAAAGAGGAGGTCTTAGTCAGAGTTAAGTCATTATTAAAATTACATTCTTTGCATAAGCACCTTGTCCAAGCTGAAAAGTTGGCTACTCTGGCTCAAGTAGCGGTAAGTGTTAATCATGAAGTAAACAATCCTCTTTGTGCAATTTCAGCCAATGCGGAAATTATAAAAATTATGTTAAACAAGGGAGTTGATCTCGATAGAATAAATACTAAGATTGAGGTAATTCTCAATGAAGTGGATAGAATCAAGAGGGTGATTGAAAAATTATCCAGGGCTACCAAGGTAGTTAGTATGGAATATATATCAGGTATTCAAATGCTTGATATTGATCAGTCGATTGAGCAGATTAAAGAGAATAACTTAAAAAAATTAAAATTCTAATATAGCGATATTTTTTTGACTGGAAAGTTTTTTCTTTAAGCTTGACTTTATAGGGTTTACAGTATAAACTGACCGCCAAAGAATATATATAAATAGAGAATATTTGTAAGGGGTTACCGGGTTGTTTGATACATTATCGGATCGGTTACAGGTTGTTTTCAAAAAACTTCGGGGCTATGGAAAACTCTCTGAGAAGAATATTCAGGATGGATTACGGGAAGTCAAACTGGTTCTCCTGGAAGCTGATGTTAATTACAAAGTTGTCAAGAATTTTATCGAGAAGGTAAGAGAAAAAGCTGTTGGCGAGCAGGTTTTTAGAAGTCTTACCCCGGGGCAGCAGGTAGTAAAGATCGTTCATGAGGAAATGATTTCCCTGATGGGGGGAGAATACCAAAAATTGACTATGGCCCCTAATCCCCCAACGGGAATTATGTTAATTGGGCTTCAGGGATCGGGGAAAACAACTACGGCGGCTAAGCTGGCCAACCTTTTGAAAAAAGAGGGCCAAAAAATTATTTTGGTAGCTGCCGATCCATATCGGCCTGCTGCTATAGACCAGTTAATGATTCTCGGCAAGCAACTGGGAGTTTTCGTATATGCCGATAAAGAAGCGAAAGATGCTGTAACCATCTGTCATGGCGCTCAAAAAGCAGCCCTCTCCGGCGGTTATGATTGTATGATTTTAGATACTGCCGGCAGGTTACACATTGACGAAGAACTTATGCGGGAATTGAGGGAAATTAAGGAATCTGTTTGTCCTCATGAAGCGATTTTGGTAGCTGATGCTATGACCGGGCAGGATGCGGTTAATGTGGCTAAAAGTTTTGATCAAGCAATTGGGATCAATAGTATTATATTAACCAAGATTGATGGGGATGCTCGGGGTGGAGCGGCCCTTTCAATGCGTGCTGTTACAGGAAAACCTATTCGATATGTAGGGACTGGAGAAAAAATTGATTTTATTGAACCATTCCATCCTGATCGGATGGCTTCTCGCATTTTGGGGATGGGGGATGTCCTTACCCTGATTGAAAAGGCAAAAACTGGGTATTCGGAGGAAAAAGCCAGAGAACTACAAAAAAAGATTGCCGAAGATGCCTTTACCCTGGCTGATTTCCGTGATCAACTGCAGCAGATAAAGAAATTGGGGCCTATGGGACAACTTATCGGTATGATACCTGGTGCAAAAAAAATAGCCAAAAAAACAGATTTCAAGGACGATGATAAAAAATTAGTCCGGATTGAGGCGATAATTAATTCTATGACCGGGAGTGAGCGCAATAATGCAGTTTTGATTAATGGCAGTCGAAGAAAACGGATCGCTCAAGGGAGTGGAACAACAGTGCAGGATGTTAATCAATTGCTTTCGCAGTTCAGTCAGATGCAAAAAGCCATGAAACAAATGAAGAAAATGGGGATGGTCCCTGGTCTTGGCGTCAATCCATTCAAAAAAAGGAGGAGGTGAACTATTTGGCATTACGGATACGGTTAACCAGAAGGGGAACGAAAAAACGGCCCTTTTACAGAATTGTGGTTATGGATTCCAGGAAAAAGCGGGATGGTAAATATCTTGATCTTGTCGGCAACTATGATCCGTTGCAAGATCCTGCGGCTATTAACGTCGATAAAGATAGAGCCGTTTCCTGGATGCAAAAAGGGGCAATACTATCTGATACTGTCAGACAGATATTTAAAAAACAAGGAGTAATCTAGTTGTAGTAAATTCCAATTCTAAAAGGAGTTATTAACCTAGACGGAGGTAGAGAAATGGTAATTAAGGATTTGATAGTAGATATTGCTAAGGCTCTGGTTGACTATCCAGAGGAAGTCCATGTGACAGAAGTTGAAGGTGAACGAACCACCGTATTAGAGTTGAGAGTTGCCAAAACTGATTTGGGCAAGGTAATAGGTAAACAGGGGCAGACCGCCAGAGCTATGCGAACGGTCTTAAGTGCGGCTGCTACTAAAATAGGCAAGAGGGCGGTTTTAGAGATTTTAGAATAATTCAAGAGGGCCCTTAAGGGAGGTTATCCCTGGTTCATATTGGTAAAATTATTAATACCCATGGCAAGAGAGGAGAAGTTAAGGTTTACCCTTTAACAGATTTTCCTGAAAGGTATCAGTTCCTGGAAGAAGTTTTTCTGATAACCCCTTCAAAGCCGGAAAGCCTCCTTATCGAGAAAGTTAGGTTTCATAAAGGGTGTATTATTATGAAACTGAAAGGGTATAATAGTATAAGTGAGGCTGAAAAACTGAAAGGGGTTGAGATTGGTATTCCGGAAAAGTGGTTGTGGCCTCTGGGAGTAAATGAATATTATCATTTTCAAATTATTGGATTGGATGTTTATACTGACACAGGTTTGCATTTGGGTGAAGTAAAAGATATATTCCCTACAGGAAGTAATGATGTTTACACAGTAAAAAAGGGGCGAAAAGAATATCTTATCCCAGCCATTAAAGAGGTAATTAAAGAAGTGGATTTGCAAAGGAAAAGAATTATCATCCATCCCATAGAAGGATTGTTAGATCTCTCCAATGCTCTTTGATATTATTACGTTGTTTCCGAAAATGTTTCCGGAATATATTCACCAAAGTATTGTAAAAAGAGCTCAGGAAAAGGGATTGGTGAATATTCGGATCCATAATCTTCGGGATTTCACACTGGATAAACATCGAAAAGTTGATGATGTCCCTTACGGTGGCGGACCTGGGATGGTGTTGATGGCTGAGCCGCTGCACCGTGCTGTTACGTATCTTTCCAAAGAGGATTTGCCGGTTAAAAGGATACTGCTGTCTCCTCAAGGCAGACTTTTTTCTCAAAAGATAGCTGAAGAACTTTCTAAAGAAACGCATCTTTTGTTAGTTTGCGGACATTATGAAGGGCTTGATCAAAGAATCCGAGACTCAGTAATAGATGACGAGATTTCCATTGGGGATTATATATTGACAGGAGGGGAGCTGCCTGCTTTGGCTGTGTTGGATTCGGTAACCCGGTTGATTCCTGGAGTATTGGGGTCTGAGGAATCATTACACTGTGAGTCTTTTTTGGATTCCTTGTTGGATTATCCTCAATATACCAGGCCGGAGATTTTTAACACTATGCAAGTTCCAAAGGTCCTTGTGTCCGGACATCATGAAAAAATAAGAAAGTGGAGGCGCAAGCAATCCCTGATTCGCACCTCTCAAAAGAGGCCGGATTTGTTTCAAAAAATAAAAATGACCGATGAGGACATCGAATTATTGAAGGATTCTTCATAATTTTGGAACGTGCATCGATTTCTATAGGGTTACTTCATTTTCCTGTATATAATAAAAATAAAGAGGTTGTTATAAGCTCAATAACAACCTCGAGTCTTCATGATATATCTCGGACAGCCAGAACGTTCGGGGTTGATAATTTTTATATTATTACCCCCTTAAAATTACAGCAAGACCTCATTGATCGCTTGCTAAAACATTGGCAGGTTGGTTATGGTGCTCAATACAACCCGACTCGGCGGGATGCCTTTCAGAAGGTTTTAGTAGTAAGCACTCTTGAGGATTGTCTTGATGATTTAAAAAGAAAATATAGACAAGATCCTATTACAATAGTGACTTCGGCTCTTTCTCAGGGAAATTGTATTTCCTATGCGGATCTGCGCGATAGAATCCACCGGTTACGTAAACCATATCTTATTGTCTTTGGAACAGGCTGGGGAATTGAACAAAGCTTGATTAAAAATATGGATATGGTTATTGAACCTGTTTATGGGAGGGAGAATTATAATCATCTTTCAGTAAGAGCTGCCGTAGCAATAATTCTCGATAGATTAATAAATGAAAGTAGATAAAAGTGGATAAATGAGGAAAAAAAATTATGAATAATATTATGAGAGGATTGGAACAGGAAGGATTAAAAAAAGATATCCCAAGTTTCGGGCCTGGTGACACGGTAAAGGTACATATTAAGTTAATAGAAGGGGAGCGGGAAAGAATACAGGTCTTTGAAGGAGACGTCATCAGAATCAGGCGGGGTGATATTCGATCTACATTTACTGTGAGAAAAACTTCTTATGGTGTAGGGGTAGAGCGAATTTTTCCTTTACACTCGCCGGTGATTAGTAAAATTGAGGTCACCAGAAAGGGTAAGGTCCGTCGAGCTAAATTGTATTACATGCGCAAGCGAATGGGTAAAAAAGCAAGGATTAAAGAAAAGAGTTTCAGATAGGTCAGTATCTTCCCTTTATGGCGTGATAATAAGTGGATTGAAAATTTAATCTTGAGAGTACAGGAATCCCCATTTTATTTGACAGGATAAACAGGATTGAACACGATAAAAAAGAAAAATCCTGTTACATGCTGTTAATTCTGTCTGATTTAAAAAAGTAATAATGTAATGAGGTATGATGCCGACTATAGACAGACAGAAACTTGGCAAGCAAGGTGAACAGATAGCCGCCCAGTTTTTGAAGTCGAAGGGATTGTCTATTCGTGAGGTTAATTTTCGTTGTTCTGCCGGTGAGATTGATATTATCGCCCTAGACGCTGACATCGTTGTTTTTGTTGAAGTAAAAACAAGAAGCAGTGAAGATTTCGGTTTGCCTGAAGAAGCGGTGAATTATTTTAAACAGAAGAAACTTATACAATTGGCCATGTATTATTTACAAAAGGAACACTCACAGAACAAACGTTGTCGCTTTGATGTTGTATCTATCATTATAAGAAATGATAAGGTCAAAAAAATTAATCATTTTGTGGATGCTTTTTCGGCTTGAAGAGAAAAGGTTAACGTCCCTCCCCGGCTTATAAAATAAACGCTCATGAACGAGTTGTTCACCCCAGAAGATGAAAATTTTGACTTTTTCAGTAAAGTCTATTTTTCGAAATGCGTTTTCATGGTAAAAAGTTAAAAATAAAATATGACGTAAAAGTTAGCTGTTAATTTGCTGATAATGCTGATTGGCAAACCTTCGAAGAAATTTTTCCGACAACATTTTTTGTCCTCAGTTTTGTTCCCCACCTCATATTGCCGGGATCTAATTAATTCTATTGATTTTATAAAGAAAAAAATAGTATACTATAGTACATTGAACTCTTTTTTTGTTTCTTGAGCTTGCATAATTAAAGTTCAAATGTATACTTTATACTATTGGGGTAGAATAAAAATAAACAGTAAAAAAATCTAAAAGAAAATCGTCATATTATCCACTTTGAATGATAATAATTTAGGAGAGAGAGATGAAGGGTAAATCTATATATTTTTTTTATATCTTTTCTACTATTTTTTTGGGGCTAATTTTCCTTATCCATTTAGGCGGATCAAATAGTTGGGCTCAAGCCCCTCCTCCCCCTACCATATGTGAAGACAAATGCTTGCCTGAAATAAATGAAGATCCTAATACCCCTACTGTTGTTAATGCTTTAGAAAAGATTATAATTTATTTTATTTCTTTTGATTGTCGGATGAACTCAATTAAGACCAAAGAGGCTTTTCATCTATATGCAGGGGAGGATGAGATTAATGATCTAGATGAATATTTATCTTTTTCAGATTATGTTCTGGACCATATATTAATGGGCTCCATATTGACTTTCACCCCTCATTCTCCTTTTGAAGAAGGAATTGTTTACAAAGTTGAAATAGAATCAACTGCTGAGAACAACGATGGGGTCCAGTTTGATGGTGATGGTGATGGTACAGCCGGGGAGGACCCGGAAGATAATTGGGTGATGAAATTCATTATTGATGCAAATTCTCCTGAAACTGGTTGGAGCCAGGTATATGACCCGGAAAACATTTTTACTGAAAATAAAGTAAGCAGTATGATAGTAGATAATCAAGACCGGTTATGGGTTACCTCAGAAGAGGGTGATGTTTGTTATTTTGATGGAAACGATTGGAATTGTGAAAAGCCCTTTTGGGATTCTGATTATGTTGATGATATCCCCTGTATGACCACTGATAATGAAGGGTGCTTATGGCTTGGTTTTAATGTCCTTGAAAGTAATTTTCTTACACCCAAGTTAGCCAAATTAGTAAATAATAGCTGGGAGGTAAAAGATTTAGATCAGATCCCATCTGATGAGTCTATTAGGGATATTGCTGTTGATTCGGAAAATAATATCTGGATTATTGCTAGTAACGATATTTATAAATATGATGGGGAGTTACATTATTGTCCTCCAGGGGGTGAAGATAAACCTGTTAGCACATTTATCACATCGTTAGTAATAGATCCGGATGATAATCTATGGGTTAGAACAGTAACTTCTGAGATCTGGAAGGCTGAAGGTGGTTGGTGGGGTGATGAATATACCGCTAGATGTAATTATCAAATTAATGATATTAATGACATGGCGGTAGATTCCGCGGGTAATATTTGGATTGGCACAGATAATGGACTCCTTAAATTAGATCCAAGTAGCCAGGACCCAAATTGGCCTAAATATACAATTGATGATGGACTTCCAGGTGATTCTATTAACGCTTTAAGCATTGATCCGAATAATAACCTTATCTGGGTTGGTACCTCAGATGGATTAGGGAAATTTGATATCGCCACTGAGTCTGGTATAGCTTACACTGACCAAACATCGGGTAAAGCAATTAATCACCTGGTTTTAAATTCTCGGGGCGAGGTTTGGTTCAATACTAATCAGGGGATACAGATGCTAGATAAAATACCTCCCTATGTCTTGAAAAATGAGAGTGTACCAAAAAATAACACTAATATAAATATATTGCAAGATATTCAAATTGTCTTTAGCGAACCTATGAAGCGTGACTTAACTGAAAGCGCTTTTACCATGGTTGAGGTTGAAGATGGGCAGGAAGATCTGGAAATAGAAGGGGCATTTTCTTGGCCCAACTCTAAAACTTTGATATTTGATCCAAACGCTATAATTGAAAATCATTCTTACAAGGTTGTGATAGATACAAATGCTATAGATCTACTCGGTAATTCTCTTAATGAATTATACAGCGTGGTTTTTTCTACCGGTGAGCAGGAACTTCCTTATATCACCAATAAAAGCTGTTCTCTGACACAGTTAGTTTTTTATGTTAATGATGATGGTGTGGTGGTTGATCCAAATTCGATCGAGGTCCGGGTCGACAATATAGATGTGACTGGGGATGAGGGGTTTCAGATCGAAGGGGCTAATAATAGTTACCAAGTTACTTATTCTCCAGATAATTTGTTCCCAGAGAATGAAGAGATTACAGTAACCATTACGGTGAAAGATTTGAACGGAAATCCATTACCAGATCATGAATTTCAAATTACTCCTCAAGAGCCTGGTACAGAGCATAGTGCTGAAAGCCCTATTGATTTAAGCGGCAGCGGATGTTTTCTTGATACCTTGCAAAATAGGACAAAGAAAAATAGGACAAAAGTCTGGTTTCAGCAGCTTTTGGAATTTTAAGGAGATTAAACTATTTATTCCTGTTTTTTTATTGCTTGCTTGGTTATAAAAGAATTTGAATTAAGAACATGAAACGAGGTTGGGTTTTCATTGAGGAGGCTCTGCCTCGTTTTTATTACCCAAAATTATTGTATTCCGGCAGATGAAATTGAAATATAAAAGAAATTTTCATCTTTTTATATGGCTTCCCGGCCAATCGCTTTGTCAGTCTAGCGGAGGTAGTAGATCTAATTTGAAGGTACTAATACATGAGTAAGCCAAAGTATACGTGGTTTTTTTTGCTGAGTATGATGATTTTTCTTTTAGCCTCTACTTTTTCTGCCGTTGCTAAAACATCAGACCCCTTGGAAATTTCTACTGGCAATGATTTACAAGTTTATCCTTCTGCAGTATGGAATTCTGAGCGCGGTGAATACTTTACTGTTTGGTATGATGGATATGCTGATTCTAATAGTGCAGGTATTTATGGAATGCATATTGACCCTAATGGGACAAAGGGAGATCCATTCCAAATTGTTTCCATTATAGATACCCAAGATAGAACTCACTCTCCACAAATCGCTTATGATACAGGCAAAGACCAATATCTTATTACATGGCATGATGAAACAGGTGATAGCCTGTCAATAGATATTTGTGCTGCCTTGGTGTCCTTTGATGGAAATGAAGTGCAAATAAAAATTCTCAATATTCCCAAGGTAGAACAAAGGCAGTCACACCCGAAGGTCGCCTGGAATGGCGAGCAGTTTCTCATTGTCTGGTATGATTTTCGAAATGGTGCATTTAATCCGACAGATTTGAAGGATGCGGATATCTATGGGATTCGTCTTGATCCCAATGGTAATGTCCTTGACCCTAACAGCCTGGCAATTTGTACTGATGATTCAGGCCAGGTTGATCCGGTAGTGGCGGGATATTCTGCTGAGGGAGAAAAAGGTTGGCTGGTCAGTTGGGTGGATGAGAGAAATACCTCTTCAGACAGAGACATTTATGCGGCCATTGTTAACCAGAATGGGGATTTGGTAAAGCAAAGTTTTCCTGTTTGTAATGCTGAAAAGGATCAGGAGAATGTTCGGCTAGCTGTTGGCCCTTCCGGCTTTTTCATGGTTTGGCATGATGAAAGATTAAAAGGCACACAGGGTCAAGAGGGAAATACCTTGGGGAATTATTTAATTGGGGCTCGTCTGTCTTGGGATGGGGATATCTTGACTGATGCTCAAAATAGCACTGTGATTCCAATTGCCACGGTTGAATCGGGGATATTTGTTCCAAGTATTGCTTATTTTCACAATAGTTTTTTAGTCACCTGGCATGATGATAGTAAAATTAAAGGAGCAAGGGTCTCCTGGGAGGGGTATATTTTTTTTGGTAGTATTGATGAAGCTACCGGAGAGAGAAAGCCTTTTATCTTAAGTGATCCGAACACGGTATCTACTAATTCTGCTGTTGCTGTTACCTATTCATCAACTGGTGATTATAATCCTGATGAGAAGGTGTTAATCACTTGGCAGGTTAATGATGATAATACATCGCAGGACATTTGGGGAGCTTTGTATACGCCGCCCAAACCACCTTTTTTGCAGTGGGTTGGCGAAGGTGATTTTACAGAGGAGGGGGTCCACCCGGAATCCGGTAAGGGGGGAGATGAATTTACCTTTAAAGTGAAGTATAAGAAATCTGAGGAAGGTAGTAGTACGCCGCTGGGTAGTAATGTATGGATAGATCGTAATCGCAATGGAAAGCTTGAAATGGATGAGATTTTTCAAATGGAAGCTGACGAGGATGATAGCTCGATCTATCAAACAGAAGTACCGATCTTGTATGAGTATGATGGGGACCCGAATGATCCGGATAAAGATAAGGTTTTCTATCAATTTCTTTTTCAAGATGAATTTAATATGGCCATAGGAGATCCGAATGCTGAGGGAGATCCTGCTGGTGAAAATAGTATAACGCTCACAAAGAAAGGGGCTGTACCTCAACTTTCCTGGGTGGGGACAGGGGGCTATATCCAAGATGGCCTTGATCCAGGCAGGGTGGAGGTCGATACGAACAATACGTTTATTTTTAAAGTACATTATCGTGATTCAGATAGTGATGAACCTAAAATTTATCAGGTGTGGATTGATATTAATCGTGATAATAGCTTTGAAGGGATATGGACTGATGATGACTATGATGGTATAAGAGATGAAAACGAAATAATCTTAAATGAAAAATTTGATATGAAAGAGGAAAGCAGTGGTGATTATTCTGCGGGCATCACCTATAGTTTTGAAAAGGATCTAACAGTGAATCAGATAGGGCCGCTGGGCTATCGTTTTTACTTTGATGACGGGGCGAATGTGGCCCGGGGAGAGCCGAAAAATATTCGCTATCTGATTATTACCAGTACCTCTGAAGATTGTATTCACAGTGGTTTTAAGCCCCAAATGAAACCGGACATTGCTTTAACTGATCAGGGAGGCATGATTGTATGGCAAGATCTCCGGAATGGGGAACTTGCAGATCCAAATGTGCCCCAAATTCAACCAGATTCCAAACCTCAATGGTTTTATCAAGGTTCTGAGATTTATGGGCTTTTGTTAGATCCTGAAAATGGGGCTCCAGCAACTGAAAATGGTGGAGAAATTCAGATAGGCACGACAAATAAAAATCAATTTAATCCCAGGATAGCCGGTTTTGGCAATAGATTTTTAGTGGTCTGGGAAGATTTGAGAGATGGAGAGATAAAAACAACAGGCAAAATCACAGGTTCAGGCTATGAGAATAAGGATATATATGGTCAGATTATTGATATAAAAGATCCCAATAACCGAACTGAGGATTTTTCTATTGCCAGGTATACCGCTGATGATCCTTCTTATATGGATCAAAGTAATCCTGCTGTGGCAACAAGTGGAGACAATAGATTTTTAGTGGTTTGGGACGATGGTATAGGTGGTAGTAGTTATGGGAAAAGTATTTATGGGACCATAGTATCATACGATCCAAATGCCGGCCAAAAAGTGCATCATGACGTGGATGGATACGGACTTGAAAGCTGTATTATACGTAATACCAAAGATCACAAGAAGCCTGCAGTGGCCTGGGCGAATAACGCCCGAAGGTATCTGGTGGTTTGGCAGGATTCCGGGACAAGCCGCCTTTACGCTAACTCCCTTGATCCTAACGGCCAGGTAATGGGGGGGGTTAATATTCGAGAAAGCAGGATCGAGGATGAAGACTATAACAGGGAGCATGGTAATCCCATTTGCATTGATTATCAAACTGATATGTATTCTCCTGCTATGGCCTCTGATGGAGACAGATTTTTGATTGTTTGGGAGCATGAGGTAGAGGGGCTCCTTAATGACAAAGATATTTATGGTATTTTTGTAAACCCTAACAGCATAGTATTATCTACAGACCAAAATGATATAATATCTACAGATCCTAATGGTAGACCATATGAAGTAAAGAACAAAGACTTATTAGGGGATGCCAAAATTCCTATCTGTACTGCTGAAGGAGATCAGACCAACCCGCGCGTCCACTGGGATAAGGCAACGGGGAATTATTTTGTGGCTTGGACATCTCAGCCATTGTATAAGGATGCTCTAGGTGAATACGAGCCGGGATCTGATACTGATATCCGGGGAGTATGGCTGAATGCAAATGGGCAATTAATTGGAAGGAAATCTGAAGATAGCGGCTGGGAAATATGTGCAGTGCACGGAATTCAGGCAGAGCCGGTTATTTCAGGCAATGGCAACATAAAACGCGCAGTCTGGACGGATGAGCGCAATAGTGGTTTTCCCCGTTCCTCCTCTATTGTTGGTGTTTTTGACGGATTATCTTCAGATATCTATAGCAGTCCCCTTAAATCGTTTTTGCAAACCTTGGATGATGAAGATTTTTCAACCGGTATCAATCCCACAATTGGAGGTAATGGCACAGACTATACCTTTAAAGTAAATTATCGGGGTATTGCCGAAGATCCTAATGGTCATTATGAGGACCCTAATGTTTGTGAAGTATGGGTTGATTTAGATGGGGACGGCAAGTATGATTCCGGAGAAAGGTATACGATGGCTGCAGATCCTAATGATACGAATTTAGAAGATGGACAAATATATGTTACAGAAGTGTCCCTTACTCTTCCTGATGATTATACTGTAACTAATTGGCCGATCATGATAGGATATCGGTTTTATTTTGAAGATAAAGAGGGTTTTTCGTCTATTGGGAGTGCTAATATACTAAAAACATTCCAAATGAATCCTCCATTGTTATCCTGGACTTGGGAGAATAATTATCACAACGGTGGAGTATCCCCTTCAAGGGGCCCAAAAGATACCAGGTTTAAATTTCGCGTTCGTTATCGATATGTTCCTTCGGACTCTGATGAAGCAACTTCCCTCCCTGATGTCGACCTTTGGATAGATTTTAATCAAGACGGTAAGTATGAATCTGAAGATAATGAAATGTTTCGTCTTAGACCAGAGTGTGATGGTAATTGTAATTACGCTGAGGGGGAAATATTTTATTATACTTTAGAAGGGTGGCATAGAGAAGGCGATTACAATTATAGATTTTATTCCCAACATATTGAAGGTGGGATTGGTGTTGGAGAGCCTACAAAAGATCACCAGTTTACTATTTATGATCCAAGCGAAAAAGGCTGGACAACCTATACTACAGCCGATGGTTTAGCCAGTAATCGCATTCAATGTTTGCTGGCTCAAGGAAATACTCTTTGGGTAGGTACAGATGCAGGTTTGAATAGGTTCAGGAATGAATCCTGGGAGACCATTACTCCTGAAAATGAGAGCGGATTGGCGAGTTATAATATAGTAGATATGGTTTTGGATTCTACTTCGGATGTGCTTTATGTAGGAACTAGTGCAGGCCTGAGTACTTATAATGGCTCTTCTTGGAAACTTTATGGTAAGGAAGATACAGAAGAAGTATTTGAAGAAGGGTATATAAGTATTGGGAACTTGGCTTCTAATAAACAGGCAATTTGGATGATTGTTCAACGGACATCAGAGGAATATTTTGAGGCTATAGACACGCAAACTGACATTGATCCTAATATGATTGAGATTTCTTTAGTCTGCCATGACATTTCAAACAACTCATGGACTAAATATACTAAAGAGAATACTTCTTCCCATGAAGGCGGGGGACTTCCCAGCGAATACATTGGGGATTTATCTGTTGATGATAATGGTGATGTCTGGGTTTCTACTGTGCTTATCACCTATTCAGGAGATGATGAAACAGAATTTGATCCTAATTTAGTTAGCTCTGAATATAAAGGTCTTTCACGGTTTAAGCCGGATGAGAAAAAATGGACCCATTATACTACTGCTAATGGGAATAGTATTTTAAAGACGAATCACCTTAATAAAATTATTGCTGATAAAAATGGGGACCTTTGGGTTGGAGGGACACCTACAGTGGGGGGAGCCGCATCAGATGGGGGATTATATCAATTTGATATCGGAAATGAAGAATGGGTGGAACATTTTTATAAAGGGCAATCAGGAGTAAACCTTGGCAGTAATTACATATACGCGCTGTGTGCAGATGATCCTGGTCTGTGGATTGGCACGGTTCCTATTACTGAAGATGGTACCGATGGGGGCGCCAGTTTCTATGATGGAAGCTCTTGGGGGGATTTATTTACCATTGACAGTACGGGTGATGGTTTGGTAAGTAATGCTATTACCGCTATAGCTGTTCAAAACTCCAATAAGGGTGATGAGGTTTGGTTTGGAACACCCTATGGATTAAGTCGCTATGGGTATGGAGCACAGTATACCCCTGCGGATCCGAATACAGTTTTTCGCTTTCCCGATCGGGGTTGTTTTACTGATAGTTTCAGCAATATGGTCAATCAGAAATCTATACTGAATCATAATCCATTGGGATTTTGGTGGATAGTTTTGATAATGGGTTTTTTATGTTTGGGAATCGGATTTTTCTCTATAGTAAGGAGATATTTATGGGTAAGAAGGTAGTGGCTTTTGGTATGCTTTTTTTTCTGATAGCAATGTCCTTAACTGCTAGTGCGGCTTCTATCAGGAAGGGGATTCTTTTGGAAATTAAGGGCGGATATTATCGCTGTTCAGATTATAATAAGTGGGAAGAGGCTATTGGCCACGGGTTTTCGGCCTTTGGGGGGTTAAAGCTTAGCCGGGAGGTTTTAAAAAATATTGAGCTTGGCATTAGTGTAGATTATTTACGCGCCAATCAAAGAGAGTGGGCTGTCTATCTGGTGCCTGTTGGACTTACTTTAACCTATGCCTATCGCCGCAGTCAGAATCAAGTCTTTGTTCCTTATTTGGGAGGAGGAGTGGATTTTGTCTATGGAAGGACAGGGACAGGAGAACTGATTCCTGAAGCTTCTCACCTGAAAGAGCCCGGGTTTCATGCAACACTTGGGATGCGTATTTTGTTGGATGCCGCCACTGCTGAGGATGCCGGCGCCTTTGATCAAAAATATGGGGTTAATAATAGTTATTTAGTTTTTGAAGCCAAATATTTACAGCTTTTTAATGATGATTATGTTGATAAGGATTACCCGTATCAAGGAACAGGATATTTGGACCCCACAGGAGCATTCATTTCTATAGGCATATTGGTGGAATTTTAAGATTAACCTTAAAAGATAAAAGATATTTTTTGGTTTGGATGTTTTATATAAGACGTGCCGTCGTCTTTTTTGTATGACTAAGAGCTATTTTCCTTCTTCTCTCACAAATGTGCCGCTTTGGCCCCCGCTTTTTTTCATCAACACAATATCGGAGATCTTCATGGCCCTATCTATCGCCTTACACATATCATAAATAGTAAGAGCGCTTATCGAAACAGCAGTCAGAGCTTCCATCTCGACCCCGGTTTGCCCAATAGTCTTTGCTTTGGATTCAATAGTAATAGCGTTTTTATCTTGATCAATAGAGAAATTTATATCAATGATTGCCAGGGAGATTGGATGACATAGTGGAATCAAAGAGGAGGTGCGTTTGGCCGCCATAATCCCGGCTATTTTGGCTGTTTCCAAGGCATTCCCCTTTTTTATATCATTATGGAGAATAGCCTTCAAGGTAGACGGCTGCATAAAGATGGTCCCCCGAGCTATGGCTTCTCGGACAGTCTCTCCTTTTTGGCTGATATCCACCATTTGTATTTGCCCTTGATCATTAAAATGGGTAAGTTTTTTTTCTTTCAAAAGTATACCTCTTAATAATAAGTTATTTTATTACCTAATTTACCAAAAGTTATAGCTATTTTCAAGGAAATTCAAAAGAAGTGTTTAAAGATTAAAGGGTGCCTTAATGTGAACTGCTTGTTCCCTTTTTATTCCTTTTATTCCTTGAAAAATTGAACGAATTTTGATATAAATCTTCAGCACTTCTATTTTTCCTATAGCTGTATTAAGATTGACAAAATGTTTGCTGAAGCGATATAGGGAGACTTTTTGTAAAGCTTCTTAGTGAAGCAAAAGCGATAAAAATTGCCGTTGTCTGAGCGAAGCGAGTTTTTGCCAATCGATTTCTATTTTTTTTAAATTGCTGTATAACTCTATGAATTATTAGAAGTTTAAGTTATTTATAGATTTTTAGGTATTAAATTTTATGTAGCGCAGGGCTTTAGTCCTGCATTTTGGCAGGACTAAAGCCCTGCGCTACTTTTGTCTGAATATCGATTATGAAATTATTTTCCTAAAAATCTATAGGTCCTGAATAAAAAGCACTAGAAAGAGGGATTAATTTGATATTATTGGTAATAATGCCGTTAAAATTTTTGTTGCTGAAATAAGCAGGTATACTAGAAATAACAATAAAACTCCGGCACGAGCTTACATTAATAACATAAGCTTACATTAATAACATAAGGTTAGATTAATAACATGAGGTTACATTAATAACAAAAGGTACTAAAAAATAATTGGTCGAAAAAGATTTAACCGTGAAATACTATAAAATTCAGAAAAATCAAAATCAAAGCGGCGCCATAAGGATTAAATATATAATCTTATTTATAGGCATAGTTCTTTTTTTAACCTCTGCCGCATTTTGGGTCCCCTCCTTTCTTAAGGGGAAAATTGTTTCCTATCATTTTTTTCAAAATGAAGTTGTTGTCCTTGGTTTACTTCTCTTGGGAGGTTATATAGGAGGTGAGGTGGCCAATTTTTTAAAATTTCCGGCAGTCACCGGCTATATTGTTATGGGTATTTTTTTAGGCCCGTCTGTTCTTAATTTTGTGCCCTCCCATATGATACAAGAATTTAACTTTATAGAGGTCTTGGGCTTAAGTCTGGTAGCCTTAATTATCGGGGGAGACTTACATCTTGATACCTTAAAGAGGATCGGCCATACAGTTGTAGTCATTACTATAGTTCAAGCCTTCAGTACTTTTATGCTGGTGAGCTTGTCCCTTAAATATATACTAAAAATACCTATACAAACAACTCTCTTTTTAGGGGCCATTGCCTCGGCTACAGCTCCGGCCGCAACAGTAGCGGTAATTAAACAATACAAAGCTAAGGGGCCGTTAACAGATTCTCTTTTAGCTATCGTAGCTATGGATGATGCCGCTTGTATAATTTTATTTTCTTTAGTTGCGGCTGTTGTCGGAGTATTAAATGGAGGAAAAGAAAAGGGCCTCCTTATCCATATAGCTCTTCCCTTATGGGAAATAGGAGGTTCTATTGCCTTGGGGGTGATTATGGGAACTATCCTTACCCTGATCCTGAGAAAAAAGATAAGGCAAAAGCATGAAATGATGATAATCCTTATTGGGGCTGCTTTTTTATTTGGTGAAATAGCTGAAATTATGGGTTTATCAGCTTTACTTTTTAATATGACTGCCGGCTTAACCTTGGTTAATTTGGACCCTAATCCTCTTTTTTTTAAATGTCTGGAGGATATTGAGCTTCCTATTTTTATAGTTTTTTTTAGCCTGGCCGGGGCTACCTTAAATCTGAAGATTTTACTAAAAAATTGGGCAATAGGGCTTTTGTTTGTTTTATCAAGGGCTGTGGGGAAAATTGGTGGTGTATATATCGGAGGGAAGGCATCTGGGGCAAATAAATATATTCAAAAGTATCTTGGTTTTGCCATGTTGCCCCAGGCCGGCGTGGCTATAGCCTTAGCTCTTACTATCCAAACCACGTATCCTGATTTGGCCGGCCTCATAACCTCTGTTGTTTTGGCCTCAGTGGCCATTAATGAATTGGTAGGACCCTTGGGAACGAAATTCGCTATTACATCCGCAGGAGAAATACATTTCAAAAAAGAAGTAAGGAGTAATGAGATCTAATTTAATGGGTTTATTTTTTTTAAGAGGATTTGTTCTAATAATAATTTTTCAAAATAAAAAAAGTTTTTAAGATTTAAAGCCACTTCATTATAAAACCGGGACGCGCTGTTTTTTTGAATTTGTGCGCATAATACCGGTAACCAGTCTAATTGATCAAGAAGATAATTTTGTTCTTGATATAAAAAATTTACGGCTATTAAATAATTTTTTCTTTGCCACTGCCGTTTTTCTTTTTTAATCAATGAACACATATGTTTTATCTCAAAAATAAGATGGTCATTCGCCTTTTGATCTTCATTGTTCTTTATCGAAGGGCCCTTTGTGTCTTTTTGATCTTCAAAGCTTTTATAAGCTGAACAGCAGGGGAAGACGTATTTATTACTCGGGCGAATAAATAAGTCCAAATATTCTTTGTTCAGGGTGTTCAAATTTTCTTTAAAGTCATGAATTTGTTGTAATTTTTGGGGGGGTTGTTCAAAAAGGACGCCATAGGATTGATAATAATCTAATCGTTGAGTGGCAAGTTCTGCACCCTCCATGCAAAATTGTATCTTTTTCAGATCTATTATCATAATTTACCTATATAAATATGGTCCTTATAAAGGTTGTTATTGTTTAAATTCTTTTAATGTTGGGCAGCACTCAGATGTATCGGCATTTATTTAGATATCACTTAGAAAAAAAATGGAGGAAAAAGTTTATTTTTTTAGGGAACGATTTTAACGTTAAATCTAAAATAAACTTACGTACTGGCTATATAAAATGAGTGTATGAAATGTGATTAATGTATGAAAAACTATAGATTTTTTTAGGATCAGCGGGGCATATTTTTTTGAAAAATTTGCTGAAGCAGCATTCTGGCCTCATAAAAGTCGGGCCGAAGCTGGAGAGATTTTTGTAAATATATGATTGCTTCGTTGGGTTTGTCGATTATTAAAAATAATTTGGCTAATTTAAAACAGGATACATAATCGTCCGGCCAGATTTCGAGAATTTTTTTCCATTCATCTATACATTGGTCAATTTTTTCAAGATGGTAGTAGGTATCAGCCAGACGGATATGTGCTTCCCGATTGTTTTGATTAATTCTGATAGCAACGTTAAATTTTCCGATCGCTTTTTCAAGATTCCTTTGTTGGGAATAAACTCCACCGAGGTTGGTATGAGTAATAGAGGCAAGAATAGAGTTGGGAGACAGGGAGAACACTTTTTTGAATTCACGAATAGCTGAATCAAGATCATCGGTTTTAAAATACATCATTCCCAAGTTGTTGTGCGCATTAGCCAATGAGGGGTTTATCCTCAGGGCCTCTTTATACTCCCTGATGGCCTCCCGGGGTAAAGACATCTGATCGTAGAGTAAACCAAGGATGTGATGGCCGTTGAAATATCCCGGATCTATGGCAACCAGTTTTTTTATTACAGCCAAAGCCTCCTTGAGTCTCCCTGCCTTCTGATAGGCCAATCCAAGAGAATAAAGGGCCATTTTATTTTCAGGGTCTTGGGCGAGCACATTTTCGTATTTTTGAATGGCCCCCTCAAGAGATCCCTTTGACTCCAATTCTCGGGCCTGATCGATTTGAGCAAGCAAAGGGGCCTTGTCCTTTGGGTCTGGAAGCAAAGATGTGGTCCGATCCTGTGTGTCTTTCTTTTTAGATTCGCCGCTCCAGATGTACCCAAGGCTGCGAAGTCTCTCTCGGGTTTCAGGAGAGAGGGCAATTTGTTTGGCATCTCCTTGTTGGTTAGATTTTAATGAGATATCTTTTTTCAGGCGCAGCAATTTGTTTTGTAAGGATTTTGTTTTTTTCGGGTTTTTTGAATAAAGGTTACTCTTTTCCTGTGGATCTTTTGTCAGATTATATACCTCGGGTTTAGGTGCCTCGATGTATTTCCATCCATCCGGAGTAATAATTCCCTCCAGCGGGGCCCAATTAAAGTTGAGCTCCGGGTAACGCGTTGCGCAGTAAAGATTTCGGCCCCGGTCTTTCTTTTTTCCTGTGAGGAGAGGGACAAGGCTTATTCCTTGATAGGTGATTTTTTTTAATTTGATACCTGATGTCTCCAGAATCGTCGGCATAATGTCTATAGTATTGACCAGGGAGTTAACCTTGGCACCCTTTTGGATCGATGTTGGATAGTTGAAAATAAGGGGGACTTTTATGGTAGTGTCATAAATAAAGAGGCCGTGGGTTTGTTCTTGATGCTCCCAGAGGCCTTCTCCATGGTCGCCAACCAGAATAATGAGGGTATTATCCTGAAGGTGCAATGTTTGCATTTTTTCAAAAAGCTTACCTAAGCATTGATCCAGGTAAGCGATTTCCCCATCGTATGGCCGGTTTTCGTATTGGCTGTTGAAGGGAGCCGGTGGGTCATATGGGGAGTGGGGGTCAAAAAAATGTACCCACAAGAAGAATGGGTCCTCATAATTTTTCTGAAGCCATTTTTGGGCCAATTCAGTAACCTCTTTCCCCTTCCTATAACTTTCTATGGCTTTTGGCGCCCTTCCCTCATGATGATTAAAGTGATCGTTATAATAATCGAATCCCTGCTTCAAACCAAATTGGGCGGCCAACACATAGGAGGCTAAGATGGCGCCGGTATTGTACCCTTGCTCCTTTAAAATTTCAGCCAGGGTAACTGCGGAATCAGTAAGAACAAAAATGCCGTTATCATGGACCCCATGCCGGATTGGATATTGGCCGGTCATGATACTGGCATGAGAGGGAAGGGTGATTGGCGCCGGTGAATAGGCATTGGAAAATAAGACGCCATTTTTAGCCAGCTTATCGATGTTGGGTGTTTTAATTGATTTATACCCATAGCATCCCAGGTGGTCGGGTCGTAGGGTATCAAGAGTAATTAGAAGAATATTGAGTGAATTTTTTGGGGAAGTGGTTTTCCCCTCTGCTGTTAGGTTTGATCCATAAGTCAGAGAAAAAATCAAAAAAATAAAGATAGATGAAAAAAACACTATTTTTCGGGAAAACGACATATATATTTTTTTGTAGTAGTAGTATATATTTTTATAAAAATAGTATCTAATAAAATCAAATGGTTATAATGCCTAAATCTGTTAATTTAGGACTTTTTACGAGTAATAATATATATTTTAATAAAAATATTTTCATAATCGATATTTAGACAAAAGTAGCGCAGGGCTTTAGCCCTGCATTTTGGCAGGGCTAAAGCCCTGCGCTACAGTATGAAATTTAATATCTGAAAATCTATAATAGTAGTATAAAATATTATTATTATTATTAACAATAAGAAGTATACCATAGATAATATGAAACGTCTATGAAAGGGTCAATAATTTGGCCTAAAAAATAATTTTACAAATCTTTGGAATTCAGTAGAATCCATTAACCATTTTTTTCTTTACAATTAATAGCATTATGGTAAGATAATATTCTATTTTTGTTCACTAATTCGGTAAATAATTCAGTCTTTAATCCAGCTTCTAACTTCTTATTTTTTCTAGTCTAATTCCATGCTCTAATACTGATAACTAAGCGAGAGGTAATGGAATGAGTAATTTGGATATAACATATATAAGTCAAATTTTAACTGGCTATAAAAGTATGAAAGGGGCCTTGATTCCTGTGCTCCAGGAAGTGCAAAATCATTATACCTATATTCCGGAGCCGGCCGTAGACCTTATTGCTGAGGCCTTAAATATTTCTCCCAGTGAAATTTATGGAGTTCTTACTTTTTATACTCAATTTTATACACAACCGGAAGGGAAATATACTATTAAATTGTGCAGAGGAACAGCCTGCCATGTTAAAGGGTCAAAGTCCATTCTCGAGGCCATTGAAAGAAAACTGGGTATCAGAGTCGGAGAAACGACTAAGGATGACTTGTTTACCTTACGGATCGTTGCTTGTCTGGGAGCGTGTGCTGTAGCCCCGGTAATGATGGTCAATGGAGATTATTACGGTGAGCTGACACTCGAAAAAATAGAGGGGATATTTGACGAACTACAGGCAAAGGAATGTAAGTCAGCTAAAACATAAGCTTATTCTAACCCGAACAAGACGGGACTAAAAATCTACTATAGATTACCACAAAGATCACCAAAGCAGTGAAGAGCACGAAGGGGAAATAAAATTTTCATGTCTTATTGGCAAGATAGAAATGTTTTTTGTCAGAAAAATATGAATTTCAGAACTAAGCGCCAAAAGAGTCTAATGAGTGAACATGAAGGTAAAAAAAGAACAAAAGCCTATGGATAAAGGAAAAAAATTACAATCAATAGAAGAACTTGAGTCGTTGCAGCAGCAAGCTTTTGATAGATATGATCCTTTGCGAAAAAGGGTTCGTATTTGCATGACAGGGTGTTTGGCTCATGGTGCGGATAAAGTGCGGGATGCCTTGGTCGAAGAATTGGAAAATCAAGGCATGAGCAAAGATATCGATTTAGTGGAAACCGGATGTTTCGGTTTTTGTGCTAAAGCGCCGGTGGTAGCCATAGATCCGGAGGATATCCACTACCAACGAGTAAAACCCGAAGATGCCGGGGAGATTGTTTCCGAAACCCTTGGTAAAGGGAATATCATTGACAGATTGGTTTATTTTGATAAGAAGGCTAATAAGAGATTACCTTACACGCAGGATATCCCTTTTTACAAGAGACAAGTTAAACATGTATTAAGAAATTGTGGGCGGATCGATCCTAAGCGTATTGACCATTATCTCTTAAATGATGGATATAAAGCCTTGGCCAAAGTTATTACCTCTTTATCCCCTGAGGAAGTTATTGAAATGATAAAGAAGTCCGGTTTGAGGGGCAGAGGAGGGGGAGGCTTTCGCACCGGCTTAAAATGGGAGATCTGTCGAAGAGCTGCCGGAAGCCCTAAATACCTTATTTGCAACGCTGATGAAGGTGATCCGGGGGCGTTTATGGATCGTGGTCTTCTGGAAGGTGATCCGCATTCAGTTCTGGAGGGGATGTTGATTGGAGCGTATGCCCTTGGTGCCCGGTTTGGGTATGTTTATGTAAGGGCGGAGTATCCTATAGCGATAGATCATCTCAAAATCGCCTTAAATGAGCTGAAGTCATTGGGACTCTTGGGGGATAATATTCTGGGGAAAGATTTTTCCTTCCATCTCAAACTCAAAGAAGGTGCAGGCGCCTTTGTATGTGGGGAGGAAACCGCTTTGATGGCATCTATTGAAGGCAAAAGGGGTATGCCCAGGCCTCGGCCGCCTTTTCCGGCCCACAAAGGGTTGTGGGGTAAACCCACCAATATTAACAATGTAGAAACCTTTGGTAATGTCCCCTTAATTATCCTGAATGGGAGCGAAGAATATACCCGATTAGGCACGGAAAAGAGCAAGGGGACCAAGATCTTTGCTTTGGCCGGCAGGGTTAATAATACCGGGTTGGTGGAGATCCCCATGGGCACTTCTTTACGTGATATTATATTTGATATTGGCGGAGGAATCCCAAAAGGCAGGACCTTTAAAGCTGTGCAGCTAGGGGGGCCTTCTGGTGGTTGTATCCCTGGGGACCATCTTGATGTGCCGATAGATTATGATTCATTGATAAACCTGGGAGCGATTATGGGATCAGGCGGGATGGTAGTGATGGATTCAGCCAATTGCATGATTGATGTTGCCCGGTTTTTTCTGGAGTTCATTCAAATTGAAAGTTGTGGTAAATGCATACCCTGCCGCATAGGTACCAAAAGAATGCTGGAGATCCTTGTTCGGATCACTGAAGGGGAAGGGAAAGAAGAGGATATCTCATTATTGAAAGAGCTGGCTGAAGGTATAAAAATTACCGCCTTATGTGGATTAGGGCAAACGGCGCCAAATCCGGTTTTGAGCACCATTCGTTATTTTCTTGATGAATATAAGGAACATATCTTTGAAAAGAGATGTCCGGCTAGTGTATGCGTTCCTTTGATAAAGTTTGAAGTAAATCGGGAACTGTGCAAGAAATGCGGGATTTGTAAAAAGGTATGTCCGGTAGGGGCGGTTAGTTGGGAGAAAAAAATGCCGGCCGTTATTGATAAGAATATTTGTATTAAGTGTAAAACCTGTATAGAAAATTGTCCTGCTCAGGCAATACAATAACCATAGGGTTTTAAAAATAATTAATAGCACAGGTGAAATAGTTTATGGACGGAAAAAAAATAGTGCTTTCAATCAATGGAAAAGAGATCACCTGCGGTCTCAATAAAACAATATTGGATGTCGTCCGCGAAAATGGTATTCAAATCCCTACTCTGTGTGACTGTAAAAATTTGGCCCCCTTTGGGGCATGTCGTCTTTGTTTAGTTGAAATTGAGGGGATTCCCAAACTGATAACAGCTTGTTCCACCATTGCTGTAAAGGGGATGAAGATCAGGACTGAGTCGGAACGGATTGATAAGTCTCGAAGATTTATTGTTGAGTTATTATTATCAGATCATCCGTTTGATTGTATGTTTTGTGAACAAGCGGGCACCTGTCCGCTTCAGGACCTGGCCTATGAATATGGCATGAAAAATATTCGTTTTCCCGGCGAAAAACGAGCAACTATTACTGATGATACCAATCCCTTTATTGAAAGAGATAATAGTAAATGTATTTTATGTGGTAGATGCGTGCGGGTTTGTGATGAGATTCAAGGGGTTGGGGCTATAGGTTTTATAGACCGGGGATTTCAGACTCGTATCGGCACTCCCTTTGACAGAAACCTCGATTGTGAGTTTTGTGGTCAATGTGTGGCGTCCTGTCCTGTAGGCGCACTGACAGCCAAGCCTTCAAAACAGAAGGGAAGGATCTGGCAAACCAGGTCAGTGAAAACCATATGTCCTTATTGCGGCTGTGGCTGCAACTTAACACTTCATGTCCGGGATAATAAGATTATTAGCGTGACTTCAGACCCGGATACACTGAATGAAGGTTATCTTTGCAGCAAAGGTAGATTCGGCTGTGATTATGTGCACCATCCCGATCGGTTGCAATATCCCTTGATTAAAAAGGACGGCCAATTTATTCGATCATCATGGGAACAAGCGTTAACCCTGGTGGCCATGAAATTCAAAGAGATCAAAGAACAGCATGGAAATGATAGCTTGGCCGGTTTAAGTTCAGCCAAATGCACTAATGAAGAAAATTATCTGTTTCAAAAATTTATAAGGGCGGTGTTGGGCACCAACAATGTTGACCATTGTGCGCGGCTTTGACATTCTTCTACAGTGGCTGGTCTAGCCACAGCATTTGGTAGCGGAGCCATGACCAATTCGATTGCCGAAATCGCAGGGGCCGAAACTATCTTGGTTATCGGTTCCAATACCACCGAAGCCCATCCTATTGTTGGTCTACAGGTAAAAAAGGCAGTTAAAAAACATGGGGCGAAATTGATTGTTGCCGATCCCAGACCGATTGACTTAACCCGTTTGGCTGATATCTGGTTGCCTCTTAAGCCCGGCACGAATGTGGCCTTATTGAATGGAATGATGAAGGTTATTATTGAAGAAGGGCTTGAAGATCAGAGATTTATCGCTGAGCGAACTGAAGGCTATGAAGAATTCAAGAAGGTGATAGATGCTCTCGACCTGGAGGAGACCGCTCAGATAACCGGAGTATCAGTTTCATTGATTCGGGAGGCTGCCCGGATGTATGCACAGGCCGAGAAAGCCTCAATCCTTTATGCCATGGGGATTACCCAACACTCCTCCGGTACCGGACATGTTTTGTCAACCGCTAATTTAGCTATGCTTACAGGGAATGTGGGGAAGGAAAGTGCGGGGGTAAATCCGCTCAGGGGCCAAAGCAATGTTCAGGGCGCTTGTGATATGGGGTGTTTACCAAACGTTCTTCCCGGCTATCAGAAGGTATCCGATGCTGGTGTTCTCTCAAAATTTGAGAATAAATGGAATGTCCCTTTATCTAATAAGCCGGGATTAACTGTTACCGAAATGTTTCATGGAGCTTTGACTGGAGAGGTTAAAGGGTTGTATGTAATGGGTGAAAATCCAATGCTGAGTGATCCTGATCTTAATAAAGTTAAAAAGGCCCTGGAATCTTTGGAATTTTTGGTGGTTCAGGATATCTTTTTAACTGAGACAGCCAAAATGGCTGATGTGGTTTTACCAGCGGTAAGCTTTGCTGAAAAAGAGGGCACGGTAACCAATACCGAAAGAAGAGTCCAGAAGATGAACAAAGCCCTTGAAAGCACTGGAGAGGGCAAAGAAGATTGGAAAATTATAAAAGATCTGGCTGGGGCTATGGGATATGCCATGCACTATCCGGCGGCCGAAAATATTTTTCGGGAACTTTCAGGGTTAACTCCTATTTACAATGGTATTACCTATGAAAGAATAGATCCCCATGGGATACAATGGCCTTGTCCGAGTGTTCATCACCCCGGAACAAAGTATCTACATCATCGCCGTTTTTCTAAGGGGTTAGGAAAATTTAGTCCTGTTGAATACACTCCTCCGGCTGAGATAGTGGATGACGAATATCCTTTTATACTTACTACCGGAAGAATTTTATTTCATTTTCACACCGGATCAATGAGCCGTCGGGTTTTTTCTCTCAATGAGATAAGCCCTGAAGGGTTTCTTGAAATGAGCGCCAAGGACGCTGATTATTTGGGGATTGAATCCAATGAAGAAGTGGTAGTTAAATCCAGGAGGGGAAAACTTAAGGTGAAAGCATTGGTTAAAAAGAATTTTTTGGCAGGGACGGTATTTCTGCCCTTCCATTTTCACGAGTCTCCGGCAAATATTTTGACCAATACAGCCCTCGATCCGGTGGCCAAAATTCCGGAATTGAAGGTGTGTGCAGTAAAAATTGAAAAAATAAAAAAATAACGAGGGGAGTTAACCGATGGTAGATATTGAGCAAGTAATGGATATTAAGCTTTTTAAGGATTTTAGCGTTACTGAAATTGAGCGGATTCTCGGCATTGCCAAGCTTCAAAGTTTCAAAGTCGGAGAGACGATTATCAGAGAAAATGTAGTTGGCAAAGAACTATATATTATTATTGAGGGGAAAGTAAGGATCAGTAAATTGGTTTCAATAGGTGAAAGCGTAAATTTTGCCATTCTAAGGCGAGGCAATTTTTTTGGAGAATTATCCCTTTTAACTCAGAAAGCGCATTCAGCCACCGCCGAGGCAGTAGAAAATACTCAAGTAATGACTATCAATAAAACGGATTTTGATAAATTTGTTGAGACAGATCCACAGGCCGGATTTAAAATACTTAAATCAATTATTTGCGAGATCAGTGAGTTGCTCAAGCAGATGAATGACAAATTTATTGATATGATGGGGTATATGTGGAGATAATATAGAGAATGAAGAATGGGGACCAAGGATAAATTGAAAATTTTTAGCGAAAAAAAAGGCCAACCGGCATTTATTAGTGCCTGTGGCCTTTTTTTTTCAGTTAACACGTCTTTTTTTAGTTAGCTTACCAGCCCATGCCTCCCATGCCTCTTCCGCGACCTTGCCCAGGTCCCTGTCCGAACCCTTTTCTTTGAGGCATATCACATTTTGATCTTCCTCTCCAGCCTCTCATTTCATCGAATACTTCCATTTGTTCGGGAGTTAATATTTTTCTAATTTCAGGACGCTGACGCATTCTTGCCTTTTGTAATTTTGCTCGAAGCGTGGCAATTTCATCAGTTAATTGGTCGGCTTTTTTCCACTTGATATCATCTTGCTCCATTAAGGCCCTTCGTTTCAATCTTTTTTGACCTAAATCATCTTGTAAGTCAATGGTCTTTCTCATAAGATTAAAGCGAATTTTGTGCATTTTTTGTCTCTGTTCAACAGACAAATTCAGATACCGGCCGAGACGCTTAAAATTATCTGCTCCGCTAAAAAATGGCATGTTGCCCTCTCCACTACCTGTATTTTGCAGATATCTACTACTAAAAGATTGTTCTTCCATATGGGCGTTTGCCTGGGTTATTAATGAAGAGGCTAAAAACAGCGCGATGATAACAGAGATACTAATTATTAATGCTTTTTTGTTCATTTTTTCCCCCTTTCGTAATAAGGTTAATGGTTTTTTCTATTTGCAAGCCTTCGAACTTGCACATTTTGTAATTAAAACGGCCTTATCAAAAACGCCTCAAGTATAACAGGGAATATGTATTTTAGTAAAGGAAAAAAATTTCATTATTTTATCCGGATAGAGCTCAATAGAAAAGCAACCATTCAGTCCCCCCCCCCCTCGATGGGAGGGGTTAGGGGAGGGTGATGCTTTATTTTACGCCCACTTAAGCCTCCCCCATCAAGGGGGAGGAGTTGAGGGGGCTGAACGGTTATATAGAAAATTGTACAGGAGACGCTTTTGGGGATCAGGGATGAGAAGGATGCCGGGGAGCAAAATGCATAAATGATAATTGGTTAAATAACCCCCCGGCAATATGATTAAGTTATTAAGTTAAAGATAACGTTTGTTTATACTCGTGCTTTTTTGCTGTCTTTTTTATCGGTTGAAAATGTTTTTTTTGATGACATAATAATGTATTATTTAAACACTTATGAAAATGGTTTTTCATCCCCGAAGATGAAAATTTTGACTTTTTCAGTAGAGTCTATTTTTTAAAATGTGTTTTCATGGTAAAAATTGAATTGCCGCTCTAAATTATTTACATCTCCATCTTAAATATATATAGTATTATTGGCATCTTTCATAAAGCCCAAAGAGGAGTCTACACTTTTTTAAAATTTCACACAAAGACACAGAACCACGGAGAAAGAGTAAAAGGAAACATCTTTAACATAAAGCATAATCCTTTGTGATCTTTGTGGCTTTGTGTGAGGATAAAAACTGTGATGATATACTTTAGATATTTTAGATTTATAGATTTTCAGATATTAAATTTTATACTGTAGCGCAGGGCTTTAGCCCTGCGCTACTTTTGTCTGAATATCGATTATGAAATTATTTTTCTAAAAATCTATAGATAGTGTTTATAAACAAGGTGAAGAAAGGTTATGGAATGTTTGTTATTGACGTGGAAATAAAAAATGCCTGGATCAGGCAATTAAAACAAGATTGGAGAAATGCGAATTACTGTTACTTTAAAAATAAGATGAAGCTCCCAAATATCAGCCTCCTGGATTCCGGGAAAATTTTGGGGAAATGGGTGGGAGGAATCAAAAGGGGCCTTTCCATCAGTGGGTTTTTTATCAGCAGGTATCCATGGCAGTATGTGCAGGAAGTCCTTTATCATGAAATGGCCCACCAGTATGTGGAGGAAATTTTAGGGATTACTCAAGATTTGCCCCATGGTAAGGCATTCAGGAAAATTTGTTATGATAACGAATTTGATCATCGCGCCACTGGAGACATACAAGAGTGGATTAAGAAAAAAAAGAAATCAGCAACCGATACTCAAGAGCATAACATGTTGAATAAGGTCCAAAAATTGTTGGCCCTTGCTCAGAGCAAAAATTTCCATGAGGCTGAGTTAGCCATGTCCAAGGCCCAGGAAATTCTGTTGAAACATAATCTTAAGTTGTTGGAGTTTGAAAACAAGCGCAAATATATCTCTAAACAAATTGGGGATGTAGGGAGAAAAAATCCGGTCAAATCATTGATTGCTTCCATAATCAGCAGATTTTTTTTCGTCGAGGCCTTATGGGCTTTTGGTTATGATCAACATAAAAATAAAGGGGGTAGAATACTGGAGATTTACGGCACCCCGCGAAATATTGAAATGGCTGAATACGTGCATGACTACCTTCACCATATCTCTGAAAAATTGTGGCGTGATTACAAAGAGCAAAAGAATATATTCGGCGATAGACACCGCAGGACCTATATCTATGGCCTGTTAAACGGATTTTATCAGAAACTTGAGGCTGCAGTGGTGAAAAACGAAACGAAAAGTCTCATCTGGGTAGACGATTCGCAGTTAAAAGAATATTTCCATCGAAAAAATCCCAGGATAAAACGCACTAGCTCTTGTTATTCGAGAAGTTGCCGGGAGGCATATAATTCCGGACTGACCAGTGGTAAGCGTCTGGTCATTCATAGAGGAGTTACAACCCGCAATTCGGGAAGAGTGTATCTTTTACAATAATCCTTTTAATACCTTCTTAATACCTTTTATAATTTTTTTTCCTGCTTTTAGGGGGGCGAGCTTCGTCAATCACCAAAGCGCGTCCTTTATAATCAGCGCCGTTCAATTCTTGTTTTGCTTTTTCAGCTTCCACTTGGGCAGACATTTCAATAAATGCGAAGCCTTTGCCTTCAATTATCTTTATCTCTTTCACTTCACCATAAGTGGAAAACAATTCTATAATCTGCTCTTGTGTTACCGTTCGATTTAAATTTCCTACAAAAAGTTTACTACCTCGCATTTTTAACTCCTTTTGTCGCTTATTTTTTTTTATTTTTTAGCTTTTTTAAAGGCAACAGCAAGGTAAAAATTAAAAGCTTGATTTTTGTGCTCGCTTAATCGACAATTTTTTTGCCAGCCTTTTTCTTTTACTGGGTTTTAAATAATATCTATATTTCTTATAATCATTCTGTATGCCATCCCGCTTGCATTTTCTTTTAAATCTTCGAATGGCATGTTCAAGGGATTCACCCTTTTCTAATGTTATCCTTACCATCTACTAGGGCCCCTATATTCACTGTTAGATCCACCACGGTCGTAATTATTGTTCTTTTTTCGAGCCGCCCGACATGGTGGACATCTTTTAGGTTCTTGAAATCCTCGTTCATTATAAAATTGTTGCTCTTTATCAGTAAAGGTAAATTGTTCAGCACACTCAACACAGGTCAAGCTTTTATCCGGCATTTTTCTCTCCTTGATAGAGATTAAATAGTATTTTTTTTATTATTATTGATACAATCGTAAAAAGTCGAATTTATAAAAATAGTATCTAATAAAATAAGCTAGTTATAATGCCTAAGCCTATTAATTTAGCACTTTTTACGATACCATCATTATTGATATAATTTTTAATTATTCCAGGATAAAATAATTAAAATTTTATTTATTGTCCTCGCCTGCGCTAAATAAAAATGCTAAAATTAGAATTGCCGCCATTGAATCACCATATAATTATTTCTTTGATAACCTGTAGTGGAAAGAGCTGAGAGAAGCTATCAAAAGAAAGCGCTATATGGCGAGAATAAAATTTTTTATATTAATGTGATTATTGCCTTAAATTAAATAATGAGAATTTATTGTTTATTGTGTTTCGATTGGTTCATTATCCATAAAAAAATATTGTATGTCAATAAAAAACAGCAATTCTAATTTTGACTGAGGTAACTTGGAGTGATTTGAACTGCGGAATATCGGCCTTTCGGATGCTTGGAAAGTTTTAAAACCACTTTGGTCCCGGCTTGTCCGGGTTAGTAAAGTGGAGGTATATGCGCGTGTTGCCGTCAAACAGGAAATTCGAGAGGGTTATAGCCCTCAGTGTGGGAAAAGATGAATTTTTGAGTTTACACATCCTCGTCCTCTAATGACTGATATTTTATGCGTTCATAGGATTCGACTTCAAAATTTTCATATATTATAACTTCATATACATGGTTATCCAGCACATTAGTTTTTTTTACCCCAAAGGATTTTGTAAAAGAACTGTCCTCCGAAATTTCAACTGCCGTCTCCCATCCGCCTGCCTCCGTCCTGGCTACTTTAATTACCTCCATATCTCTGACATTTTCAAGGTTCCTTATTAAAAACGGCAGCCAGGTCTCTAGTCTTTTCTAAATCAACTACAGCTTTAGCCAGTTTAGACGAAGCTTTAGATTTAGGGATAGAGTTTTTTGTCATTTTTATTTTCTTTTTTTGGCTTAACTTCAGCGGGAGTAATAGAGTCACTGCCCGCCTACTTTAACTAATATTATATTATCTTTAAGTTTTTTTTCATGAAAAGAGCAACAGTCCCCCGCCCCTGCTTGTTCTAAAGCTCGGCAATAGTTAAGAAGTATATTGTAGGCCCTGACTATTTCCTTGAATTTTTTTCCAATATGGGGTTTATCCGGATTTTTATCAGGATGAATCACCAGAGAAGCTTGCTGATAGGCCCTTTTAATTTCTTTTTTATTCGTAGTCTCATCAGGTAAAGCGAATTGTTTTCTTGCCCAATCTATTTCTACAAACTGCATCTTTTTTATCTCAAGTGTATAAAAACTATAGGGCGGAAGCGGACCAACACAACGAAAATGTAATCTTTCCATAAATTGGCTGTTGAGTTCTTCCAATTTTTTATCAAAATCTTTTTGCCCGGCGTTATCTATGAAAAAGGCCATATTAGCCACCATCTTATCATCCATAAGCTCATGGTCCTTAAAATCACAACTGCCGGATTTGAGGGCTTCCTGTATCTGAAAAGCAAATCTATTCTTTTTTTCATCCAGGTTTTTTTTAATCATCTGCCCTATTTTTGCCTGGTCTTCTGCGGTCATCCCTTCAGGTTTAGCCAAGAGGTTTGCTTTTAATTCCCTGATTTCTTCCTTCTCTCCGGCTTCTTTAAGGATTGTGCTGAAATTGTTCCAGGTGGCGGCGACATTAATTTCTATTTTATTGCTTATCTTCTTAAGGGTTTTTTTTATGAGATTGTATCCTTAGTGTAAAATATCTTTGACCTCCATTTCGTCTACGGCGGAGGTCCCGAACTTTACAGGTATGACTACATAATCAAAACTCATAATCTTTTCGATAACCCTTTGATGTTTAAGCAATAATCCGGTTAAAAGCTCTTTTGGCAGATTGGCATAATCCGATATTTCCACCTCGCTTACCACCGCCGATATATCTTTAAAGGAAATAATATCAAGCTGGCCGGGAGTTTTGCCCTGTCCATCAAAGAGAGTTTTGGCGATTTGCGTCAAAGACTTTTTAGAAGCGGAATTTTTTTCTGCTGGCGATGATGTTTCGGCAAACAACGGAATAGGGTTGAAACGATTTTCAGCATAAGGATTTATAATTCCGTAAATATATTTCCCTGTCTTGCGCATAATAGTTTGTGCCCCCACGTAAGTTCATATCAGGAATTTTTATTTTTTTATGCAGCTTTAAGGCATAGGGCTCTTTCCTTGTGCCTTTTCTATAGATTTCCAATAAAAATAATTCCCCTTTCACCATCTTTTAAGGTTTCCTCTATTCTTTTGACAATAAATGCATCTCGTTCATGTAAGAGCTTATTTTTGACTAATTTATATTTTAAGGCCGCGGCCAATTTTTGATTATTTGATTTGGCCTGCACTATGGCCACTATTCTATCCAGGATATCAGCTAAATTGAGACACTCCACCGAATGTAACATATTTGATTCATACATTCTTTAGCCTCTCTTTTTTTAGTATTTAACTTTATACAATCCTAACTTTTTAATTTTATAATTAATTTTTCTAATTTTTGATGTAAGGTTGCCTTGGGCTGTAAGTTTTCATAACCTAAATTTTTATTTTTCTGATCCCAATAAGAAAGAAGCTCATTTCGTTCCTTATATAATTCCTCAGTAATGATCATGCTCGCCTTTTTTTTGTAAAGGCCGGTCGCGAGGTGACAATTTTGGCAGTTTGGATCTTCAGTCTTATGATCCCGACAAGAAAGGAGCCCATTCAGTTCCTCATATAGCACTTCAAGCAATACTGCCTTTTCCATTACCCAGCTAACAGTATGAATTTTATCGTCAATATTTTTTATTACTAATTTTTTCTTTTGATATCTCAGGCAGTTTATTTTTTCGTCCATAATCTCTCTTTTTACCATACGCCCCTAACATCCTGCAATTCTAATTTTGATCTCTTTCGGCCTTAAAGATGCTACATAAAAATTGCAAATTTAGAATCGTTGTTTTACATCAGCAGTACTATTTACATCAAATCCCCTAAGGGCCCCAGATTTAAATTAAGTTCTTCATACTCAAGGTGAAAAATCTTTTTTAATTCCAGCATCTTTTTTTCAAGTATTATAAATGATGAACTCGTAAAAAGTCGAATTATCAAAAATCGTATTTTATAAAAACAGGTAGTTATGATGTCTGAAAATATTAATTTAGGACTTTTTACGAAACCATCATAAATGTTTCCCCTATTGTTTCTATCTCTTCATCAGTGAGAGTACCCAGATCCACTCTTTTCATGGCCTGTTTTCCCATTAATTTTTTGATCAATTCTATAAGCGTAAGCACCAATTTAGCCATCCCTTTCTCCACATTAGTAGGACAGGCATTGATCCTTTTAGGCAGGGGATCCTGCCACTTCATTATTTCATCCATAAATGTTTGAGAAGAATCTGGTCTCGACTTTAGCTTCCATTTCCCATCACCTTCTAATCCCTTAATGGATTCGTCTACAGTGTCATCAGCGTCGACAATGCCGTAAGTATAAATTGTCATTTTAAAATTTTTCCTAACAATCCTTTGAAACTTTCCTCCCCTGAAGGGAGGGGGCAATTCGCCGCAAACTCACCCCTCACCTAACCTCCCCCATCAAGGGGGAGGAATTGAAAAATAATTTCACAACTATAAAAAAATTAATGTATGAAATTAAATATCTTAAAACCTATACTATGTACAAAAATTATAAGGGGGCCAGGGGCCTGTGCAATCAAGGTAAACCCCGTTGTTTTCATATTTCTCTTTGAGAATATTTACTATATTAATAAAAGAATTTATTTGATTTTTATCAACCCAAAAAACGGAATTTGAAATTACAGCGCTTTTTGGGCCGTTTGTTTTTTGGGGTGATAATTTATTAAGGGATGCTTCCAGACTTTGTTCCCTTAGCCTCTCAAAGCTATTTTGTACATACTCAATGGTCTTGTTATCCAGCTTGTTTTTTAATAATTCATCTGTCATCTTGGTTGAGAAAAAAACTTTATCTGGTGTAGATGAATTGATTTTTTTATCAATCATTAAAAATTTTTTATCTTCCCTGATTAAACTTTCCTTTAATCTTTCAGTTTCGCAATATATTTTGACTCCCCATTCTTCTTTGCCTTTTAAATATTTTAAATTTTTTTTAAATTTTGCTGCGTTTTTCTCTAAGCAAGCCTTGAGACTATCCATAGTCCATTTTATTACTCTCCTTCATAAAATAATAATTAATTGATAAGCATAGGAATTTTTATTTTGTTAATGGTTTTTCCCAGCAATTTTTATTCATTTTATTATCCGCTTTCTCAGCTCCGGTAATAAAATAAAAAGTAAAATCAAGTTTGTATTTATCCTCATAATATTTCGTCCTGCTTAAAGTGATATAGCTACAGGAAAATTAAAAAAATGCTGGCAAAGTTTGTGGTTTTATCCGAAATGTAAAATTCCAGGTGGAAACGATTTGAGTGTTAAATAAACTGGAAGAGAGTTATCAAAGAAGGGAGTGAGCTTTGGTTGGAATCAGATATAATTGCTTTGCAGCACGAAAATGTCAAATTAATGGAGGATTTGATATATTATAAAGGCCTGAATATTGATATGTGAGCCAGGATGCAGGACTTGGAAGATGACAAGCATATATTAAGAGAAAAGTTCGAAAAATTTACGGCCCTTGAAAATAAGAGCAGGGAAAGATTTCAACTTGGTCCTTATTTTCCGGAAAAATTATTAAAACACCTCAGGGGTATGTGGGCGGATTTAAGATGCTTTTCTAAAACACCCCGAGATGCTGTCTATATCCGAAGTTTTTTTCATCGGATACCCTCCCGGCAGGCCATGCAGCCATAAGGCCCAGGCTTTTTCTATGGCGTTTTCGGCTTTTGCCTTCTACGCCTTGTCCCAATGCTTTCGATGGTGCCCTTGTCTATTCAAGGGAAATGATTTTTTCTCGAAAAAGGGTTTTAGGATTTTTTTTATTTTTTTATGCGGCTTCCCAGCCGATACCGATCAAAAAGTTTATGATTACAATAAGATAAATTGTATCCTATTTAGGACAAAATGTAGCAAATATTTACCGATCATACAAAAGATTAAAAGTCCGCCTGCTGGGCGTTAAGTTCTAAAACTGACTCCATCCTTTTTTCAACCGGCAAGGTGAAAGATTAACTATTTTTTTATTTTCGTGCCTTATCCCATATTTTACCTATTTTTAAAATTAGTTAAGATAATACTTGTAAAATTATTATAACTATATTACTCTAATAAAATAAAAATTATATGGATCGCTATAGACTACAAAAAAATATTCATACCAACTAAGCATGTAGTTTGAGGCATAAAGGGAAATGGAAATTAAGTAAGGGTTCATTCCCCCTCCCCATTCCCTCTCGACAAAGGAGAAAAAGTAACCGGGGGTTGACCAAGGAATATTTTCTAATGAAACATACATACCGACAAGTCGGCACAAATGATAATTAAAATTTTTATATTATCAATTATCTATAGGCGCATTTTCTCATGAGAAATAGTGAAGAAGGGAAAATTCTTATCATTGATGATGAACCGGAAATCCTCAATTCCCTCTCACAAATTTTAGAAGCTGATGGTTATAGGGTAAACACAGCCAATCGGGGACAAACGGGGCTGGAATTAATAGCCGATACTCTACCTGACTTAGTCTTGCTAGACGTAAAAATGCCTGATCTGAACGGATTAGAAACCTTGAAAAGGATCAAGGAATATGATCAGAATATCATTGTTTTTATTATGACCGCCTATTCTGATGTTAGTGATGCAGTAAAGGCAATTAAGGGGGGGGCCCGAGATTATTTCCCCAAACCCTTCAGTATCAAAAAAACCAAAGAAAAACTTAAGAAAGCGCTAAAAGAAAAAAAAATTCGAGAAGAATTACTGAAATTAAAAAAAGGATTTTACCACAAACCTAAATTTTCTCATATTCTTACCGCATCATCTAAAATGTTTGAA
>DAOURK010000048.1 GCA_030625085.1 Pseudomonadota bacterium
AAATCTATTTAGAGAGGAAATTTTTTGATATTTTTAAGTTATTCCTACTTATAAATTAAGGCAAAATTTCCTTCAAAGGAAAAAAATTAGCAAATTGACTACGAAATGCCCTACTTAATTAATTGATGCGTCACAGTTGATTTGTAGTCTTGACATTACCTTTGTGCCGTTATAAGGTATATCATCAAAATTTTATATGAAAGGAATTTTTAATTAAATATGGCAAATAAAAAACAAAGCACAGCAAAATCAAAAAAATCATCACGGAAAATTTTAAAATCCGAGCAAGAGGCGCCGGAAGAACAAAAAAAGGTAGAAGAAAAGAATATTGTTCTGGCTACAGATATTCTGCCGGAAGATCTGCCTATTGTTCCGATTCGGGATCGGCCTATATTTCCCGGAATTGTCTTGCCCATAATTATTGAAAATCCCATTATGACAAAGGCAGTTGAAGACGTTTATCAATCTACCACCCATAAAACAATTGGTCTGTTTTTAAGCATAAAAGAAGAGGATGAGGAAGAAGAGGAGGAAGAAGAAGGGGGGAAAGGGAAAAAGATCTATAAGATGGAGGATATTTATTCAGTGGGAGTGGCAGCTAAGATTGTTAAGATCATTCCCACTGAAAACAATGAAGAATTACATGTGCTTGTTTCAGCTTTGGATAGAATTGAATTGAAAAGTATCGTAACTCAAGATCCTTATCCCGTAGGCCGGATAAAATATTATCATGAAACAAAATTTGCCATGAATGAAGAGCTAAAGGCCTATTCTATGGCAGTCGTTTCCTCTATAAAAGAATTGCTAAAACTTAATCCTCTTTTTAAAGAAGAATTAAAAATATTTTTAAGTAGATCTACTTTAGAAGAGCCTGGTAAATTAGCCGATTTTGCCGCTTCTTTGACTACAGCGGATCGTGAACAGCTTCAAAGCGTGCTGGAGACTTTAAAGGTCAGAGAGCGAATCGACAAGGTATTATTGCTGTTGCGTAAAGAACTTGAAGTAACTAGACTTCAGGCCAAAATCACCAAACAGATTGAGGAAAAAATCTCCAAACATCAGCGTATCTTCTTCCTCAAAGAACAATTAAAAGCTATTCAGAAAGAATTGGGGATTGTAAAAGACGAACGAACCGCAGTAATGGAGAAATTCACCAAAAGGATAAAAAAATTAAAATTCAGCAAAGAAGCCGCCAAAGTTATTGAGGAAGAATTGGAGAAAATATCCTTATTGGAGCCTGCTTCCCCTGAATATCACGTTGGATATAATTATCTTGACTGGTTAACTGTTTTACCCTGGGGAAAAAAGTCAAAAGATAATTATGACTTAGAAAAAGCCCAAAATATACTTAATCAGGATCATTATGGTTTGGATGACGTTAAGGAAAGAATCTTGGAATTTATCAGCGTCGGTAAACTTCGTAAAAATATCACCGGCTCTATTCTTTGTCTGATCGGCCCCCCCGGCGTTGGGAAAACATCTCTGGGGAAATCTATTGCTCGGACATTGGGGAGAAAATTTTATCGATTTTCCTTGGGTGGAATGCGGGATGAAGCGGAAATTAAGGGACACAGACGTACCTACATAGGGGCCATGCCAGGCAAATTTATTCAAAGTCTTAAGGTAGTGAAAACCTGTAATCCGGTTATTATGTTGGATGAAATTGATAAGGTGGGCAAGAGTTTTCAGGGTGATCCGGCTTCAGCTCTTCTGGAGGTACTTGATCCTGAACAAAATGCTGAATTTTTAGATCATTTCCTTGATGTGCGGTTTGATTTTACCAATATTCTTTTTATTACCACAGCCAATCAACCCGATACCATTCCACCTGCCTTGAGGGATCGTATGGAAATTTTGAGGCTTTCCGGATACGTGCTTGAGGAAAAAGTTGAAATTGCCAAAAAATTTCTCATTCCCAAACAGATTAAAAATCATGGTCTAACAAGGAAAAAACTCGTTATTAAAAAAGATGCCCTTAAGCAGATGATAGATCAATACGCACGGGAAGCAGGTGTGCGCAGTTTGGAAAATCAAATTAAAAAGATTTGTCGCAAAACTGCCCGGTATTATGCCAAAGAAGGCAAAGGGGCTGTAGTTATTACTCAGGAGAACCTTTCTAAATATCTTGGAAAGCCCATATTCACCGAAGATGAAATTTTCAAAGATCAAATCCCGGGGGTGATAACAGGTCTTGCCTGGACGGAAACCGGAGGGACGACTCTTTCAATCGAAGTTGCGGGAATTTTATCGAAAAGAAAGGGATTTAAGCAAACCGGACAATTGGGAGAAGTAATGGTAGAATCATCTGAAACCGCTTATAGTTATATTATGTCGGCTTTAAAAAGGTATAAGGCCAACCCTAAGTATTTTGACGAGCATTTTGTCCATGTCCATGTTCCTGCGGGAGCTACTCCTAAAGATGGCCCATCTGCCGGCATAACCATGGCTACAGCTTTGCTCTCCTTTATTCTGCAAAAACCCATTTCACCTGAAATAGCCATGACCGGTGAAATTACCCTTACCGGCCGGATTCTATCCATTGGCGGGCTTAAAGAGAAGACTATTGCCGCCAAGCGTGCAAAAATCAAAGAATTAATTTTCCCCAAAGGGAATAAAAATGATTTTGAGGACCTTGCCGATTATCTGAAAGAAGGATTCATTGTTCACTATGTTGAAAAATTTGATGATGTTTATAAAATATTATTTTGATGGTTTCGTAAAAAGTCGATTTTGGCATATTTGTCATTTCGACTGTAGGGAAAAATCTTATATTTTTCAGCATATTATGTAATAAAGATTTCTCACATCCGTTCGAAATGACACGTTAATGAGATTTTTTACGAATGTATCTATTTTAACCCTCAAAAAAAAATAGGATAAAGAATTATGTTGGGTATAGGAAAAAACATTCGCCTTGAGAGAATTATTGACAGGAATACCAAGCGAACTGTTATTGTGCCTATGGATCATGGAGTAACTCTCGGACCCATTAAAGGAATCATTGATATGCGCGATATGGTTAATGAAATTTCTGAAGGAGGAGCTAACGCAGTATTGGGTCATATAGGGTTGCCTTTACATGGTCATCGAAAGCATGGAAGGGACGTAGGGTTAATTTTGCACCTTTCAGGAAGCACTGTATGGGCCCCGGACCCAAATACCAAGGTGTTGGTAAATACTGTGGAAATGGCCTTAAGAATTGGAGCTGACGCAGTATCGGTCCATATCAACATTGGAGCGGAAAGTGAATCCCGGATGTTACAAGATTTGGGACAAGTCTCTATAAAATGTTTGGAATGGGGAATGCCTTTGTTGGCTATGATGTATACTCGAGGGGAAAAGTTTCATGAGGAAAGTTCCGCTGAAGGAGTAAAACATGCTGCACGAATAGCAGCCGAACTGGGAGCTGATCTTGTTAAGGTCAGCTACACGGGATCAAAAAAATCTTTTCAGGAGGTTGTAAATGGGTGCCCTATCCCTGTATTGATTGCCGGAGGGGAAAAAACAAAAAATGAACGTGAGATTTTTCAAATAGTGAAAGATTCATTGGATGCCGGCGCTGCAGGTGTTTCAATCGGCCGTAATGTTTTTCAGCATGAAAAAAAACAACTGATGGTCAAAGCAATTTGTAATATGGTTCATGAGAACATCACTGTTGATGAAGCTTTGAAAATTTTAGAAATGAGTTAAATTAAGGGCATAAAAAATTCCATACTTAATTAGTGCCTGAACGAAAAATAACCCCGATTGTCATTCCGAGCACATTCACTTGGTTCAGTGTAAACTCCGCGAAAAATCTTAAGCCATTGGAAATCCTAGAGTCAGGCAGTAATTAAGCAGATGGAGATGAGGTAGCAGGAGATGTCTTCCCCATTTTATTCTTTGCCTTAATTTCCGGTTTTCCTTGAGATTTTTTGCCTTCAGTCGTACCGGGAGTTTCTTTGCTCTTTGTTTTTACTGGAGCTTCTTTACTCTTTGTTTTATCTTGGGGTTTTTCTCCTTTTTTCATGGCCTCTTTTCTTTCTTTAGATGGATGTTCGGTTACATACCATCCATCCCCCTTTAAAATAAAAGAGCATTTGGAAATAAGACGCTCTACACTTCCGCCGCAAAGCCGGCATGTATTAAGGGGAGGGTCAACAATCCGCTGTTCCGCTTCAAAAATAGATTTGCATTTTTTGCATTCATATTCATAAACCGGCATAAATATTTCTCCTTATGTAAAATTAATTACCAAATGTTTTTCTATAGTTTATATGGCTTATCAGTCTCACGATTTAATTTTTTTTCCCCTAAATTGAAGATGAATTAAACTTCAGGGGTATAATTGAATAGTAGTAATTGCTATATAAAAACGTCTAAAAAACCGCGTTAGTTTATCATTCTTTTGGGGTAATAGTCAAGTATAAAATCTTTGATTTCAACAATATAATTTTAGAATAAATGGTTAACATACTTTTTTACACATTACCGATACATAATAAAAGGCTAAAAATGTAGTAAAAATTCCGTAAAAGTCTTTATGAAAATGTAATAAATGATACAATAAAAATATATGAAGTATTTATATAATTAATGAAGTGAGGTGTATTGTCATGAAAAAAATAAAGATATTTGCATTATTTATTCTTGTAATGATTTTATATAGTTCAGGATGTGCGCATGTAATATCCCGTGAATCAAGAAAATTTGCTGCTACCGATATCCCGTTTCAGTGGATTGCTCAAAATCCTGAAAGATATAAGGGGATTTTGGTGATATGGGGAGGTGAAATTATTGAGACCCTCAATGTAAAGGAAGGCACGCAACTTATTGTGTTACAAAAACCACTTGGATATTCTGAAATGCCTAAAATGGAAAATGATTCGGGAGGAAGATTTCTTGTTTTGTATGAAGGGTTCCTTGACCCGGCTATTTATGGCAAAGGAGAAATAATTACTGTTGCCGGAATAGTAGAAGGGGAAAAGATTTTACCATTACATGAAATCGAATATAGCTATCCATATTTAATGGCACAAGAAATATATTTTTGGAGACGAGATAAATTGAGCCAATATTATCATTATTGATCAATTAACCTTAACGATTCTCAAGTAGATAAAAGGATTCTGCTAAATTAGGTATTTTGCAGAATCCTTAATTAAATAAATTATAAGAGGTTAGTTTAGCATGCTGTATTGAGATCAGTAAACTAACCGAAAAATTTTCATAATGAGAATTGCTCACATTTTTTACTTGACATTTCAATTTAAAAATTTTATTAATATACAAATATAGAATATAGAAACTATTATTTTTTTTATGCAAAATTTAATTAATTGATTTAGCACATATTGAGTTTTACTTTTTGACTTCCGGATTTTTTGATTGATGATTTTTAAAGTCTGATTTAAGGATGTTTAATTTTGCTAGATAAAATGGCATCATGAAGCTGCCGTATTCTTATAGAAAATAAGAGAAATGTTTTTTTGTAGTACTATTTTTAGATGAAGTCGTAAAAAGTCTCATCAGTATGTCATTTCGAATGAACGTGAGAAATCTTAATTACTCAACATGCTGAAAAATACAAGATTTTTTCCTACTGACTAAATGACAATTCTAATAACGACCCTTTACGAATCCATCATTCTTTAATTATAACTAAAAAATATAACTGGAACCACGAAGGTCCTAATAATAATGCTGATTTAGGATTTCTCGTGGTTTTTTTTTGAGAAGAAGGGGAAAGGTGATGATTATAGGAGATTAAAAAATAAACTTATACAAATACCTGATTTTATTTTATAAATGATTTATTATTTAATGATTTATTATATGAGGGGGAATTGGCATGAATAGAATAAAAAAGTTTTTCGTTATTTTCACAATGATAGCTTTTAGTTTAATGGCAGCAAATCCGGTATTGGCTCATTTTGGATTAGTAAAACCGTCGGATGATATTATTACTCAGGAGGATAATAAAACTGTTCAAATAGAGATTAAATTCCTTCATCCAAATGAAGGGCATTATATGGAAATGGTTAAACCCAAAGAATTTGGGGTTATGGTTGGCGGCAAAAAAATTGATCTTCTTAATAAGCTAACCTCTGCTAAGGGAAAATGGTTGGATCAGAAACAGGAGTATACTTACTGGGAAACCGAATATAAAATTAAAAGACCCGGTGATTATAATTTTTATGTGGTCCCAACCCCTTATTGGGAACCAGCCGAAGATTGTTATATTATCCATTATACTAAGGTGTGTGTAAATGCTTTAGGGCTGGAAGAAGGATGGGATGAACCTTTAGGATTAAAAACAGAAATTATCCCCCTTACCAGGCCATATGGATTATGGGTAGGCAATGTTTTTACCGGTGTTGTCCTGGTTGATGGCAAGCCGGTTCCCAATGCAGAAGTGGAAATCGAATATTTGAATGAAGATCCTGAAAATGTTACTTTATTAAAAGCTCCTTCTGATCCTTATATTACTCAGATTGTGAAAGCAGATCAAAATGGCGTATTTACCTATGCCATGCCAAAAGCCGGCTGGTGGACATTTGCCGCTTTAAATGAGGACTCAAAAACCATTAAAGGCCCTGATGGTAAAGATAAATCCATTGAAATTGGAGCGGTTTACTGGGTTAAAGCTATTGCTATAAAATAAACACATGGAATGTTTTATTATTTTTACAAATAACGAATAAGGTAATGACAGAACGAATTTTTTCAGATTAATTGCATTAGGCACTTAGTTCTGAATTTCATGTTTATTATGATAGAAAATTTTAAAACCTTTTTGGTTCCGGCTTGTCCGGGTTAGGGAAAATGTAATCGGAATAAAAATCTGTCGCCTCCTTGCCAACTCCCTTCTGGAGAGGGCAGGGAGGTAAATTTTAGGTAATAGATTAAGATGTAACAGTTCAAGTGTACACATTTAGTCCCCCTCCCTCGATGGGAGGGGGTAGGGGAGGGTGATGCTTTATTTCACCCCCACTTAAGCCTCCCCTATCAAGGGGGAGGAGTTCAGGGTACTGAAGGTTACGATTAAGTAGTAATAGAATAATAAGGATAGTTTATAATGTACATATTTTTCCGGTTTAAAAAAAATGTTGCATTTTGGTTCTTGGGAGCCTTTCTTATGGTATTGACATCCGGGACAAATGCTTTTGCTCATAAGGTTAATATTTTTGCTTATGTAGAAGGTGATTTGGTATATACTGAAAGTTATTTTCCCGACGGCCGAAAGGTAGAAAAGGGCACGGTTGAAGTCTATGATAGTCACAAAAATAAACTTCTCACCGGGGTCACAGACAAAAAAGGGATATTTAATTTTCGTCCCCCTAAAAAAGATGACCTAAAGATCGTCATAATCGCAGGCATGGGGCATAAAAATAGTTATCTTCTTTCCGCGGATGAATTGCCGGATACCATTTTTACCGGCGAAACACATCCCCCACTGTTAATCAATAACCCAAAAGATACCTTACCGGCTAAAGATAGCACTCAAAAAACCTCAAAAGAAGGTCTCCAAATTCCTGGAGAAAAACGAATTGTCCCAAAAAAAGGCTCAATTCCTCAACATGATATACTTAAGCAGCAGATTAATTTTAAGGAATTAAAAAATATTATTGATCAATCACTGGATCAAAAATTACAACCAATTATGAGAGAATTAGCCAAAGCCAAACATAAAGAAAAAATATCTTTTACAGAAATCTTTGGCGGAATTGGGTACATTTTTGGTATAATTGGCATTATTTTGTATTTCACAAAGAAAAGCCCTCAATAAGGAATTGTAATGCATATATCTGACGGGGTGTTGCCCAATTCAATCTGTATTGGAGGTTATTTAGCAACCATCGGGATAAGCGCTCTTTGTATTAAGAGCAAAATGGATACTCAAGAACTTCCCAAGATTGCAGTGGTTACCTCTGTTTTTTTCGTGGCCTCCCTCATCAGCGTGCCACTCGGGCCAACCAGTGTACATTTGATTTTAGCAGGCTTGGTGGGAATTATCTTAGGTCCCATGGCTTTCCCCTCAGTCATGTTAGGATTAATATTGCAGGCCATCCTTTTTCAACATGGCGGATTGACGACGATTGGTGTTAATAGTTTAATGATGGGAATTGCGGCTCTGACAGCCGGGTGTATATTTAAGGGATTTAAGAAATCCCATAATCGCCGTATTATTATAAGCGTTGGAGCAATCTGTGGTGCGCTTGGCACCTTATTGGCTGCTATAATTTTGGCTCTTCTCCTGGTCACAGCCGGGGAAGATTTTTATGGCGTGGCCAAAATCGCTTTGGCGGCGCATTTGCCGGTGATTATCATTGAAACTATCATAACTGGAGTGGCTGTTGCCTTTCTTTTAAAGGTAAAGCCGGATCTTATAGGAGTAAAATTACAACAATGATCAGCTTATTTCTTTTGCTTTTTTCAATTTTAGGTTTTCCGCAAGGAGCAGATATTGTTTATGCTCTCCAGAATGCAGAGCATGGATTAAGGGTGAATCGCATTGAGTTGCCTACCTATTATCTTATTTTTATCCTTCTAGGAATTGCGGCCGTCACCTGGGGGGTAGTGAAAATTTTTCAACATAAAGATCATGAACATTGATATAAGTCTGTCTATAGCCTTCGAAACTCATATCTATTGCTCTAGATGTTGAGTAGATTAGTTGGAAAGAAAATAATTTCTTCAAACAAAACCACTTAAAACCCTATGCTATTAACAACTAAAGAGTTTAAGCAGCTTTAATTGACTCATAAAGGACATAATGAATGAAACCGGATATTGATCGCTACTGGCGCTTAGAATCTCCAATTCATAGCTGGGACCCTCGTTTGAAGATTTTAACCTTAATTATTCTGGCTTTTTCCATCTCTTCAGTTCACCATATTTCCACGGCTTTCGGTTGCCTTTTTATTTCTATTTTGATTTTGCAGCTAACCAAGATCCCTTTCTCTTTTTCATTGAAACGATTAGCAGCGGTTACCATGTTTGTGGGGCCATTTTTTTTAATTATGCCCTTAACAGTCAAAGCCCAATCCGGTGATACCATTTATTTTTTTACACACCTAAAATTTTTGGAAATAAATACCCGGGGTTTACTTCTGGCAGCCAGGGTATACCTTAAAGCTGTTTCTATAGTCTTATTGACTGTTCCCATGTTCGGCACAAATCGATTTGATATATCAATTAAGGCGCTTGAGCGCCTCAAGGTCCCCAATAGTATTATTCAGATGCTTCTTTTTTCATATAGATACATTTTTGTTTTTTTGTCTGAATTAAAGCGCATGTCTTTAGCCATGAAATTAAGAAAATTTTCACCTGCTACTAATTTTCATACCTTAAGGACTTATGGAAATTTCCTGGGAACATTACTGGTACGAAGTTTTGAGCGGACTGAAGAGGTATATCACGCTATGCTGTCCAGGGGCTATAAAGGTATCCTTAAGATCCGTTTTGAATACCGGGCCAAGGCAGCAGATTTTTTTAAAAGTTCATTAATCTTTATGGCCATCTTCGGTATTATTTATTTTGATCGATTTTTTAAAGGGTTTTAAATTGGAAAAAAAATCTCCCATAATATCAATAAAAAATCTTCATTTTACCTATCCCGATGGAACTGTTGCCCTGAAGGGAGTTAATCTTACCATTCAAGAGGGGGAGTCAATTGCCCTGGTAGGGAAAAATGGATCGGGAAAATCCACTCTTATTAAGCATTTGAATGGAATTTATCAAGGGGACAGGGGAGAGATAACAGTTGACGGACTTCCGGTTATTGAAGAGAACCTGCAAACTATTCGCGGCCTGATAGGAATGGCCTTTCAGGATCCTGATAATCAACTTTTTTGCCCCACCGTTTATGATGATGTTGCCTTTGGCCCTATAAATATGGATGTGGATGAAATGGCGCTCCACAAAAGGGTGCAAGAATCCCTTGAAAAAATGGGGCTTATGGATTTGGCTGATTGCCCTTCCCATAATTTGAGCTTTGGTCAGCAAAAAAGAGCGGCTATGGCTACTATTCTTTCAATGCGGCCCAAAATAATGATTTTTGATGAACCAACCAGCAACCTTGATCCTAAAAATGAAGCAGTCATAACTGAAATTATAGCCAATTTACCCTATACCCGCATTTTAATCAGTCATGATCTGCCCATTCTCTATCAGGTTTGCCAAAAGGTGGTAGTCATGGATGATGGCCGAATAGATGCAATTATGTCTATGGAGGATTTTATTACCAATCGTCAATTGCTTCGAAAAAATGGACTGGATTTTACTTTCAAATGTGATTGTTGTAATGGTCATAACCATGAACATCGCCATAATCAAATAGAAAAAAAATCTCTATCTTTTTAAATAGGAAAGACAAAATAGACAGTATGGGTTGAATAAAAAAATTTTTTGTCAATCCTGTTAATTCTGTCTAATGTAAAAATTATGGACAAGAAAAAAGCACTCATTCATCTTCAGAATCTTTCTTTTGCCTATCCCCATGCAAAACAAAATGCGCTCAATGGAATTGATTGTAAAATTTTTACCCATGAGTCGGTGGCCATTGTCGGTCCTAATGGGGCAGGAAAATCAACCCTGGCTAACCACTTGATGGGCATCCTTTTGGCTCAATCCGGCTCGGTAGTAATTGATGAGATATTGGTACGCCCCGCAAATATTGGCTATGTTCGTGATATGGTCGGTCTTGTCTTTCAAAATCCTAATGATCAACTTTTTTGTCCGACGGTCCGAGAGGAAATTGAGTTTGGCCTGATCAATATGAAATTACCCTCCAGGGAAATCCATGATCGCGTGACCGAATCAGCCGATATTATGAATATTGGCCATCTTCTTAAAAAACCAGCCCATCATCTCAGCGGAGGTGAGAAAAAAAGGGTAGCTATTGGCGCTATCCTGGCCATGCGGCCCAAGATATTGATCATGGATGAACCTACAGCCAATTTAGACCCCTATAATGAAAAAGTGCTTACTGATCTCATTAATTCACTTTCCTGCACCAAGATTATCATCAGCCATGACTTGCCTGTTTTATTTCAAACGTGTCAACGCGCACTTGTAATGGTTGATGGGCAGATTATCAGGGATTTTTCTATGCAGGAATTTATGGATGATCAAGACCTCATCTTAGAACATGGTCTGGATTTTCGTTTTAAATGTAAATGTTGTAAAGCAATTCATCCTGAGCGGTTTTCTTAGGATTGAATCTCATATCCCATAGCCCTCAAAGGGCGAATAAATTTTTCTGCGATTTTTTTATTCGCACCTCTTCAGTCAGCAGCGTCTGCATAAGAGCGGATTTGAGAAAGAATAAATTATTGAGCCTGAGCATTTCTTTTTCCTTATATGTGTCTATCTTAGAAAGTAGAGAACTAATCCGGCCTTGTTCTTTGATTGGAGGGAGTGGAATGTTCAGATGAGCATATTCCCTGGCGTTTATATTAGGCTGAGCGCCTGCTCGCACAACTTTTTTTATCCACCTATAATAATAAGTAGAATGAGTGAAGTGGAATAAAAATTCGGGAAGCAATTGTGTTTTATCCAGTTTAACTCTGATTAAATAACCGGCATAAGCACATTTACCCTCAAACTTTTTATATAAATATGTTTTGCCGACAGTAGCGCCGCTTCTGGCAAATACTAAATCGTCATCATGCAAGAAATACCTTTGAGCAGCTTCATTATTAATACTTACCCTGGACCCCGGTATTAATCTTCCCTCTTGAGAAATATCCGTGATTCGCACATAACGAGCCAGTTTGGGATCATAATCAATTGCCGAAACATTGGCGCCATATTCGGGTTTTTTAAGACAAACTTCTCCCAATTTTACTATTTTCCAATCTGCCGGTATCTTACCAAAAGATGTTTTTTTGAACTCTTTATGCTGATTAGGTAAACCTTTGGTGAACAATTCCTGCATGAGGGTTTTTTTTAAACGACTGATTTGATTAATTACAGCTTTGGTTTTTTTATAAGTCCTTTCTATATTACTAAAAATCAGCGCCATCTTTTTTTGCTCATTTAAAGGTGGGAGAAATATTGGTAGAGAACAGAGGGTAGGGTAGGCGATTACATCTCTTACCGTCCCTTGTGTGCGGGCCTTGATGAGATTTTTTACTTTAGCGCTACTCAGCCAAAAATGTAAAAAGTCTGCATTAATATTTGGTAATACTTTAAAAACAACATATATTGGGCTTAAGAGCCCAGCTTCAAAGGAATTTAATCGCGCCAGTGAGCCTACATTGAGGCGCGTGGGGTTGTAAGCAAATTGCCCCCGTCGAATTATTTTATAGTTGCGCAGATCATGGCTATAAACATGACGCTCGAAATATTCCTCAGACAGAACGAATCCTTGTTGGTTAGTTATGCTTAAAACAGGCCATTTTCCAAGTTTTTTGTTGCGCTCTTTCACCTCGCTTAAACATTCTCCTAAACGAAGCAGTCTCCACCCTTCCGGGATTCCCATTTTTTATGCAACTTCCTATAGATTTTTATAAAAATAATTTCAAATAGACTTTACCCGTTCAGTCCAAGCCTAACTAATAGGCTGATTTACAAATCAGAGAATTATATTTTAACCGCAAGGGCACAAAGAACACAAATAAAAGAATTAAGTCTTTATATTTTTATTAGAGTTACATCCCTTTTTGTCCTATATACCTTTGTAGTTAAATATCAAAGTCTAAATCCTGTTAATCCTGTAAACCCTGTTAATGCTTTATCAATTAATATGTTACTTTGGATTTTAATAACCGATTTAATTACTAATATAGCCGAAAATTAAAGTAGACATACAAAATCCTCTTATACCTGTTTTAAAAAATTATTTATCAGGCTTTTGAAATATAAAGGAATGTTAAATTATGGTATACAATCAGTTTAGAAAAAGGAGACAGGAATTTAAAAAGCTATTCATTGCCTGTCTTAGCTGTATATTTATTTTTGTATTTACCCTATCGGCAAGAGCTGAAGTGAAGATCATTAATACGGCCAGATGCATATTTGGGAGCGTGGTTATGGCCTCCCAAAAAGTTGGCATAAAAATTAATATGAATGGAAGCTGCGCCGGATTGAATAAAGGTATTGAAGCGGTTAGCCGGGGAAAGGCAGATGTGGGGACCTTGGCCAGGGATTTAACTGCTGAAGAGGAAGAAAAAGGATTACTGACAATTCCTCTCACCTTTGATGGAATGGCGGTCATAGTGAATAAAGGAAACCCTGTAAATAATTTGACCTATGAACAAATCTTAAACATTATGGCCGGTAAGATTAAAAATTGGATAGAGCTTGGCGGCCAGGATAAGAAAATTATGATATTATCCCATAGCTGCGGTGCTAGTGAAAAAGATTATGTCAGGCAATTATTGGCTGATGCCAAGATTATCCCTGATGAAAGTTATCTTGCTCAAGCCACTTTATCAAGCGATATAACCGATAATGTTATTATGAAACTTAAGCGATACACTACAGCTATCTCTTTCGTTCCCCCGATATTTTACACTGAGGAAGTAAGTATTATCAAAATTGATGGATATCTGCCGACCAGAGAAAATATACTATCAGGCAAATATCCCTTAAGAAGGCCATTAAATTTAGTAACCATGGGGCAACCAATTGGTGATGCCAAGAAATTTGTTGGTTTCATGACCAGCCTAAAAGGTATGTCGCTCATTGAAGAAAATCTCACTATGGATTGGTTTCAGCAAAAATGTTTGCACAGTACTCCTTAAGTTATAGGCATTAGATCAAAGAGTTTCTCTCTATTACATAATACATTATCGCAGGAACAATGAATGGTATATCTTCAGGTAATAGGCGGATATACCTTATTTTTTATAACCATTTCCTTGCTGTATCCGGGTATAAAAGGTAAGGATAGTTTTTTAAAAATCATTTATATCTTATTGATAATTCCTTCAATCATTCTATTTGTCAAATTTTCTCTTTTCCAAAGCTTTGCTGTAGAAGTCAGCAATAAATGCTCTTACTGTTCCTTATACACAAAATGCTTTGGACAAAATAATTCACCCTTATTATGGAAAATCGGCGTTGAATACTTCTACCTCATTTTTCAGTATAGTGTTGTTACCTTTGCGGTTTTTATTATTGGCACCTTGATAGCCTCATTGTTATCAGATATTTATACAAAAATACCTATGAATCTGGTAACCGCCGTTTCCGCCGGCATTTTTTTGCCTTTATGCGTATGTGGTGTGATCCCTTTAGTGAAAGGGCTCATGGCTACCAAAAAAATTAAGGGTTATGCGCTTCTTTCATTTCTCTTTATTACCCCCCTGCTGAATCCCTATACATTGTTTCTTTCCTATTCTGTCATGGGAACTAAATATTTCAGCGCCAGGCTTATAGGAGCCATTTTAGTAGCTGTGATTGGAGCATTTTTTATCAGTAGTCTTAAAGAGTTTAAAAAGGTGAGAAGCATAGCCTTAACCAAGGCAAGTCAAAATATTCCTGATTTTTTTAAGCCTAATAATAAAGATAGGAAAGCTGGGGCTGATAAAGACATATCTCACAAAAATTTAAAAATTAAATATTATATTAATAATGGGTATTTATATTTTAAAAGCTTAAGCAAACCCATATTAATAGGGATTATTATAGGGAGCCTTTTCTCAACAATAATTCCACCGCAATTTATTGATCGCTATATAAATAATTCCCTTTATGGCTTATTTCTCACAGTGCTGGTTGCTATTCCTTTGCATGTATGCGCAGGCCAGGAAATTATTTTATTAAAACCCCTCCAGGTTTTGGGGTTAAGCACTGGCTATCAAATATCCTTTTCCATAGCCGCAGCAGGAATATGTTTGAGTGTTATTCCTTTATTTTGTAAGCTATTCGGAAAAAAATTAACCGGTATCATCACCCTCTATTTTTTTATAGCCTCAATAGGAATAGGGTGTCTTACCAATCTCATCATAGCATCCATCCCTTTTTAAGCCCGCTTATTAAAACGCTTCCATTCTTTAACCAAATCCTGCTGAAGGAGGGATTTGATTTCGGGACCCCGGATTGGCTCAGAACCAGCGGTTAAATCCTCTCCAAAAAATAGCCTATTTGGTTCTTTTAATCTTACTTATCCCACTACAGTTATTGAGCGGCATTTTCCTGGTTTATGGGGCCGAATATTGGCCTATTATTTTTAATCGACTTGGGGGACTTCGGATTATCGCCCCTATTCATACGTTGTTGGCCTTTGTATTTCTTTCCTTCTTTATAGTTCATATCTATCTTTCAACTACAGGCGATACGCCCCTTGGCCTCCTGCAGGAAATGGTTTTTGGCGATAGGCGCAAGAAAAGTTGAAATGCCTCTATCACCTTTAAACTTTTCACAATCTCCATCGCCGCAACTTAACCTGAAATCGTGTTTCGTTACCTCCCTTTCCATGGGTGCTCATTTCCGCTGAAATTGATCATTTTCTGATAAGTGATTTTTTGATTGATCATTTTTAACACATTTTAAGAAATTTCCCCAAGCGTAGGCTTAAGGCAAAATCACCCTTTATTCCCTTTATCATTGTTATTAAGGCTGTGCCCCATATACCTCTAAAACCTTATTATTTTTTTTTGCTAATTTATCCATTTTGTCATAAATCTTGCAATATTATCAATCTGGTTTTTTTAGTTTTAACATTAAATGTAAAAATAAACAGGGGGATAATTATGGAATTTTTAAATTTAAAGAAAAAAATTTTAATTTGGGTTTTAGGTGTTATTGTATTAAGCTTATGTGGATTTTTATCCACGGCAAGTGCCAAATTAAATCCTGAACAGGCACAAGAGTTAGCCAAGATACAAAAAGCTATGAAAGACAGCAGCGCCAAGTGGACTGCCGGAGAGACCTCGGTATCAAGGATGTCTCGTCAAGAAAGAAAGAATTTGTGCGGCTTGAAATTTACCAAGGCCCCTGAATTAGGGACCATCAATGATGGTTACTCGCCAACTTCAGTGGAATCAACTCCTGTAACCTTAGATTGGCGGAATTACAATTATAATAATTATATAACTGATGTTAAAGATCAATTGTATTGCGGAAGCTGTTATGCCTTTGCCGCGATTGCAGGCATGGAATCACAGGTGTTGATCAATGATGTAACGATCCTTATTGATCTCTCAGAACAATTCGTAGTTTCCTGCGATATCTATAACTATGGCTGTGAAGGTGGGTATTTAGACAGGGTTTTTAATTTTTTAACTGACACGGGTACAACTGATGAGGATTGCGCCCCTTATGATGATTACCCTCCGCCTCCGGAAGGCCCTTTGTCTCCTCCTACTTGTGATGTATATGATATGTGCACGGACTTCCAGCGGACTTCCGGATGGTCATGGGTTGCCAAACCTCTCCATGTAAGATTTGGTGTTGATAATATTAAAAATGCTCTGTTAAATGGCCCCGTTGTTTGTGGAATGAATGTATATACAGATTTTTTTAGTTATACCGAAGGTGTATATACATATAAAGGTGGAGTATATGAAGGCGGACATGCAGTGCTTATCGTTGGTTATGGTGATGGATACTGGATCTGTAAGAACAGTTGGGGTACCGACTGGGGTGAAAATGGCTTTTTTAAAATTGCCTGGGGGAATTGCTACATAGGTAGGGATGCTATCACATGTTCCTATGATATGCCTGTAATTGCCTGTTATGAGAATGCTGATTGTGATAATGCTGCTCCTTGCTCTACTGGTACATGTATTAACCATGGGACCTTAGACTCTTACTGTGAATATACACCGATTATTCCCTGCTGCGGCAATGGTGAATGCGAAACAGGAGAAGACGCTGTTTCCTGTCCGGCTGATTGTGGTGCATCATGTATACCCTTAGGAGAGGAATGTAGTGATAGCATATCCTGTTGCTCTGGTAAGTGCCATCCCCGAAAAGGATATTGCATATGATAACATAGCTTTTTTACTTTTCCTTGCCGGTAAGACCTTTATTGAATACAAGATAGGTAAAGGCAACAGAAAAATCGTTCATCCACTAATCTTGGAAATAATGAATTGCAACCATTGGAATAACGCAGGTAATTTTTAGGCAGATTAAATCAAAATGATTATTTTTTAATGAATTTTATTGTCTTTTGGAAATATTTTTAGATTTTCTGCTGCAGCGGCTAAAGAGATCCTTTGATCAAAGCAAGCAAAAAGGAAATTTTCAGGAACTGAACCATGAATAATAAACGCTGAGGCCAAATGAATTACATCAAAACCGCGCAAAGGGTAAATAGCCGCCAGCCGATCAATAACATCATTTAATTCATTATTCACTGTAACAATAATAAACTTTTGCCAATCATGATGAAATGCTTTTATGATTGATTGAAAGATTTGATCTTCTATGGAGACTTCTCTTTTTTTATTGAAAAAGGAGGCCATTGCCTCAGCGTAAGTTACAGATGAAGTAATAATAGCTTCCGCTTCTTTCCAAAGGGAAACTATCTCTTCTGAGCCAACTTCTTTAAAATATTTCTTTACAAGCGCGCTGGTATCCAAATAAAGGATCATCGACGGTCCTCAAGAACCATTTCTGAAATTGGCTTCCCGGGAACTTCCAAAGGATCGGGGATATTTTTTTCCAGTTCCTGTTGAGGGAAAATTATCAAACCTTTAAGCAATAAGGGATGAAGGGCCTCTCTGAAAGATACCTTTTGGGGGTTTTCCTGAATAATCCGTGCAATGACCCTCCCCCTTTCGGTTATCAATAAATCTTCACCTTTCTTCACTAAAGAAAGATAATGACTTAATTTATTTTTTAGCTCTTTAATGCCTATAGATTTCATCTGTGTTTCCTTTACTATCATTCATATAGTCGCCACCTTGTTTTATTGTAGCTACTTGATGCGTTTCTGTCAAGAGAAAATAAATACCTAAACAACAGCCTTTATCCCAGAGAGTAAATAGTGTTGCACACACAGCCCATTTAGGCGGAATGGTTATAGGCTATATATGCCTGAATCATTCAAATATTTTGAGAAAGATTAAAAGCTTACGTCACCATATTCGGGCGCCGCTTTGTTACTCAATAGCATATTGGGCCTTTTTTATCAGTGTTGGCCTTTGTATTTCTTCCCTTCTTTATAGTTCATATCTATCTTTCAACTACAGGCGATACGCCCCTTGGTCTCCCTGCAGGAAATGGTTTTTGGGAATTATTATAATTTATGAGGGAAAGGATCTGTGATTATGATCACTGCTTATCCCCTGTAGGATTGAAATATAACTCCCCTGAATTTAGCTCAAGTAATTCCTAATAGGCATTTCATAGGTATTTGGTCTTTTTAAGTCATTAAAATTAATCTTTCAATTGATGATTTCAATTAAATAAATTTGATTTTCAGGTTTTAGTGTGTTTATACTTATATAAAATAATAGGTATTATGCAACTTAAATAAAACTCATATTAAATAATAGCTTACCGTTATATTACATTCGTTTCATCAGGTTTTTCTTTTAAGACGCACCTTGGAGAAGTCAGTTGTTTGTAAATAAATGGTCATCTTTTGCTCATTTAAGGATTTTTTTTTCAGGAGGGGGCTCAAAGGAAAGTCATTTTAAATTAATAAAATGAAATTTTACTAAAATTTTTATATTTTTTGTCTAATTTAATCAAAATACTGCCTGGTATAAATTTTGCTGTGTTTAAAAACTGATTTTTCTAATGATTCCTTATCGATTTAAGTAAGCAAAGAATATTTTTAAAGATATTTTTTAAAGCTGTAATTAATTTTTTTAATGTAATAATTGTATCTTGAAAGGAGATGATGTCGCGATAATAAATAATTTTTTTGTTTATGATTTTTTTATACTGATGTGAAAATTAAAAATTTTTAAATTCTAAACAAGGAAAGGGGACCAAATGAATAGTGATGGAATCAGAGATCTAAGTTGTGACAATTATTTGTTTTGATTGCCTTAAAAGAGGGAGGATGCATCATGACTAATTGTAAATAAAGCAAAAAATCCACTTAAAAGTAAAAGGTGTAAAACCTTTGACAATAATTTAAAAAGAAAAATGAGGTATGATTAACATGAAAAGAAATCTGATAGTAGCATTGGTGATTTTTTTAGCCTTAGGTTTTAGTAGTGTAAGTTTTGGAGGGGAAGGATTATTTGTAGAAAATGGGGTGAAAACCGGTGAAGGACAGAAATATGTTCCGGGTGAGATTATTGTCCAATTTAATCCGGGGGTTTCCGAGGATATGGTTCGCAAGATAAATCGAGGGAATGGAACATCAGTCCTCTCAGTAAGCAAACGCGGGAAATTTAAGCGCCTCAGGGTTCCCCGAAACAAAACTGTGGAAGAGATGGTGGCGATTTACAGCAAAAACCCCAATGTAGACTATGCGGAGCCAAACTACATGGCCAAGGCGCTTATGGTACCAAATGATGAGTATTATCCTTATCAGTGGCATATGGATAATCCTGTTTATGGCGGAATCAATATGGAATGTGCCTGGGGTATCAGCACCGGCACTGAAGTGATTGTGGCTGTTATAGACACCGGGGTAGCCTATGAAGACTATGACAAATATTACCAGGCGCCGGACCTTGCGGCCACTTCCTTTGTGGATGGATGGGATTATGTAAATAACGATAACCATCCAAATGATGATAATAGCCATGGCACGCACGTTGCCGGCACGATTGCCCAAAGTACGAATAACGACTTAGGAGTAGCCGGGGTAGCTTTTAATGCCTCTATTATGCCGGTCAAGGTTTTAAACAAGAGGGGTTCCGGAACTTATGCAGCTATAGCTGATGGGATCTATTTTGCCGCTGATAATGGCGCGGCTGTAATTAACATGAGCCTGGGCGGGGAATTTGATGCAGATACCCTGGAGGATGCTGTAGCCTATGCCTATAATGCAGGGGTTACTATCGTCTGTGCTGCCGGAAACGACTATAATACCGGGAATAACCCTGGTTATCCCGCTGCCTATGATGCTTATTGTATTGCCGTTGGCGCTACAACATACGATGAAACAAGGTCCTATTACTCCAATACCGGCAGCTACCTGGATATAACAGCTCCCGGCGGAGATACAGGGGTGGACCAGAACGGTGATGGATACCCCGATGGAGTGCTCCAGCAAACCTTCAATCCTCGTACCAAAAATCCTGGTGATTTTGGCTACTATTTTTTCCAAGGGACCTCCATGGCCAGCCCCCATGTGGCAGGGGTAGCCGCCCTGCTGATTGCTAATGGTACTACCGGCCCTGATAATGTGAGAGCCGCTTTAGAGAATACCGCTGAAGATAAGGGAGCGGTTGGTTGGGATGATGTGTACGGCCATGGAATTGTCAATGCTTGCGCCGCTCTTAATTATTCTCCACAACAGGTTCATGATGTGGCGGTGACAGGTATATCGGCGTCTGAATGGTGTCTTCAGGGAGAAACTGTTTGGGTTACAGTAAGCGTGGCCAATCAAGGTGATTTTGAGGAATCAATTACTGTCGAATTGACCGACACCACTGACAGTGTTCTCATAGACAGTCAAGAAGTACCCTTGGCTCCTGCTGGCACGAGCAATTTGACATTTGCCTGGTATACAACAGGCGCAACTATAGGGGATCACTCCCTTGAAGCGGTGGCAAGTGTTCTTACAGAAGAAACTAATACCGACAACAATACAATGGCTACAACTGTTGAGGTTAAAGTGCCTGTGCACGATGTGGCAATTATAGCTGTGGATGCGCCCTCGGAGGCGGTTGAAGGAGATTTGGTTCAAGTTAATGTAACCATAGAGAACCAGGGCACTTATGCGGAGACAACTACGGTAAGCCTAACTGACCAAACAGATGACATAGATTCCCAATCTGTTACTTTAGATGCCGGGGATTCAGCCGACGTCCTATTCGACTGGGATACAACAGGCGCATCTATAGGGGATCACTCCCTTGAAGCGGTGGCAAGTGTGGTTACAGAAGAAACTGATACAGATGACAACACTATGACTACTGTAACTATAATAAATGAGCAATCTACTACCCCAACTATGCATGTAGATGCTATCAATATGGCCCTTATCACCAGAAGAGCCGGTCGGAATGATTTCACTAAAGCCCTGGCCACCGTAACCATCGTTGATGCAAGTGATAATCCGGTAGAGGGGGCGACAATAAATGGCACCTGGAGCGGTGCTACTTCCAGCATTAGTTCAGGGACAACCGATGCATCAGGTCAAGTAGCATTGGAATCGTATGAGGTAAAAAATGCTTCTTCTGGTGACACCTTTACCTTCACTGTGAGCGATGTTGTCTTATTGGGCTGGGATTTTGATTCATCTGGTGAAACTAGCGGTTCGATAACCAAATAAAAGAAGTTACCCATTAGGTTCACATAAGCGATGGGGTTTGGTTATTTTGCCCTAGCGAAAATGGGGTCAACCCTTGAAGTTTTGACATTATATTCAAAGGCGGTTAAAGATTTTTTCTTTAACCGCCTTTTCATTTTTTTTGAAATAATTGTTTTAGTCCACCTTCTCCCCAGGGACATCTTTTTTGATCACATTTACTAAAAAGGCCTTGGTTTCCGGTATCATGGTATTGGCTATCACCTATGGATGGAGTTAAAATATTGGCTGTGTCTCCCCCATCCTTGGGCTTCATCCAACCAAAACGCCAGGGGATGCCTACTGGTAAACTTTTTGTCTATTAACGATCAGTGGCTGAAGCCGATCGGTTACCACAGCTACGGCCTCTAAATTTCCTCGGGCGGATTGAATCAGGCATAAGTTTCCATTTTTGATATCTTTATTTTCAGCCACCTCCCTGAACATTTCAATAAATACACGGGGTTGTAATTCTACCAATCAGGGCTGGGCGACGGGTCAAAACTCCGGTTTGCCAATGTTCACTCACTCGGTAGGTTGTGCAGACAATAGGAAATTTCGGATCGCACGTCATATATCGATCTTCCCCCTCCTCGAGACCCTTAGTGCTTAATAACTTTATGGTAGGATTCAGACGTTGGGAAGAAATCAAATTCCTTTCTATGGGACATTCCAGGGGTTCGTAATGCTCTGGGAAAGAGCCGTCAGCCATTCCAGGTCCAAAAATTCTTGCCACTCCTTCAGGGAGCATGGGAAAAGGGGCTGGAGAGCAATCTGAGTCTCTCAAATCGCGGTTTCTGCAGATGGGGAAAAGCTTTTCCTTACCGGTGCTGAATCGAAACAATTATCAATTATTAAGGTAACATCAATTTTCGATATTCAAGTCGGACAATCACCAGTAATCGGAAAATTAAATGCACCGGTCAGCATTGTCGCTTTCCTCGACTATCAATGTCCCTATTGTGCTAAGGTCTATCCGGTGCTTGAACAGGTGCTTGATAAATATCCCGAGGATGTCAATCTTATCATAAAGCATTATCCACTCAGTATGCACCACTTTGCCAAAAAAGCATCTATGGCAGCCCTCGCCGCGTCTAAACAAAACAAGTATCCTGAAATCACCAAGATCCTTTTGAGTAATTATAAAAATTTAAATAATCAAACCATAAAAAAATATGGAGAAGAAGCTGGCCTTAACATGACAGACTTTGATACAGCTTACAATGACCCCTCTCTCCAAAAAATTATAAGCCAGGATATAATCCTCGCTGCAAAGATCAAAGTACGATCAGTTCCTAGACTATTTATAAATGGACGGCTTGTTAAAAACCGTTCTTTTAATACGCTCTCAAACATGGTAGCAAGCGAACTGAAGAAAAACAAATAGCGTGATGTAGGTTTTGGATAACCTACAATACTCCTACCCCTGCCCCTGTGTCATGCAGGCTTGCCGAAAGAACACCATAGATGCGCTCTTGATTTACACCATAAAAATTGATAAATTGAATATAAGTCTATTAATTCTAATCAAATAAATTCAGCTTAAATAAAGCCGGCAAAGATATTGGTTATTGAAATAAAAGCCTTCCTCTTTTAAAGAAAAGCCGGGAAATAACTAATGGAAAGCCTGGAAATAACTAAAAGAAAAGCCGGGAAATAACTAATGGAAAGTCTGGAAATAACTAAAAGGAAAGCCGGGAAATAACTAAAGGAAAGCCGGGAAATAACAAATAGAAAACCTGGAAATAACAAATGGAAAACTCTCAAGACAGAAAGTTTCCTTCAGCGTTTGGAACATCTCCTGATGATTTTTTAGAGCAATATGAATCTTTGATTTATAAAATTATTTATGAACAAACCAGAGAAAATTCCAGATTCGAGGCAGAAGATTTATTTCAGGAATTCTTTATCCATATCGCTGAAAATGATTTTAGGCGGCTGCGCTGCTTCAGGGGAGACAGCCGGCCAATTACTTATTTGGGGAGAATTCTTCGTAATTTCCTATATGACCAATATAGAAAAAAAGGGGCCAAGGTATCAATAGACAGCTTAAATGAAATGGAGGAGGAAAAGAACAAGCCAATACCCGATACATCTTTAGATTTGGAAGGTCACTTAAACAGAGAATATATTCATGAGGCCCTTAAAGAGACCTTTTCAAAATTATCGAATAGAGGCAAATTAATCTTTGATCTTTCTACAAACGAAGAAATGACTGCCAAGGAGATCTCAGATCTTTTGGGTGTAAAAATTAAATCAGTGTATAAGAATAATGAGAAGATAAAAAAAAATTTAAAAAATGAACTAAAGAAAAGGGGAATTGAAAAATTTTAACTTGGCATATTTTAAATGGGGGAAAAAAGAAAAAAATTTCGTCTATTGTAGACATAGAAGAAATTTATCAATTTTCTTGGGATATTAACAAATTTGACTATTTTTATGGCCAAGATAAAGGAATGAAGATCAATGGATAAACTGGATGATATCCTTAAAAAAAATTATCGTCGGATTAAGAGTGAGCTTTTTCCTCCCAAAAAGGAATGTCCAAAAGAAGATCTTTTATGGGATTATGTTCGGGGGAAATTACAAATAAAGAAAAAAGAGAACATTGACGGCCACCTGTTAGTTTGCCCTGATTGTTTGGAATCTTTAAAAGCCATAAGGATGATTGAACAAGCACAAAAATCTGCTCAAAAAGTGCCGCCGCATCTGCATAAAAAGGTCAAAGAAATATTTCAGAAAGAATTAGAGATGCCGGGGGTGCGGTCAAAAAATAGAAAAGTAATTGGAAAGATCAGCCTTATTTGGAATCAATTGCTCGATAAGATTACACAACTAACACCTGAACTAACACCTGACCTTAATGACTTCATCGGTGCCGACAGTTTACAGTTTCAACCTGTTAGAAGGACCCGTCAAGATATAAAAAAAGACCTTAATGCTTTTCCCTTTAGAAAGAATATCAGGGTAAATGAAGAAACAATTAATCTTGAAATTGATCAATCAGGCAAAGTGGGATATTTAACTCTTAAACTATCCTTTCAACACCAACCAGAGGGAATTGCCGATGAAGTGCGCAGCAGTCAGGCAATTCTTTATAAATCGGATAAAATGTATTCCTCGGTCTATTTTGATAAGAAAGGTGAAGCTGTTTTTACTCGGATTAAAGAGGGTGAGTATTACCTTGAACTTCTTATGGCAGAGAAATCATTAGGGGGGGTTGAACTTTCGATCAGTAAGGCTGACAAAGGCTAACAAATGAGTCAAGAAATCTTTTATCGGCACAAAAAAAATATTCTGGAATTTGCCTACCATGAAGATGGGAAGATCAGACTTTCTTTATCTGAATCCCGGGGCCAAGGGCCGCTTGCCTTCTATCAAGAAACCGAAGTAGCTATAGAAAGGATAGATGGATTAGTACGAGAGATTAATCATTATTTGAATAAAATCAATCTTCTTAAAAATGAGCATCAATATCTTTTATCCGAACTTCAAAAGTCCTGCCAACTCCTCTATAATGAACTGCTCAGTCAGGAGATAAAAGTAAGGCTTCAAAACACATCTATTAATAATCTGGAATTAATTCTTGATGAACAGTTGGTTCATATCCCTTGGGAGCTTCTTTTTGACGGCCAAAAATTTCTTTGTGAGCAATTTAGTATAGGGAGACAGGTCAGAACAAAGGGAAGTAAGATTATTGATCATTCATCCATAATACAACCAAAATCTCCCTTAAACATGCTCATAATTGCCGATCCCACTGAAGATCTTGAGGTGGCCTGGAAAGAGGGAGTAAAGATCTATGAGAAGTTTCAACAAAAAAAGGATTTGATAAGAATCACGCTTCAATCTGCAGATCAGGTTGATCTTGACTTTGTTAAAAAGAACCTTTGGGATTATGACCTGGTCCATTATGCCGGTCATGCTGACTATGATCCTATAGACCCAAGGCAAAGTGGCTGGGTGCTCTCAGATGGCAAATTGAGCGCTGCGGATGTTTTAAAAATGTCAGGCACAAAAAAAAGAATGCTCAGACTGGTTTTCAGCAATGCCTGTCAATCAGGATATACTGAAAAATGGGAAAAGCAAAAGGATGCTGTTGAGCCTACTCATCAAAGCTACGGGCTGGTACATGCCTTCCTCATGGCCGGCGTGCAATATTATCTCGGCACCTTTTGTGATGTCTCCGATGAATATGGCGCCTATATGGGCATAGAGTTTTACCACCACCTGCTTGAGGGCAATACAATTGGTGAGTCCCTAAGACTGGCCAAGGGATCTTTTCGAGAAAAATTTGGGAAAGAGAGTTTTTCCTGGATAAATTATGTGCTTTATGGGCATCCCGGAGATTATCTAATAAGCCCTAAAGAAATGGATGTTTCTCAACACAATAATATTCAAAATATTCAAAGCGACTCAGACAAAGCAGTATTAGACAAGGTAACTAAAATATCAACTACCCTTCCCCCGGAATCGGGATTTAAGCAGGCAACGCCTTCATTAAGACATTCTCGCTTCTCTTTTCCTCAACGAAACAAGTGGCTGGGAACATCTGTTGTTTTTCTCCTTTTTTTGATCTTCACTGCCTTCCTCATATTTTTCCCCGGCAGACGCGCTAAAAATCAAGCCATACAGAATAACGCAAGGCAAGGAATATCTAATCTTAAGCAAAAAAGAATTGAAGAATTGAAAAAGATGATTTACACAAAATTAAGGGCCAAGGAGGAAAAGATAGGGGCTTTAAGCACATTAAGCACAGCACAAGTTCCTCTACCTCTAGATAAGTGGACCTCTAAGCCTGTAGTGATAGCTATATTTTCCATTTTTAACGAGGATACAAATCATCCCCTTCCGGATTGGGCGGTCAGGAAAATAAAAGACCTGGATAAACAACTTACTGAACATTTTGTAGAAGATGCATGGATTCGAGTAGCCGAAAGGAAGGAATTAGACAAGCTTTTGGAAGAAAAGGACCTTGAACTTTCTGACTTTTCCTTTGGCGACCAAAAGGACCTTTTCTCAAGGTTTCTGTATGCACGAGTCATGCTATTTCTAAAAGGGTATCAGTCCTCAGATGGTTTATCTCTCTGCTACAAAGTGGTAGATGCTGAAACAGGTGAGATTGATAAAATTGATTCCAGTGCAAAACTTTCCAAAAAAGAAATCCTCAGTGATTTAGGCAAATCGATTTACATGCAGGCAGTAAAGGTTATCCATGCTAAATATCCTTTGAGAGGCAGAATAGTCTCTGTCCGAGATAATATGGCGGCCTTGAATATAGGAGCGGAGGTCGGCCTCGGGAAGGGAGATATATTCGAGGTTTTTGGTTCGGAAAGCCTAGGAGCAAAAAGGAAGCGGATAGGAAAAATCAAAGTCATAAATAAAGCGGTTGATCAAACCAGCGCTCAATGTGAAATCCTGGAAGGCAAAGAATTCAGAAAAGGATTGCGGGTTGAGGTTGTGCCAATCCTTTCAAATTGAAGTGAAGATGATGAATCATTCATATCACCGATAATCCAAGCCAACCAAAATCTGTATCATAAATTGATTGGTAAGCAATTTCCGATCGTATTTAAAAAATATGCGAAGTATTATGGGGATGCTAAAGACGTATTGACGATGGGGGATCGGACAGAGGATATTTATAACCCTGGAGAAGGCCAAGATGGCCACAAATAATAGCACATCTTTAGGATGTTACCCATGCTCACCGGCCACTATAAATGTGGAGGGCTGTGGTCTTTAAAGAGGAGGTTCTAGAACTCTGAAGACTGTTTAGTCTAAGATCTATGATCCCAATGCCTTGATTAAAGCTTCAGGGGCTTCGGAAGCTACCTTTAAAAGCGCTCTTGCCGGTCCTTCGGGTCTACGCCTTCCCTGTTCCCAATTTTGAAGTGTAGAAACACTAACGCCAATCATAAGCGCAAATTCTCTCTGGGATTTATGAAGCTTTATCCTAATTGTTTTAATATCCAAAGGGCTAAATTCGAAAATTCGGCCAGGCTTGAGTTCCCCTTTTTTTATTTGCCCTGCTTGTTTTATACTTTCAGCAAGATTGGCAAAATCATTTTTATTCATTGAAGCAACTCCTTTACAAGATTACGTAACTGCTTGAGTTGGTCTGGAGTAAGATCATCCTGCCTGCTTTTTTTATAAATTAGCAGCATGTAAATGGTCTCATTTCGAATATCCCAATAATAGATCAATCGGAGGCCTCCTCGTTTTCCACTGCCAGGAATATTCCAGCGAATTTTGCGTAACCCCCCGCCGCCTGAAATGATATCTCCTGCTTCCGGACGTATTACTAAAGTTTGCTGCAATTTTCGATAATCATCATCAGGGAATAAATTTTTAATTGTCTTCGTGAAAATTGGTGTTTCGATAAATATCATATTATTTTTATTATACGTCATTGACTGATAAAAAGCAACCACTCAAGGAGTCAAATAATGTATTTACGAAAAGCAGGGGTTAAGCCACGCAATATTTAAATAGTCTCAGGTTTTTATTAACGACAACAATGGCGCCAAGGCGATTCACCATCCAGGGCTCTCCTGCTGTTTCCCGGTATACTTTTTCTACTGCCTGCGCAGTAAAGGGCCGGTTAGTCTCTTCCGTCTGCTGGGCATAGAGGTCATGGATATTCTTTAAATTCATTTATATAAGTTCTCTACTTTTGTAAAAATGGTATAGTATTGAACGAAAGGGATTATATAACTATCTGATTAACAAAGTATTATAGATTTTTTCACCTACATTTCGTTATGATAGGTCACAAGTGTAGTGTTATTAGATTATCTACATAACTCCATTTGTGGCCCACTATATGTTTTTGTTTTTAATCCTTTTGATGCCTTTAGTCTTTCTTTCATATAGGCCTAATCATCCTATTATCCTATTGATAAATTATTCATTTATTGATAATTTGTTAAATTGTTATCAGAACCTTATAAAAATATCAATAATGAAACACAAAAAAAATAAAATCTTATGACTCTTTAAGAGATTGATATAAATAGGGGGAGCGACTCAATAAGTAATTTGTGAAAAAAATATACACTGTATAGCCAATTTCCTGAAGCCATTTTATAGGTTCATTATACAGGTTGATAATACTAAAGGGGCACATAGGAGGCAAATAAAACATGGCGAAAATAAAAAATGGAATAGTTCATATAAGGGCATAAGAATAATTGACAAAAAACATAAATAGTGGTGACATATACAGCGAAAGGGAAAAATAACATTCAAAAAAATGCATGCCTTGAAATGAAAGGTAAGAAAATATTATGAATAAAACAGGTCAAAATTTATCAAAATTAACAAGTAATATTCCTAATAATGTTTTACAGATTATTCAGCGATTTGCAAAGGATACAAAAAATATATTACAGGAAAATGTTCTTGCAGAATATCTTTTTGGATCTTATGCAGCGAGGAGGCAAACCCCACTTTCCGATATCGACATCCTGATTATCGTCAATACCTTAAATCCTGCAATAAGACGTCAGATGAGCGGGTTAGCCTCGGATTATTCTCTGCAATATGGTATCTATATTTCTCCTATTTTAAAAGATCGCAAAGTGTGGGAAAAGAATAAACAGTATCAAACATTATTATATAAAGAAGTAATTCAATATGGAGTCCCATTATGATCGATGAAAATGCAGTGGATTTATCAAAACATCGCTTGAATAAAGCCAATGCCTTATTAACTCAAGCAGAATTGCTGTTAATAAATCATCAATACGATGGAAGTATTAACCGGTCTTATTACGCTATTTTTAATGCGATCCGATCTTTATTAGCATTGGTTAGATTGGATAACCGAAAACATAGCGGCGTGATCTCCTATTTTGATCGCTATTTTGTAAAAACCGGGATTTTTGACAGACAGTTCAGTAAAATAGTTCATACTGCCTTTGATGTACGCCAGGACTATGATTATGAAGATTTTTATCTTCCTTCGGAAGTAGATGCAAAAGAACAATTTGAGAATGCGAAACAATTTGTAAATGAGATTGACCATAAGATAGATCTCTTTATTCAGGGAAAGATCATGTTCCCTGATATTGATGTAAAAGCATAAAGAATTAAAAAAAGTCCGGCAGATTTATAACACCCGTTTTTTAATCCTCCTAAAACCTCCATTTACTTTTATGTTGTCAAGAGTAAAAATTGGTTTGATCCACTCATTATGATCTCTTTGCAATTATCAAACCCCTTCCAATAGTTCAAATGTATCTTCCCGGGAAAGTAAAATATCGATTTTGCTAAAAATGGCGTTTCCGATAATTTCCGATATCCTGTTGAGGTT
>DAOURK010000092.1 GCA_030625085.1 Pseudomonadota bacterium
GCCATTAAAAAACAATGAGTTGCAAAACATAGGCTAACTTATTAAATTTAAAGGAGCTATGAAAAATATTTCGCCTTTCTGGGACTACATTTACTAAGGCTTTACAAATTTAAAAAATCCCTTATATCGAAAACCCAGAATATAATATGCTGGATGGGTAACAATTCTAGCTTTATTATTTTAAATACTAACAGGTCAAAATAAAAATTACTGGCTAAATGGGTAACAATTCTCATTATGGACTATCTCCAAATGAAAGTTGGCAAAATGCTCACTGAAGCGATATAGGGATAATGAAATTTAATGGCCATGGGGACAGCTATAACGCATGGATTTTAGTCGCTGTCATATCAAGGGCTGGCAGGTAATCTTTTTAAAAAAAAATTAGCAAACTTTTTAATCCTAAGTCATTGACGCTTAATATTTTAAAAAGAAAGATGTGCGTCAGGGCTGCCATAGGCAAAAGGGACTTGATGAAATCAAGCTTTTATATTATGATATATCCAAGAATAATCTTTAAAATTGCATAAAAGCAATTCTCATTTTACCCTTTCCGCCTTAAATAGCTAACTGTAATGCAAGGCTTTAGTGCTGTCAAAAATCGCTTAAGGGGCTCGTTGAAAGGATTTAACTCTATATTGTTTCACAATTCACGTTTCACTTTTTATAAGGTTCACTAAAATATGAATATTGGAGAAATTAAAGATATTAAAATCGAGAGCATGGTCCATGGAGGTGACGGATTGGGCCACATTGACGGACAGGTGGTCTTTGTTCCCTTTGCCGCCCCTGAGGATTGTTTGAAAGTTCGCATTCAATCGCTTCATCATGACTATGCCAAGGCTGCGATTGAAAATATTATTACGCCTTCTCCTTCAAGAATCACCCCTCCCTGTGAAGTCTTTGAAGAGTGCGGGGGATGCCAATGGCAGCATATAAACTATGATTGCCAACTCCAGGCTAAAATGGAACTGATTCGTCAAGCCCTTGTTCGGGAGGGCAAGATTACTACCATCGATCTTCGGCCCATTATCCCCTCCCCTCAAAAATTTAATTACCGCCACCGTATGCAATTTAGTATAAAGCACCCTGATCGTAGTCCTCACATCGGCCTTTATAAGAAAAAAACCCATGAGCTTATTGAAATGAAAGAATGCTCCATTGCTCATCCCCTTATTAATTCTTTCCTTTGCCACATACGCGATGTATTCTCCCAACACGATAATAGATTTATTCAGGGAATTGATGTTACCGTGGATGGAGGAGGGAAAAAACTGCTTCCGGTTTTTCGCTTTATGCGAGGAGACATTGAAGGACAAAAGCTCCTTTATGAAAATCTTAAAGACCGGATGCCCCAAGTGTCCGGCGCTATACTCAGATCAGAAGAATACAAAAAAGCCAAAACCACCCTGGTTGATCAACAGCAAATCCTCTACCCTACAGTTGGCTATAACCTGTATATTAAACCGGAAACATTCATTCAGGTAAATAAAAAAGGAAATACAGTGCTGGTTCAAAAAGTGATGGAGTTAATCACCCAGGTTGTTGGCGAACAAAGAGCAAAAATACTTGAATTGCATTGCGGAGCAGGTAACTTCACCATGCCGATGTCCAAATTAGCCAGCGAAATAGTTGGCATTGAAAGCTGTCCGAGTACAGTTGAGCTGGCCAGAAAAGGCTTATGGACTCAAGATATTACCAATTGCCAATTATTCAGCAAAAGCGACCTTAAGGGAATAAAATTCTTAGTTCGGTCCAATCGTTCTTTTGACCTTCTCCTGGTGGACCCACCCCGATGCGGCTGCAAGGAAATCCTTGAATATATTCCGCGGTTAGGAATCCGGCATATTATCTATGTCTCCTGCAGCCTTCCCACATTAGCCAGAGACTTGGAAATTTTATCACAACTGGGCTATCAGGCGGATATTATACAACCTATTGATATGTTCCCTCAAACCCATCATGTGGAATGTGTGGTCAGACTAAATAAAACGTGAAAAACAGCCTTTAGGCTCTGAAAGGTTAGATAATTATGAGCAAGGAAAAAAACGAAAAGCGCCCTACCCTCTACCTTATTGACGGCAGCTCGTATATTTACCGGGCCTTCTATGCCCTCCCTCACTTAACCACTTCAAAGGGGCTTCCGACTAATGCCGTCTTTGGTTTTACCAGTATGATTTTTCGCGTGATTAAAGAAGATAGACCGGATTTTATTGCCGTTGTTTTTGACGTTAAAGGCCCTACCTTTCGCCATGAATCCTTTGCTGATTACAAGAGCAATCGCCCCCCTACCCCCGATGAATTAATTGTGCAGATCCCTTACATCAAAAAACTTACCTCATCTTTAGGCCTTCCCCAGCTTGAACTATCCGGATATGAGGCAGATGATATTATTGGAACTATCACTGAAAAAATGAGCACCTCTTTTGATATTTTTATTATTACCGGAGATAAAGATGCTTTTCAATTGGTTGGTCCAAATGTTTTGGTATTACGAGAACAAAGGCAAAAAGAGAGGGCCGTGTATGATGCAAAAAAAGTGAAGGAACGTTATGGAATCGGACCGGAGCTTATGGTGGACCTGCTTGCTCTAATGGGAGATAAAGTTGATAATATCCCCGGCATCCCCGGAATAGGTGAAAAAACAGCCCGAGATCTCTTGCTGGAATTTGGCAGTCTGGAAAATGTCCTGGATAAAGCCGCACAGATAAAGCGCCCCAAACTGCGGGAAAATATTTTACAAAATAAAGAGCAGGCTCGCCAAAGTAAATTTTTGGCCACCATCCATCGAAACGTACCTATTGAGATTTGCGCTGAAGATTTTAAAATCACCCCCCAAGACCAAAAACCTCTTATTGAGTTAATAAAAGAATTGGAATTTTCCTCTCTTTTGAAAAGAATTCCTCAGAGCCTGGCTGGCAAAAAAGAGGCTGCCATACCTCAGAACTATCAAACCATTCTCACTGAAGAAGACTTTGATAATTTACTTGCCAAACTTAAATCAACTTCAGAGTTTGCCCTGGACCTTGAAACCACCAGTAAAGATCCTATGCGAGCTAAGATTGTTGGTATTTCATGCGCTTTTCAACCACACGAAGCTTATTATATTCCCATTAATCACAGTTACCTGGCCTGCCCAAAACAGTTGGATCAAAAGATGGTGCTGGATCGACTGCGGCCGATTTTAGAATCGGAAAAAGTAAAAAAAATCGGTCAGAACATTAAATACGATTACCTGGTCCTTAGCCACTATGGCCTTGAAGTGAACGGTATTTGTTTTGACACTATGATAGCCTCATACTTGCTTAATCCCAACAGGCCACAACATAATCTGGAAATTATTGCCCTGGAAAACTTAAGTTATAAAATGCTTACCTATAAGGAACTGGTGGGGACTGGAAAAAATGAAGTTATCTTCAACCAGGTCGAAATTCCCCAGGCCGCCTTCTACAGTGGTGAAGATTCGGACATTACTTTTCAATTATGTCAAATCTTACGACCCAAACTTGAGCAGGAAGGTTTAGACGATCTTTTTTATACTATAGAACTTCCCCTGATAAAAACCCTGGCCTCAATGGAACGAAACGGGGTTAAAATTAATACTGAAAGCCTCTCCCTTATGTCCATTGAACTGGAGAGCAGGCTCAAGACCCTAAGTGAACAAATCTATTTTCTGGCAGGAGAAAAATTTAATATCAACTCTCCCAAACAACTGGCTTATATCCTCTTTGACAAACTTGGTCTGCCTGTTAAAAAACGAACTAAAACAGGACCTTCCACTAATGTAGAGGTACTAACCAAATTGGCTGAAGAACACTATGACCTGCCCATGGTCATGTTGGAATACCGGCAGCTCAATAAATTAAAATCTACTTATGTAGACGCACTGCCTAATTTAATTCATCCACGCACCGGCAGAATACATACCTCCTTCAATCAGACGGTAACGGCCACTGGGCGCCTGAGCAGCAGCAATCCCAATCTGCAAAACATACCCATACGCTCTGAATTGGGTAAACGAATAAGGGACGCCTTTATTCCCGAGTCAGGCTCAGTTCTACTCAGCGCGGATTACTCCCAGGTTGAGCTGCGAATACTGGCCCATTTATCAGAGGACCCTATTCTTATCGAAGCCTTCCATAAAGGGGAAGATATTCATACACGCACGGCCTGTGAAATCTTTACCCTCACACCGGAACGGATAGACAGCGAGATGCGCCGAAGGGCCAAAGTGATTAATTTTGGAATTATCTATGGTATGAGCGCTTATGGTCTGTCTAAAGAGTTAGGGATTGACAGGAAAACTGCCGGAAGCTATATTGAAAGCTATTTTGCCCGCTACGCCGGTGTTAAAGCCTTTTTGGATCAAACCATCCTTCAAGCTCGCGAGACAGGCTATGTATCCACCCTCTTTAAACGAAAACGTCATCTTCCCGAATTGCAGTCAACGAATAAAAATATCCGCCAGATGGCCGAGCGAATGGCCATTAATACCCCCGTGCAGGGAACTGCCGCTGATATTATTAAGCTGGCCATGAACAATATATTCCACAAGCTGAGCAAATCCAATCTTTCATCGAGGATGATCCTGCAGATTCATGATGAATTGCTCTTTGAGGTCCCGGAAAGGGAAATTGAAGAAATGAAGCTTCTGGTCAAAGAGGAAATGGAGGGTGTACTGGCTATGAAGATACCCCTTATTGTTGACATCGGCCTCGGCCCCTCTTGGGCCAAAGCACATTAGCCCTTTTTTTCTCTTCTTTTTAATTAGACAAGATTAACAGGATTTATGAGATTTTTCTTTTTTATCCTGTTCAATCCTGTTTATCCTGTCTAAAAAAATTTCTATACTATTAAAATACGTCGAATTTTCTCTTTACAATTACTGTTTTTCGACATAGATTAAAAATATGGGTACATCTCGTTGTATTAATCCTGCCATATGCCATAGCAAAAAGAGCTTCAAATGATAGCTCTTTTTACTTAACAGTTAAAACACCTTATTAGATCAAAATCTAAAGCCGGCAACTCACCTTTTTATTTAACCAGATAATTGACTTTGGATATATTCATCAATTTTGGCATGAAATCTCTTGGCTTTTTCAATGTATTCACAAACCATATCACTGTCTGGAAAGACAAAATCAACATAATCAAACTTTTGCCGATATTCAAAAGCCTTATTATACAATTTTCCCATCTCTATGGGAAAGACGCCTTTTTTTATAAATTCACGATTAAAATATCCTTTGATTTGTCCATGTTTTGAAAAACAACCACCTCCTAAGGCCATGAGTGCTTGCACTGCATAAAACATAGAGTAGTAAATCCGATTCACAGAAAAAGTAAGTATACCCTTCTCAAGCATTATTTCCGCTGCACGAATTGATTCTTTGGATCTGTCCATTCTATAAGAAATCAAGGCCTCTGTATCCTTTGATTTCATATAACAGTTCCTTCAGAAAGGATCTTTTGATATATTGGCGCTTTGGCGCACTTTTCTTTTAGTGATTGCTCACTAAAAACAATTAAATCAATGAGGCAATCATACTTTAGTTCCAACTCATAGGCGATATCAAACAAATCCTCTTCTATTTTACGATTCACTTGGGAAAGCTGAATAAATATATCAATATCCGAATCTACTCTGCGGTCCCCGCGTGCTGACGAACCAAAAACTCTCATTTCATAAACTTTATATTTATCAGATATTTTTCTTTTTAATTCTTTAACAATTTTTTGAATTAATTGTTCCATCTTTATGATGCTGTAAATTTGGTTTTATACATTTTTATAACGAAATGCCGCCTGATTTGCCGGGAACATATTATTGATTGAAAAGTATATATTTAAAAAATAGAGAAGTCAAATTCTATTGCTGATGAAATCTATAAGGTTATCAATATGTTTCATTTCATGCTAAGGGTAGTTGCCAATGGTTACCTGCTATTTTGATGATATTCTTTTACTCTTTTACTGCCTATTAAAAATCTCTTAAATATTTTTATAAAATTTGATGCATTCGTAAAAAGTCGTTTTTAGAAAATTTGGGTTGCATAAATTCAAGAAGTTATGTTGTACATATATCCCCATTTTGGACTTTTTACGAGACCATCAAATTTATATAAATAAATATTTGCTTATGTTTTAGTATCTATGATAAAATATAAAGGAATAGAAATATTATTGAATAATACTACCCTAGTGAAACGTCTCGAAATATAAAGGCCAATTGCTTTTTACCTTTCCACAGAAAAAAGCATTAACTATAAGGAGATGCAACCTATGGATAGAAAATGGTTTTTGAAAGCTTTAATAATAGGTTTTATTATAATCGCAGCGGCTATGCTTGCAGCCAGTGAAGGTTGGGCACAAATTTTGACATCACAAATTATGTGCCAAAATGGTTACGCCGTTGCTCTTGATAGGACAGGTACCCGTATTGACCCGAATGACACCGCTAATATAGACACTGTATTGGTAGATAACTTTGAATGCTGGAATAACAACTGGTATAACAGAAACAATATTCCTCCTTATCCAATATGGGGTTATGGTCTTGTTTATGGTCAAGTGAACATTGTTTTGGATTTTGAGCAAGGAAGCCTGGTCTTGGATGTGTATCGACCTATGTCAGTATTCCTTATGAACACCGGTTATGATGTGTATCAGATCTATTGGCAAACAGTACTTACTAATAACAAACCAACTCCCGGCACGTGTAGTGTTATGAGCCTTGAGGTAAGAGCTCCTCTGGCCATAGAATATTTAGATACTTTTTCAATAACTGTGAGCACAAAAGTTACAGCTTCTGATGGTACTACCGGCGTGGATTTCTCCATTGAGTTTAGGCCTATTGAAGGCCCAATGGGTTATATTGGCCTTATGGGAGCATTAGAAGACGACCAATGCATTGATGAAGATAATGATGGTGCCACTGTGGCCCTGGGAAGACAATTTCAGGACGGAGGTTGGTATCAGGTAATGGAAGATCTCGCTGAAATCATCTCCCAATTCGATGCCGGCCCTGACGGTGATGTTGGTACAAGCGATGACGCTACGCTTGAATCTATTAATAGGATCATGATAAGGGGAAATCAATATCGGTTAGACAACATTATGTTTTCCATTCCTAGCCGTTCCATAGCTGCAAATGATGCTGTACATCTCATCCACATTGGGCCTGTATACTGCCAGTTATATGGGCAACAGGGGGATATTCCTCAAGGCAGATGGATCTATGCCGAAAACCTTGATCTTGGGCTTACCTCTGAGTGCACTGCCGACGACGGGTATCTTTTCCCCCGCATTGCTGATGACGCTGATGGAGATGGCATTCCTACAGCCCTTCACATCAATCCCGATGGAACTATAGAAAACCAGGCGGATATTACTGAATCCACCCTTGCAATATATCATTTAGATCCCAATGGAAAACCGAACCTTGCTTCTCCACAAACACCCGCTGATGCGGACCTCACCTGGGTTTTAACTATGGGTGATACCCTTGGCCCTGTAATTACCGATGGATTTATTGAGGCGGCCGAAATTAACCTCGATGGCGATGATACCATTTCAGGCGATGAAATGAATACCTGGCCCCCATATCTTATTCAGAGAAACGGCGTATTCATACTGAATAAGGTGGAAACAGACCCTGATTTGGTTCAAGCAACCGGTACGCCATATGTCATGAACCTTACCAACCCCATGTATGCTCTCGCTTGTGCATTACTTAACAGCGGATATGAGGTATTCCCCAATGCAAGGAGAATAGTACCCCATCTTGGTCAGGTGTTTGAAGATATGATTGTTACCTGCCAAGTTTCCGATGGTATGGCCACAGATAAGGAAACATTCCCCATCTCCGTGGTCAATTACCCGGTGACCAATAATCCTCCAATAATTATGAATGTGGAGGACCAGACCTTTGAAGTGGGAAAAACAAATTATTATCAGATTCTTGCCTATGATCCGGACCTGGAAGATATGCTGGAGGGGTTGTCGTACAATGCCACTCTGCATGGGGAATCAACATATTATCAATTTGGGCCGTGGTGGCCCCCCCCAAATAGACTGCCAAATGGCCTTATTACCCTTAAGCCTTTTTGTGAAGGCACCATTGATTGTATCGTAACTGTTACTGATCCTCGCGGGATGAACGCTATGTGTCAATTCACCATCTTTTGCAAAATCATCGACGAATATCCGGGGAATTGGTTCAATCATCCGCCGGTAATTTTAGGTGAGCTTGATTCCCCCCAGACCATAAGGGCCGGAGAGAAGTTTATTGCCAGTGAAATGGACTTTTTTGACCCTGATGGAGACAAAATGTATTGGTCGTGTAATGTCGGGTCAGTGGGAAATAATGGAGTGTATACCTTCCAGAGTATTTACCCCGGAAATTATCAGGTGCAGATCATTGCCTATGATATTCGCGGCGGTGCCACATCGACCGAATTCGTAATCCATGTAAAACCCTGGTGGTCTTTATAGTGCTTTTTCCCTTTCCATAGAAAAAAAGCATTACCTATAAAGTGTTATCTATAAGGAGGGGCAAGATATGGATAAAAGAAGGTTTTTGAAAGAGTTATTTCATTTGAAAAGGTCATTTCATACAATCACCTGTCTTAGTATAACCTGTCTTATTATCCCTCTATTTTTTCTAGGTATGTGGCAACTATTTATTATTAATGTAACTGAGGCCCAAGAATGGCCTTCACAAATACTACAAATAATGCTGCCCGACGAAAATGGTCAAGAATTTTCAGACGGAATACTTTTGGATAATTTCGAGTATTGGAAAAATCCCGATAAGATGGGATGGAAAATTATTGATTTTTGGTCTCCATATTATTATATCTGGAATTATTCGTCTTTTTCTTATCTGGATAATGTGCTTGATTTTGAAGAAGGTAGTCGAGTATTAGATGTGTATATGCCCCCCAGTGTCTTTCTCATAGATATTCTAAAAAACAGTACCTGTGCCATCAAAAAAAAGGCCGCCTATTCTGATCCCAATGGTGCGGTTTTTCAATCCATCCCCGCTGACTTTCATTTCCTTTATTTTAAGGTAAGGGCCCCTTTGGCCATCGAACTATTTGAAACCTTCAGATTTGAAGTGGAAGTGACAACCGACAGTAACGGCTATGCCAAAATTGTGATTATTCCCAAAGACAAGGTCGAAGGAGTATCCCCGGATAATTTTCTGGAAACGGTTGAGGAAGATGTAGAAACGATCTCCAATGATCAGGAAAATCCTTCAATTATTAAAATATATATTGGAAGCAAATACGCGGATAACAAATGGCATCAGGTGGAAGTGGATTTGAATGCAGCCATTAAAAAATATTCCGCTTTTGATGAAGAGCTTGCCCAAATCCAGTCGGTAATCGTCAGGGGAAATCAATACCGGCTGGACGATATTATATTCTTCAAATCCTCTCAATGTGCCTCTCACAACAATCCTCCCCATCTATTTTACATCGGGCCTGTCTATGTCCAGTTATATGGCTGGCCGCCATCAACCCTTTGTGACAGGTGGATCTTTGCCGAAGATCTTGATCTTATGATTACGGCCGAACATAGGGAAAATGGTATAAGATTCCCTGGAATTGCCGATGACAGCGGTATGGTCTTAGAGTATAAAAATGAAGATCCGGCAGATCAAAACATCAATTTAGAAACTCTTCATGTGTATGCCTATGGGACGGACAAAAAAATTATAGACCATAACACTCCACTGACACCGAATGACGCCGATTTAAATTGGATACCGGGTTTTCTGGGCTCAGTCCTATGACCGCCCCCAAATTTTATTGAGCGAGTTCCGCTCAAAAGCATAAAAAATGGCGATACATGGGAACAGGCAGACCTGAATATACTTCCCCCTTATCTTATTCAAAAAAATGGTGTTATAATATGGAACATACTGAATAATAACCCGGATGATGAAGCCTATGGCTTGCCCCTGAAAAGCATTCAAAATCCAATGTACGCTCTGGCAGTGGCTTTGGGCAATAGCGGCTATGAGTATCTCCCTACCGCAGTGAAATTAATTATTCCTCAACTCGGCCAGGTGTTAGAAGATTTCATTCTTACCTGCCGAGTTTCTGATGGTATGGCCACAGACAAAATGGTCTTTCCCGTCTCAGTGGTAAACTATCCACTTAATAATTGTAATTTTCTGCCTATAATTGATGAAATAAAGGACCAGACCTTTGAAGTGGGAAAAAGAAATTATTATCAGATTGCTGCCTATGATCCGGACCTGGAAGATATGCTGGGTGGGCTGACTTATTCTATAAATGTACATGGGGAACCGGCTTATCAATTTTTTGGGCCCTGGTGGGACAATGTAATAAAAATCGATTCAACCGGCCTTATTTCCTTTAAACCTCTTTTTGAGGGTTCCTTTGATTGTATCATAACTGTTACTGATCCTCGCGGTATGTATGCCTTTGGTCAATTCACTGTCTTTTGCATATATGCAAATTATCAGGAGACGTGGTTCAACCACCCGCCGATAATTTTAGGTGAGTTCGATTCTATCCAAACGATCAGAGCCGGAGAAAAGTTTATTGCCGATGAAATGGATTTTTGGGACCCTGATGGAGACAAAATGTACTGGTCTTGTAATATCGGATCAGTGGGAATTAATGGAGTGTATACCTTCCAGAGTATGTTCCCCGGATATTACCATGTTCAAGTCATTGCTTATGATATTCGCGGCGGCGCTACTTCAACCGAATTCGTAATCCATGTAAAACCTTGGTGGTCTTTGTAGTAATTTTTTACCTTTCCATAGAAAAATGCATTACCTATAAAGTATAAACTATAAGGAGGTGTATACTATGGATAAAAGAGGGTTTTTGAAAGAGTCATTTCATTTAAAAAGATCATTTCATATAATTGCGCGTCTTTGTATAACTTGTCTTATTATCCCTCTATTTTTTCTAGGTATGTGGCAATTATTTATTATTAATGTAACTGAGGCCCAAGAATGGCCTTCACAAAAACTACGAATAATGCTGACCAACGAAAATGGCCGAGAATTTTCAGACGGGATACTTTTGGATAATTTCGAGTATTGGAACAATCCCGATAAGATGGGCTGGAAAATTATTGATTTTTGGTCTCCATATTCTTATATCTGGAATTATTCGTCTTTTTCTTATCTTGATAATGTGCTTGATTTTGAAGAAGGTAGTCGAGTTTTGGATGTGTAGAACAACATCAATGGGGTCAGGTCTTGAATTATCAGGTTTTTGCAAAAACCTGATAATTCAAGACCTGACCCCATTGATTATGACCCCATTGATTATACATGACCCCATTGATTATGACCCCATTGATTATAATTTTGTACCTGAAGACCTCAAGGCAGGGAAATATAATGCGGTGATCAGGAAGATAGCTTTTGATAATTTTTGTGGCCAACTGCCACATTATTTTTTTGGCCCTCACTTAAAAGAGGTATTACACTGATTTATAAAATCTTTTGCTTTTTGACCAAAACTTCCAAACATTGACAGTTTTTTTTCGGTCTCCAGGGAATTACATTCAGGGCACTTAGGGGCCTGATCTTTTTGCTGACAAAGCACCTCAAAATTCGTACCGCATTTTTTGCAATTAAATTCATATATAGGCATATTTTAAACTCCTTAAAATGGATTTATTAATCAATAACACTATTATATCTTTGAATAAATAATACTATATCATACCCATTATGTCAAGCAGCCCAATATCCACACCCCATTATGAACTTTCCGCTTTAAAAAATTCGCTAGATAAAAATGCTATAATGAAAAAAATTGCTTAGTCCCTTTTGGACGAAATTTATTATACCTTAGGCACTTAGTTCTAAATTTCATGATTTTTATGATAAAAATTTCAAAACCTTTTTGGCTCCGGCTTGTCCAGGTTAGGAAATGAATATCCACATATTCCATTAACCTCTTGAATGTCCCTTTCGTCAATTGGAAAAATCTTACACTGTTTCGGACGACATACATTATAAATCAGGCAGCGAATATTTTCCCCATGGCCTTTTAAAAATGGACATCTATTAAAAAAAACACAACATTTACCGCATTGCAAACAATCTCCCTGACGAATGCTCAATTGTTTTTTGACATATTCCGGATAAAGTTTGGGCAAAAAAAATCTTCGTATTTTACCTTTAATTAATACTATGGCAGAGCTTGCTGCTTTCATTATCCTAGGCTCCCCCCTCTATTCAAATACATAAAATTTTTATTCTTCTCGCTGCTCATTAAATTCAGTTCTTCATACTTCTCGGCGGATCAGATCTATTTTATGGCACAAAAAATAAACAAAAATTATCAATCAAGAAAGCCGGCACTGCTTGTATCTTTTCTTAATAAATCCAACACAAGTTGATCTATGTGCGCATTAACTTTTTCCAAACAAAGAGAACCCTGAATATGCCGGATATTATCATCCTTCATAAGGTCAAAAATTTTCCTCACCTTTTTAAGATACTCCGCTTTTTCAAAATAGTTCTCTTTTTCCAGGCGAAGATTATTGATGCGATGAAGCCCAAGTTGGACATCAATATCTAAAATGATAACCATATCGGGCCTGGGAGCAATTTTTTCATTGAGCGCTTGAATAAGATTAATATCAATTCCCAAGGCACTTTGGTAGGCCATATTAGAATAATAATATCGATCCATGATAATAATACAATTTTGTTTTAAAGCAGGCAGGATATTATCCCGGACATCCTCCTGTCGATCCTTGAGAAAAAGATCGAGCTCTTCCCGGGGAGTTACATTTTGTCTTCCATAATTCATTATCTCTCGTAATTTTTTCCCATACTTCCCTAAAGTGGGTTCACTGAAAGATACTGCGGGTAATCCCTTTTGTTTGAGCCAGTTGGTCACCCTTTTGGCCTGTAATGTCTTCCCCGAGCCGTCGATGCCTTCAAAAATTATTAATATTCCCTGATCATTTCTTTTCATAATTTGATTCGAAAATAATTATATAACACTATGAAAGATAATATTTTCATAATTAGTGGCGGGCTCATAAAGCCATGAATGTTTTTTTTGACAATATCCATAACCATATAACCATGTAAAAAATAAATTTTTCATAATTTGTGGCGGTTCATAGAGCCATGAATGTTTTTTTATCCTGTCCATTCTGTAGATCCAAGGAGGCTGTTCGACAATCCATTAACCTTGTCATTTCGAGCAGCGCGAGAAATCTTATCGTATTAAAAATAAGAAGCTTTTAGATTTCTCCCTTTGGTCGAAATGATAAAAAAATCTTTCTCGGACAGGCTCCTAGATCCTGACTCATAAAAATGGATAATTATTTTTCCGCATATTATTGCATAAAATTCAATTCCTCACAACTTTTTCCAGCCCTGACGCACATTTTTATCTTTGAAATATTGAGCGTCAATGATTTATGATTTAAAAGTATGCAAAAAAAATTTTACAGATGGCCTGCCAGCCTTTGATATGACCGCAACTAAATTTATGCGTCATAGCTGAAATTTTTTCAGAGTCTGTAATTCCAATTCCTCGTTTTATATTTTATGATGGCTACGTAAATCCTCAGATCCAAATCGACTCAATAGTTGATAAAATGTTCGCTGAAGAGATATAGAGCAGATTTTTGTAAAGCTTCGCACCAAGACAAAACGGATAAAAATTGCTTTACTGATTAAAAACTTTTTGACTGTAGATAGTTATTTTGTTAACATATTCCGACAAAAAAATAATAATAATAATTAATTATATTTAACCTACTACAACAGAAAGGAGACCTGTGAAATGAAAAAGACAATAAGTACGCTAACAATTATCTTTATGCTTTTTTGTGGAATTAGCTTCTCACCTGCCAAAGCCGCCGCTTATAACGAAGGCACAAATGTAATACATAATATCTTTGTCGACACTTTATATGGTATGGCTGTTGGTTTGGTACTAGGGGCTGCCATTTCAGCAGCACAAGGTGAAGACGGTAGTGATTTAACCAAAAATATCGGCGCAGGCGCTGCTATTGGAGGCATTCTCGGTGCAACTTATGGGATTGTTTTGGAATATAAGGGACTAGCTGAGATTAAAAATAATAAGGTTTGCCTTCATGTCCCCACCTTAGCCCTTTCTTCAAATCCCGATTCAGGGGAACTGATGCTTCATACAGATCTTTTAAAGTTTCATTTCTAACGAAAGTTAGGATATAAAATCAAGGGGGTCAAATCTTTATTCTTGACATAAATATGTCAAGAATAAAGATTTGACCCCCTTGACTATTGACTACCACAACCATGGAAAAAATAAATTGGGGGCTATTGCCGGCCATAACAAAGGGCTGTAAATATCAGCTTTTAAAGCGGTGTTATAATTCCCGGCTATCTGATTGATCCCCCTGTTTGCAGCAGTTGATGATGCCCTTTGGGAAGAGGTTAAAAAATTTGCTGTCCCTGCAGTTGGAAACATGTATGAAGATGGAAGTATTCCAGGACCAAAACCAAAATTGGTATCATAAATCAGACCAAGGGTAGCAAGACTGCCGAGACCAAGACCTGCCGCAGATATCGGCAATAAATTATTATTGGTAGTAAAAAGATTAAGGTTAGCAACAGATGCGGACAATAAATTCTCATTGGCAGTAAAAATACCATTATTGGCCATCGCCCGGGTAAGAGGCAAAGTGTTTGCTGTTGTGGAAAGCGTATTAAAACCAGCGGAATTGGTCAAAAAATTCCCCATTGCCGGATAGGTATTAAGCACACCGGAATTGATTAAGGAAGATCCGATAAGGGAAAGAGCATTGGCATTAGCGCTATAGGGGTAAGCTATTTGTGACCCCAATAGCAATGATTGAGGAATTGACGACAATAAAAACGGCGATAAAAACCCCTGAGCGGCAGCAGACCTGGGACTAAGAAGAGCATCAACAGCCAGCACGGCCGCAAAAGGATTTATCACTCCCCATCCGTATTGCTCATCCCAGCCGGGAGGCCCCAGATCAATGGCCGTACTTTCCAAAATTTCTCTGGCCTGAATAACCGAAAGGTTTCCTCCCCCTCTGGCCAAAACTAAAGCCGCCACACCTGAAACATAGGCACAGGCGCTGGAAGTCCCTTCTGAATAATAAAAATCAAAATTCTTGAAATTCTGTCCATTATGGGTTTGCTGATAAATACCATCAGGTTCCCCATCTCCATTCTGATCAAGAGAAATATCTCCGCCGGGGGCAGCCAGGTCAATATCAGGTCCGAAATTAGCATAAGCAGCAGCAAATTTATTATCCAATCGAGTTGCGGTCACTGATATTGCGCCGGGATAGGAAGAAGGATAATGGCGCTGATTTGAAACCTCATTACCTGCCGAACAAATTACTAATATTCCATTGTCTATGGCATAATTTATGGCTTCTTCTTCTGAACTTGAAGGATCGGCTATGGACCCAAAACTCAAATTAATAATCTGAGCGCCATTATTGATCGCATAGTAAATACCGTCAACAATAACTGATACATCTCCTGACCCTGTGTTATCCAGCACCTTAACCGGCATTATATTACATTGAAAAGCAACCCCGGCGCCGCCAATCATATTATTTGTAGACTGGCCGATAATACCTGTAATATGTGTGCCGTGTCGATTGTCATCATTAGGATGTCCATCATTATTGATAAAATCCCACCCCGGTAAAAAAATGGTATTGGCGAGGTCCGGGGCCAAGCCAAATTCCCCAAAATTTTCATAGGAAGATCCAGTATCAAGTACGGCCACGGTAACACCCTGTCCTGAAGACAATTCCCAGGCCAAAGGAAGGTCATTAATGTTTAAGTGCCATTGGAAGGCAATTAATGGATCATTTGGTATAAACTGCTCTGCTCGCCGAATAAAATTAGCTTCAGCATACATAACTTCAGGGTGCAGCCGTAAAATCTGTAGTAAATCACCGTTTATATTTGCTGCGGCTGCCACCCGCTGAATACCGCTGAAAGGGCTGCTCGACACTGGTTGCAATCCATATTGTTGAATCAGATTGGCAATTTGAGCTGGAGGGGTACCCAGCTTAAATCGAATCAAAATCTCTCCCGGCCGGGACCTTTGAATCAAGGGATAAGGCAAACCCCATCCTGAATTATAGATAAAACTTTGAGCGGGACTACAAAAAAGAGTGCTCATGGTGATAAGTGATAAAAATAAAATCAGAAATGACATAGAAATAAATCTAAAGGCTTTATATTTGAACAGTTCAACCGGACGGGCATTCTGCATGAACATTCCTTTCTATCCTGGAATTAACCTGTAAAATCAATCATTAGACGCTGTTTTTCCAATCAAGATGTCCTTACCCAACCACTAAACGTTGCTTTGTATCACAATTTGAGAAGCAAGAATAATACCTGCAAAACTACCCGCTTCTATTACTGACTATCTAAATCTGCTATAGATTTTCAGGTATTAAATTTGATGCATTCGTAAAAAGTCCTTTTTGGTAAATTTGATGCACTAATTTTTTATAATGTAGCGCAGGGCTTCAGCCCTGCATTATGGCAGGGCTAAAGCCCTGCGCTACTTTTGTCTGAATATCGGTTGTGAAATTATTTTTTTGAAAATCTAAAATTTATCACTCCATATAAATAGTGTCTGAACGAAAACTATCCAAAATTGTCATTTCGGAGCGAAAAATCTTATGCCATTGGAAACATTACAGTTCAAAAATTTCTCCTTTCAGTCGAAATGACAAAAAGAGGGTTTTTCGTTCAGACACTAAATAGGGGATGCAATGCTATTAAGTTGTAATATAGAATACAGTTGTCTATTAAAAATATTTGACAACTTATTAAATTTAAGTTAGACTATATTAAAAAAGGGAGAAAATAAAATGATAGTTACCCAAGTGTCCCCTAAAGGACAAATATTAATTCCGAAAAAAATTAGGGAGAAGTATGGTGTTAAGCCAGGCTCAAAAGTCCAAATACTTGAAAAATCGGGTGACTTAGTTATTAAACCAGCTCCGGAGGACCCTATTGCAGAAGCCTGCGGATTTCTGGAAGGAAATTTTTCACTAACAGAAGAATTGAGGAAAGAACATAAAAAAGAATTAGAAAATGAATGATCAAATCGTACTTGATAGTTTTGGTTTAGTATGTCTGTTTCATAAGGAACCCGGATGGGAAAAAATACAAAAGGTCCTCTACGAATTATCTTCCTCAGGGCAGAAGGCTTTACTAAGTATTATCAACTGGGGCGAATTCTATTATATTATTAAAAAACACGTTGGAAAATGGAAGGCCGAAGAAGCCCTTGGCCTTTTAAGTCAGTTACCGATAAAAATTCTCTCGGCAGACGATGATCTCGTTAAAGAAGCGGCTGAAATCAAATCCGATTATCCTATTTCATACGCTGATGCTTTCTGCATAGCAACAGCTAAACGTTCTAAGGGGAAAATTTTTACTAATGACCCGGAATTTAAATCAGTCCAACATTTGGTTTCAGTAATATGGTTGGATGATACCATAAATCTAAGCTAGTGAACTTGAAAGCCCAATTCGGCATATAATATGCTCATTTACTACATTTTCCTGGATCACAGTTATCAAGATAACGATGGGTATTGGTAATCTCGCCTTTTTGTTTAGACACTTACTTTTTTCTTTCCCATTATTACCTTATGTAACACCTCACTTAGTTCTTTTATTTCATATGGCTTAAACAACTACCCCTTTAAAACCATAATCCCTATATTTATTCATTACCGGATCATTGGAATAACCGGAGGTAACGATTGCTTTAACTTCAGGGTCAATTTCACGCAGCTTCTGAAAAGCTTCTACACCCCCCATACCGCCCTGAATAGTTAAGTCCAAAATGACAGCATCAAATTTTTGCCCCGATACTTTTGCTTTTTTGTATAGTTCAATTGCTTCATCGCCTTCTGTAGCAAATTCAACCTCACACCCAAGCTGAATCAGCATCTCTCCAACCACATCCCTGATACTCTCCTTATCATCCATAAAGAGAATTCTACCTTTACCTCTATAGTAGACCAGCTCCTCCGCAACATCTTCCACTGCAAAGGTCTCTTTTCCCAAGGCAGGAAGAAAGATGGTAAATGTTGTTCCAACCCCTATTTCAGATTCTACGGTAATATGTCCTTCATGCTTTTTGATAATAGAATAAGTAATGGCTAAACCAAGGCCGCTTCCCGCCTGTTTGGTGGTAAAATAAGGGTCAAATATTTTCTGGAAATATTCCTCCTTTATGCCGGTCCCCAGGTCCTTGATGGATATTTTTACATACTTGCCCTCCTGTAAAGGCAAACCATCTTCTGCCGCGACTATAACATTTTCAGCCCCTATCCGGATTGTCCCACCTCCGGCCATAGCTTGATTCGCATTGATAATCAAATTATTAACAGCCTGATCTATCTGCCCTTCATCTATCTCAGATAACCAAAGATCATCAGGAAGGCTGAATTCACCTATTACATTAGAACCACTTAAGGCTAAAGTGGCCGTATCTTTTAATAATTATCGAGATAGAACAGCCAGTTACCCGACCGCCCTCTCACAGATCCCTGCATGCGGTTTTCCCGCACAAGGCTCCTCAGTATTGCTCGCTTCGTACAAAAGCTTAGATTAATCCCAGTATCCAATAATTCGGGGCAGTGGAA
>DAOURK010000067.1 GCA_030625085.1 Pseudomonadota bacterium
TACGTAATTTTATGCTTAAATCATGAGGATTTAGATCTACTTATACTCGGACAGGCTGAATTATACAAAACTGCCATTATTTGAAGAACCTTATTAGAGAAGTACTTGCGGATTTTCCAACTGAATTTTTTTATTATAGTATCCATGTCACCGTCATTGTCTATATCCACAAAGGCCGGACTATTATAGGAGCCTGCATCCAGCGTATTATAAATAAATCCACTAATAGTATTTCCATAACTTCCTGCTAATTCTTCCCAATCATAAACGCCGTCTCCCTCAAAATCCCACTCATATTTGGTAATGCTCCCATCTGGATCAGTGCCGCTGCCAAGTAAAACGACATCAAGCGGGGCGCCTCCGTTAGTAGGAATTGCATTGGCATTAGCCGTTGGATAGCCTTGCGGGTTTGGTGGAGCCGTTACATTAATAGTTACTGAAGATGTGCCGGTGAGGCCTTCATTGTCTGTCACCTTTAAAGCAGCATTATATGTGCCTGCATTGCTATACGTATATGTTGTATTCATGGAAGCTATAAGATGTTTATCAAAAGTCCCATCTCCATTAAAATCCCAGTCATAGTATTCAGGGCTTCCATCAATGTCTTCACCATCAGAGAAAAATGTGACTGTAAGCGGCGCTTCACCGCTTATAGGATATGCCTTCGGTTTGGCTATGGGTGGGCCTGCTATTGATATCAATACCGATGCAGTATCATTGAGCCCGTCATCATCAGTGACCCTTAAGGTGGCATTGAAAATCCCCGAGTATGTATAAGTATGTGTGGTGTTCCCAGAGGAAGCATTGCTCCAGTCATAGCTGCCATCCCCTTCAAAGTCCCATTCATAGAGCACAATGGCGCCGTCAGTGTCAGTGCCGGTTCCGGTAAAGCTCACGTCAAGGGGCGCTGCACCACTCATGGGATTTGCACTTGCAGATGCAGTGGGTGGGATACCAACGGTAACTTCTATACTGTCAGCTCCTGTAAGCCCATCATTGTCTGTGGCCCGAATAGTGGCCTGATATAATCCGGAGGATGTATATTGATGGGTGGTATTTGATGTGGTGGAGCTTGACCAGTCATAGGTCCCATCTCCTTCAAAATCCCATTCATAGAGCACAATGGTGCCATCCGGGTCTGTAACTGTGGCTGAAAAAGCCACATCAAGGGGAATGCCTCCTGTGCTGGGATTTGCTGCAGCGATTATGGTTGGAGCAGAAAGGGCAGAAATAGTAATTATATCCGAGGCAGAACTTCCAAAGGCGTCTTTAATAGCTAGCGTTACATTATATACCCCATATACCTGATAGATGTAGCTAAAATTCGGCCTTGTATCGTCAATAGTGCCATCTCCGTTTAGATCCCATTCATAGGAATAAGGTGGAACTCCTCCATCCTTTAAAGCAGAAAATTGGACATCTAGAGGGATTCCCCCTTTGCTGGGCGAAGCGCTTATACCTGCCTGTAACGCCTTGAGTGAGAAAGCATTTATATCATACCCCGATACACCTAAATCGGAGGAGTTCAGATAAACGGCATTGCTGCCGACACCTGAAGATTCCAGGATTGTTCCATCGCCTGAAACAGAAAATAAAACCTTGCCATTGGTGGTGATATACAAGGCATCAAGATCCATTCCTGAAATCCCCAGATCATCCTCCGTCATAAAAGTGGTGTTAGTGTCATCTCCGGAGGATTGAAGAATATCACCATTACCTACTACTGAAAAATAAATCATATTACTGGCGTCAATGTAAAGAGCATCAACATATTGGCCTGGTACCCCAAGCTCAGTGGAAGTCATATATAGCCCATAAGTAGAATCTCCGGGAGAGTAATAAATTCCTTCCTCATCAACAAAAGAAAAATATTGCCCACTACTACTAGAGGCAAGATGAAGGGCCTGAATATAAAAATCGAGGATATCAAGACCGGCGGGGATAGGGTATTGCGTGTAGGTGCCATCTGCGGGTGATTGAAAGATCCAGTTTCTTTGATTTAGGCAGAAGGCGTAAAGAGGTAAGTCCATGGAAAGAGTAACAGTAAAATTGGAAGTAGCGTTACCGCTGTTGCCCGCATTATCATCCAGGGTTACTTCGATGGTGTTATTTCCGGCGGCAATTTCATTAATGGTTTGATAAATGGCTCCAAGGCCAGTGGTGGTGAAAAGACTGCTCTTGTCCAGGGTATTAATTAATGCGTTTAAACTGCCGGTGTTGACGCCTGAATCATCATCACTATAGGTAATGATGATTTTGGGAGTGTCTGTACCGATAGTGGATGCATCTAGTGGATAATTAATACTTATCTTAGGAAGGGTCGTATCCCCAGTAGACTGAGTGGCAAAGGCCTGTATGGTAAAACGAAAGGGGCATGGACGAACAAGATTGCCGCTCGCATCCCGGAAGGCAACCTGAATATTTTTATACACAGAGGCCCCAGGAGCTAAATGGGTGTTACTGACGATATAGACAGGATTGATGTAGCCATCCGAGTCGATATCCAGCATATCATCTGTGTCCATAAAGGTTACATTATAGCTGGGATTAGAGATAACAAGATCATCAATAACTGCAACTATGGGTTGGGAGAAAGTATCGGGACCCGGATTGGTTATGTTAATTCTAAAGAAAAATGTTCTTGTGCTCCGGTTATACCTGGCGGCAGATTTTATGATGGTGACTTGTGAGCTTATTTCGACCAGGTTGGTAAAATCGACTGCCGCCTGAAGATTACTTTGTGAACATAAAATAAAGGCCGGCATCAAAAAAACTGCTAAGGCAGTTAGGGAAAAGCCCTTTCTAAAGACACGTCCTCTCATTTCTATCTCCTTACCTTTAGTTTGTTTTATTATTGCTAGAAAATTATAAAAATAAATTTACCAACTGATTATGTTGAATAAAAATTTTTTAAATTTTTTTGCTTGAGAACACCCAGCGTACTGAATTTTTCAATAATAAAAGCAATAACAGCATGGTCGGAGGGGAAAAAAGTATGTGCCTTTTAAATATGTGCCTTTTAAAATAGTTTCATCTGATCAGCAGAGCAAGCAGGATAATCTGTACTTGATATCGTGCGGGTATAAATTTATAATGTTTTTTAACTAAGCAATTTCAAAAGCAGTTTTAAAATTACGCATTAATAGTTATAAAACTAAATAGATTTATAGCACAAATACGGCTTTTTTCTTTTGGCTGTCGCTAATTTCGGCCTCTATGATGAAACGCCTTATTTTATTTTAAGGCGTTTGTTTTCACGTTACTAATACAGATTAAATCTAATTTTTCATTCTTGATCAAATTTGATCAAATTATTTTGGATTATTTTTTAATGTCTTTTTCTAAGTACAGCAAGCCCCAATAAAGAAAGGCTTAATAAAAATAGTGTAGTCGGTTCCGGCACAGGTGTTATACCGGCAATATTAGCAAACTCAACAGTGGTATCATAACCATCCCCTCCCCACCCAGGGTCAGGGCTGCCCCAATCTGCTAACTCAAAATAAATATTACCCGATTGTCCTAAAAGAGATGATATGTCTGCTGTTAGAGTGTAATCATATCCGGGTGTAGTTGAAGCACTGACCGTTACTGTGCTTGGAGCAGTCCAATCAGGGTCAGGCAAATTTCCCCAATCATCTACAAGTAATAAACCATAATCAACAGCTCCGATTATGATATTACAATAAAATGAATCTAAAAACCATGAATCGTCAGGATCTAATGGATCATCGACGGTAGTGAAGGTGAAATCAAAACTTAAGGTGTTTTCTGTTATGGGGATGAAATCAAAGTCATATGTATCAATTTCCCCCACATTTTGATCCACAACTAATGAAATAGCCGAACTGTTTTTAACAAAAAACATCGTGGTCATAAAAATGATACATAATATTATTAGTGCGGTAAACTCAGTTGTAGAAATATTTTTTTTCATGTAATCCCAACCTCCTTTTTTGTTATCCCCCTTTGAGATAATTTTAGTTTAATTATTAAGTTTTAGAAATTATACTTATTATTGTTATTGCGTTTTATTCCCGCAATTCAAATGCCAGATATCTTAATATTTAAAATTAATTTTTTGTATTTTAAATATTATTTCTTATAATTTTGATAAAAATAGAATTAACTTTTTGATAATGTTTGCAAAATGAAACTATCGTCTAAAAAATATTCCAAAAAGCGTTTTTTAAAGCTAACATATTGAAATAATTTATGTATGTCTAAAATATAAAATTATTTTCCCAAAATACCGGCCGAGGTTTATTTATTCATATTATTTATATTATCAGGTAAGTCAATGTTAATATTTTATAATTAATAATTTGAGTAACATGAAAAAATATTCATATTTATGAAATATTTTTCATAATTAAAGAGCCTGAATGATGAACATAGATAACCATCAGAAGTAGTAGATTATGGAATTATAAAAAAGATGCTGTTTGACGTCGGCTGAGGACATTTCTCCTTTAATACTGTCTCCTTCCACATTTTCTCCAAATCTATATTGGTAGGCCCAATCAACGGCCAGGGAACCAAAAGTTATGCCTGCGCCAAGGCCGAAGCCGTAAAAATCATCGGGATTATTTCTGGCCGGCTCAGGATCATAGAATAAACCCAGGCGAGGGGAGAGAGTAAAATTTTTACAGAGAAAAACATATTCGCAGCCAAGCCTGACATGATGCGTGGCTTTGAGCGAACTTTCTGCCTTCGGATCGCGTGTAATAGGATCAATTTTATTTCCCGAAGCATCGCAAAGCACATAGTCGTCCCATTCAATTCGGTAAATATCCAGATCAAATATAAGCCGATCGGAAGGCTTTATGGCCAGTCCTATTCCATAGGCAGGCGGCATGGTGAGTGTTTGATAGTCGGTTTGTGTAGGAGGGTCAAAGATTTCATCATATTCTGGGGCCTTTGGAAAAATAGTGTGGGTTATAGTTTTTCCCTCATGTCTGAATCGAGCAGTGAATGGTGTCTTGATTACCGCCCCAAGGGTTAAATAGCGGTTGATGTCCCATAAAAGGCCCAGATTCATGTTGAAGTTTGTACATCTATCCTTCACCCTATGCAAATCAAAAGAGAAGATATCTCCTAAGAGCTGAGAAAATTTTAGATTGCAACCGGAAAATGAGTAACGATCAATTTTATCTGTATAGATTTCCACCTCCATTATTCCCTCATGTAGCCCTTTGCCTGATTTGCTGTAATGTTCCACCCACCCGTTATCGAAAAAATCATCAGACCAAAAATTCAGGGTCATTCCGAAAAAGAGCTTGGGGGTCAGGAACACAGCCAGGGCAGGGGATATGGCTTTAAGATTTCCTTCCTGCTTAAAGGTGACATCATAGTCCACTGTTAATTCAGGGGCGTCATAGGTGTATGGGAATTGCATTTTTCGGTTCAGGCTATAAAGATTCTGGTAGTTTAAGGAGATGACGAAATTTCTCTTTTGCCACATAAAGGGGTAAACCACACTCATATAATTAAGGTCTTTGTCGTATATTGTATATTGTTTTGAGGCTTCAGGTGAATCAGCAAAGCAAAAGCCTTCTTTTCTGTGATCATAATTTCCCACCAGGCTGACTTCAGGGCGAAGGAGATGCTTCAGACCGGCCGGGTTCCAGGAGGAGGCTGTGGCATCATCAGCAACGGCGATAAAAGCGCCTCCCATTCCTAAGGCCCTGGCGCCTGATCCAACAGGGTTAAGGGACGAGCTAAATTTAAGGTCAGGGCCTCCCAGCCCTAAGGTTTGTGAGAGGGGATAAAAAAGGATTAAACATACTATAATACTTTGGATAAGAAAGATTGTCCCTTTAAAAATCCTTTGGTTATGCTTTAAATTTAAAGACATTGTTATTAATTTCCTTGTAATTATTCAGTCCCCTCAGTTCCTCCCCCTTGATGGGAGGCCATGTGGGGTTAACCAAAGATCCCCCTCACCTAACCCCTCCCATCAGGTGAGGGGGACTGAGGGGTTACATTTTTTTATAAATTGGAAATAAAACAGCTTTTATAGTCGTATTCTTCACCCAGGAATAAGGGCACGGCAATTGCGCCCCTATGAAAAATTGCACCGTTTTCAGAAGCATCTATATCTTCTTTGTCCCCGTCAGATAAAGTAATATAAATCCTGGATCGTGTAGGGTCCTTTTGTATTTGCAGAGCGCTCCATCCATTTTCAGGATCATACGCATAATATTCCTGAAAATCAAAGAAGGATTCATGGGGACAAAGAATGGCTATTTTTATGTTCGCTCCTTGCTCCAGGCCGTTGATGGTAAATTCCCAAAAGCCATAATAATAATGGGATTTTGGTGGATTAAGACCCGAAATGCCGGGACTTTTTTCCTTCAAGGCCTTCACTTTTTCTAAGATTAAAGGGGTATTTGCATCCGCTTGCAGGCAAATGGCTATCCTTCCGGCGCCGACTTCCAATTCGAATCCCTTGCTTGTTGATGTTTTGAAGACGGCTGTCTGATTATCCAGATAGTCAGGACGGCCATCTTGATCTATGTCTCCAGGCCCTTCATAATAATCCAATGCTCCATCCCTATCTGAATCAAGGGTCTTTTGTGCCAGTGGTGTATTGCCGAAGGCCCCCAGATTAATCCTCCCCCCGTTGTTTGGGTCCGGTTCCAGAGAAAAGTCAGAATTCGGATCGCCAGCATCTATACAGGGTGAATATGGCATAAGATGATAATTATGGTTATTGGTATCTACAAAAAATGGATTTACCTCCATGTTTTGCATGGCGAGATTAGATAAATTAAGGTTTGAATCGAATCCTGATAAGATATTATTGAACCTGAATTCCTGAATTATCTGATCTTTACAATTTGGGTCAATACTAAGATCATTGTTGTTGTCAGTAAGTATATAGATGGCGCAAAGACCATCGTTAAAGATATTGTTCTTGCAAATCAGGCTGGGAATAGGTGCGCCAACATCTGCTTTTCGAACATAAATAGGATAATCATTTTCGGCCATGGTATTATTAATAATCTCTGTGTTTTGTCCGGTTAAACGGATGCCGGTTGAGCAGGATAGAATGATATTGTTTGCAATATACATGGAATCGTGAGAAGCAGAAACTCCAATACCACTACCGTCATTTTTGATAGTGAATCCTTTAATCTGAGCCTGATCAGCCCCATCTATAACAGTTTGCCCTTCGCCATTGCCATTGATTATTGTCTCCTGAGCATCTTCACCTATGAGCATTATCCTTGATTTTAATTGAATGTTTTCTTTGTAAGCAATTTTATTCTTTTTTACGCGAATAATGTCTCCTGGAATTGATGCTTCTATCCCTTCTGAAATAGTCGAATAATCGTCAGGTATAACGATTGTTTGTCTGGGGAGTAATTTGACATAATCGAAATAAATTCCATAATTAAAATTTTGATCAGTACAATTTGGGTCCGTTTCATTCTTTATGCTGATTTCATGCTCCCCTGGTATAACAGATCCTAACCAGAAGATTTGAAGAGTAAATTTTCCATATTGGATTTTTTTTCCGGCCACCTGGGGCATTTGGTTGCCGTCAAAGTAGGCGCCTACTGTTTGCTCATTAGGGTCATCAGTCATAACTGATACAATTAATCTTACATCCTCAGTAATAGTATTCGTGTTAAAGTGAATATGAACAGTATGAGGTTTATGGTGTTTGGTATTGAGTTTTTCAGGAAAATCAACCCAGTTGTCTCCAATAGTATATTTAATTTCCCCTAGCGGAGGTATTTCGATTTTGGAAAACTCTAAGGATGATCCATCTGCAAACCCGATTATGTCGTCATATACAGGGTTGCCATCAGGATCTTCAGTTACAGGCCAGACAGGCAGGCTTAAACATCTATGGGTGAAACTAAAAAGAAAACCCATAATAATGACTAGGATCATTATGATTAGGATCAAAACCTGTTTCCGATTAATTAGCATTTGAACCTTCCCCATTTTGCCTTTTTAGCTTTCTAGGGTTTTAATCTCTTACTTTTTAATTTTTATGGTCGTTTTTACTGGTGTATCAGATGGCCAAAGCACTGGTTTAATCCCTACCTTTTTATTTTTTATGTAGCGCAGGGCTTTAGCCCTGCCATTTGTATTGTTTTCATGCACTGCTTGTTTTTTATTGCTCTTTCGTAGCGCAGGGCTTTTGCCTTGCAAATTATTTTAATAATGGGTTTAAGCAGGGCTAAAGCCCTGCGCTACATAAAGTCATTACATCGCTACATAAAGTCATTACATCGCTATAGTAGATAATCAAAACCCTGCGCTACAGTAAATCATTCAAAGGCGCTACGGTAAATCATTAAGTGCGGATTTTAATCCGGCAACGTAGCGCCGGGAAACCAATTCACTACATCTTTTTTCATATAAACCATATATCCCGAACCGGATTGTATGGGAAAATTATCCCCACTCGGCTGGTTATAATTCCAATACGTGTGCCCTTGTTTGCCTATCAAGGGATTGAAACCGATGATGCTTGCTACCTCTTCAGGACCACCTATGTCCTGGAGCATGGTATATGTGTTGTATTCAGGGGGTGGGCTGGGGATACCAATATAATTTATACCTTTTTTCAGATCTATGGCTGGATTGGGAAGGGGAATAGGGAAATGTAAGGTTTTTGTTTGAATCATATAGACAGTGTTGTTTTCTCCTGAAGCAACGGGGAAATTATTAGAACATTCTATGGACCATTCTCCCTGTGGAGACAGAACAAAACAACATGTCTCAAAAGTGTTGCCTGATATGTTGAAATGTTTTATACCTAAAAACCACGTGGGGCTTGTTTCAGGAGTTATATCAGGTTCATTGGATAATAAAAAATTGGCAGCGTAAAAGGGAGAAATTGGATTTGAATTGGGATGAGAAAAGAAATTTAGCCCTTTATAAAGGATAACATCGACCCTGACTTCGTCTTTTTTTTGCATCAGGCAGTTGATAGTATTTTGAATTTCTTCCGGATCGGGTGGGGTAGGGATATTAGGATTTTGCCATTCAAGATAAAAGGTTATGTTTAATAAATTTTCATGGTAATCATTTATTACCGTGCCGGTTGGAAGGTAGCCTTCTGTTTGAACGGAAATTGGCAGTCCTCCGCTTACCACGGGCAAGGCATCCATGAAATAGAAGCCTGCTTCAGTATGGGTGATATCAGCATTGGGGTCATCAGACCACCATTCATCCAGGCTGGAAACACACTGCTCTTCAGACGCGCAGAGTTGTGCCCCGACTAAGCCTGCGCCTGTATCCGCATCTCTTACCCAGCCCCAGATACCGCCTGTTCCGGCAGAGGAGCAGCCTACTAGAATAGTATAGCCTGGATAGTCCATGGGAAGCATGGGGCAGGTATAGCTCACCCGAATCGTGTAGAAGCCGGTTTCAGAAGCTGTAAAACCCACTGTGTAAGGGGATTGGTTAATGAGCGTACCATCAGGAGCAAAGACTTCGATTTTTAGTTGACAGTCCGGCCAGGGCTTAGTGGCCGTGATCTCATAGGGGAGCGCGGCGTAACCATAAAAATGGAGCAGGTCTTGATCATTGGGATCATGAAAACTATGTTCTTGGGGTGCTTGGTTTACCATAATGGCTGTTAATCTATTCGGGTCACTCTCGACCTCATAAAGGTCTGGCTTGAGTACCAGGTAATGAGTTATATCATAATTTAAAAGTCCATACTGATTCTGCACATAAACTACCACCTCATAGCTGCCCTTTTGTGTAAACCAATGGTATTCCGCTTCAAACCTGTCTGCAATACCATTATACTCAAGTAAGGTTACATCTCTTGGACCTTCGGGAGGAAGGATATGGGCCCAGACCAAATTATTCGGATCTGGCGCCTGTGCCCAGATTGTGGCAGTTGAGGTTTTCCAGCCGTTTATATGTACCACTGAAGGGACAGTGATCCAGGGGCCTGCCGGCACGGCCACAAAGGGTGAGCCCAGATAGATATTGGCGGCCATTTGGCCGTCATAATCAGGGCCGTATTCAGAGCCTACGCCGTTACCATTATCATCCAACAAGGGATTTTGCAAAGAATAGGGGCCTATGGCCAGGCAGGCCATACTGTAAGCCAGGTTAACATTTACCCCGTTGTAGATACCGGAGAAGAAAAATTGTGAAAATGGAGGTCGCGCATAACCTGTAGTGATTTGATGATTCTGATCAGTGCTGCTTATGATGATTCTTTTCTCCCCCTTAAGGATTGGCAGAAAAAATCCTGAGTCATCAGCATCTATTAAGGTGATAATAGTACAGTTCGTATCCTGTTGGATCTGATCAAGTTGAGTATCAAGGGCCTCCATCTGGGTGCTGGTGAGGACCTCTTGAGAGATAAAAAAGAGGATGAGCTGGTTGATGGAATCATTAGGGTCAATTGCCGAATCAAGGGCAGAGGGGAGATTATTTACGCCTTGGAGTTTATAAATATCGTTTTCCGGGAATCCTCTTTTTCTCAGGACCCATTGGGCAAAATTAGCATAAGGCCCTGTGTTGAGGTCATGAATAAGGAAGGCTATATTTTTACAGGGGCCTTCTATGTTCAAATGGACCGTTTTCGGATAGGATACTATTCCTTGATCATCCTCGGTCATGAAAGTAATTGTATAAGGGCCGGGATAGGAAAATCCCTCATAGGTGCCTTCATGCCGATCATTCACAATATTATAAACAAGGATGACCTTGGGTAAATTGAGTATTGCTAAAGGCACCTCTCCAGAGGCTGAAAAAGGTAAGCTGCTTAGTGAATTATTGATGACAGCCCAGACCTTCTCTACATTATTCAGGTTAATTACCTTGGCCCAGAGGTTCACTGATTGATAAGGCGTAATCGGATTATTCGGGTCATCAAAAGTGGACATCTGAATGATTTGTGGCTGAATTTTGCTTTGGAGAAATAGGCCGCCAAGGCTTGTTTGTAAAGCTAACCGCCTGCTTTGGGTGTCTTTTAGGATAGGGTGCAGTATGCCCCCCAAACCGAGTGAGGCTATATTTTTATATGCCTTTTCAAAGGCTATGGCAAAGTTGGACCCGCTTTTGAGATAATTGAATAGAAAATAGCTAAAGGAAATCCGGCCATTGGCTTCCAGGAAAGCGGCGCTCTCTTGGGTTGAGGCAATAACGATCCTGTTTTGTGCTTCATGGAGAAGGGAATAAATGAAGCTTTCCGAAAAAGCCGCCTCAATGATGACTGTAATTTTAGATGAAGGATATATACTTTGAAGATTATCCAGCCACTGATCTAAAATATCCGGAGTGAGGAATTGATCATCTTCAGGCCCGAGCATAAACCTGTTTTTTTGGCCGTGACCGGTAAGGAAAATGGTCAAGTCAGTTAATTCTTTAAGGTTTAAATAGGGATTATTCGGGTTGGTGAATAGTTCATTCAATAGGGTAGAGAAGGTTTGGTTTGAATCGGAATAGGGGCCGTCAACCCCGGCCTGGTTGGGGTCATGGCTCAGGTAGTAAATATTTTCAGGACTATAATTTCTGTCAATGAAAGTGTTGTAAGCATGGTTAGCTATACGGCTTGTACTGTCCCACAAATAGTCGTAACCCTCCGGATCGTTGGACCTCCCGGCCACAATAATGGCCTTGGGCAGGTTTTCTTTTTCTCTTCTTTCCGCTATGGCGACGTTAATTGGTATCCTGCCGGTGACCCCTCCGAGGGGTGGAAGGGTGAAGTCATTACCAAGATTCAGGTTTTGGATAAGATTGGGATCAATAAAGTTTGGATCAATGATGGTGGCCAGAATAAAGGCGTCGCCCATATAATTCGTATTGGGATTGGCATAAACCTGTCCTTTTTGCGTAACCGAGAGAATGGCAGGATCTGAGGAGTGATAAAAGACTTGGCAGTCAAGGTCTTGATCTCCATCTAGGTAATGACCTGTAGCCTTAAGATCTATCATATAATTGGGATCGGTTATCCAAATTTGATTCGTGTCCCCATAGATGAAAGCAGAATTGTTAAAATTTGTTGAAAGAGTGATGCTGCAAAGGGTATGAGGTCCACGGGCGGTCACCATTTGGGGGGCGTGGTTGCCTAAGAGATTGTTTGATGCCCAGAAGTCCTTTCTTGCTATAGAAAAAGCAGCCTGGAGAAGCTTTACCCTTTGGAGATGAGATATGCCGGTGTCCGAAAAAAAGTCCGGCATATTGAGGTTTCGAAGTATTGTAATAAACAAACGGCCAATGAAGGATAATGAGGCGTGCGAATAGAAGTAGGCTGGGCCGTCGTCAGTAGAGGTAATTATACTCCTGCTGTAAGGTTTTGTGTTTGGATCTATAAGATTATCACAGAAGGAGCCCGAGGAGGAGAAATCCATGATACAGATAAGGTCCCTGCCGGTTTCTTCCTGATAGATGTCAAGACCATCCTTCAAGTCGGGATTATTAGGGTCTTCGGCTAAAAGTATTTCGCCGGGAAAGATTTGAAAAGCATCAGAAGCGCCCTGGCCTACCAGATAAAGGTAGAGGGGACCGGTGTTCAGACTGCTGGGGGCCCATTGAGTAAGCGCATAATGGAATTCATCCAAAGATGAATCAAAGGTATTCACAACCGGCGAGTCAAGTGAGACAACCTGGTCAATATCCGGATATGGATTAGGATTGGGGTTAAGATAATATATAGAATGTAGGGGATAATTTTGATCCAGAAAGGTAGTGTAAGCCAAATTGGATAAGGCCTGTGTGGGTGGCCAAAGAGGGTTAACAACTGAGGCCGGACCGCTTGGACAAAGGATCAGGTTTCCGAAGGCAGATGGAGTGTCCATTATCTTAAAAATGAAAAGACCGTTTATCGCATTAGCTACGTAAGCATATTTCTCATAAACGACCACACCCGAGGCTGCACCGGGAGTGTCATACGCTTGGTAAAGGATAGGTTGGTTCGGATCTTTGATATCGATGATGGCCAGACCGTTTTCATTATTAGCCACATAAGCATAGTCACCGCAAAGAGATACGCCGTAAATCCCTGCCTCATTTTCGTATTTACCGGCAAATTGAGGGTCCGCCGGATCACTGACATCAATAATCAGAAGACCTGCTGCCCCTGCAGCCATATACACGTAATTATCATGGATGAGCATATCCTCGACCATAGCGTCCTGGTATGGGTAATTACCGGTATTAAGCGGATTATTCGGATCGCTTATATCAAAGATTTGCAGGCCAACGTCTTGATCAGCCACATAAGCATAATTACCGTTCTCTGAAAGAGCAATATCATAAGCCTTCATGGGTATATCAGGCTCTTCAGTAATAAAAGGATTATTCGGATCGGATATATCAATAATGAGCAGGCCGTTGACAATATCGGCTACATAAGCATAATCGCCGAAAATCTTGACACCCGAAGCATTACCAGTGGTAGGGCATTGCCCTGCCTTAACAGGATTGTTAGGGTCGGTTATATCAATAATGGCCAGACCGCTGTCATAGTCAGCCACGTAGGCATGGTCCCCGGAGATGTCTATATCGAAAGCCTTCCCAGCAGTAAGGTATTTTCCGGTTATACCAGGTTCAGTCGGATCTTTGACATTGATTATCGTCAGACCGGTTTTTTCTTCAACCATATAGCCATAGCCATTAGATATGATCATACCTTGAGCATAACATTCGGTATTATACTTGCCTGCATAGACGGCAGGTGTGGCCGGATCGGTTTTGGGTATAGTTAAGATTTTAAAGCCTTTTCCCTGATAATCCGGCATACAGGCACAGTTGCCGGATATGGCTATATCTATGGCTCCTTCTTGGCTATTATCATATCTTCTTTCTGTTTCCACAGGTTTATTCGGGTCGCTTACATCAATAATAACCAGGCCCTGTTGCCCATTAGCTACATACGCAAAGTTTTCAGAAATGGCCACATCAAGAGCATCACCTCCCGTGTCAAGCCAATTCACATAAGAGGGGTTGCTCGGATCACTTATATCGACGATGACCAGCCCCTTTGTCCAAAGAGTGAGGTAAGCATGGTTTTCATCAACGGCTATTCCCAGGGCATCTTTTATATAATCAGTTTCTTGATTATCAGCTTCCCATTCTTCGATGGCGAGGGTATCTCCGCCTGCATAAAAGGGATTGGTGGGATCAGTTATGTTGATAATTACCAGGCCGTTTGCCCCATCGGCTATATAGGCATGGTTGTCTGATATGGCAATATCTTTGGCTTTCCCTTGAGTATAATATCCTCCTGCATAGGCCGGTTTTGTCGGATCAATCAGGTCGATGATGACAAGACCATCAAAGCAGTCCACCACATAAGCATAGTGGCCTGAAATGGCTATATTTTGGGCGCCTTCTTCTCTTGCAATAGAAATCTGTGTTGCTAATGTTGCTGTCCCTGAGGTCCCTGTCTCTGATACCGCTGATTCTGTTGTTATTGTTTCTGAATTAAGATATATTTCTATTTTAGAAGATAGGATTTCAGGTTTTCCAATTAATTCATATTTTCCTGCATAAACTGGTTTGGCTGCATCTTCCAAATCAAGTATGGCTATGCCTCCCCTAGCTTTCAACACTACGGCAAAATTTTTTGGTCCATCGGGTTGGTAAAAGGCAATAGCTTTAACCTTTCCCATTTTTAAAAATGTAGATTTTTCGGGGGTGTTTGGGTCAGTAATATCTACGATAAGGAGCCCTTCTTGTGTTCCTAAGTAAGCATAAATTTCATTATGACTGTTATCCCGGTAAATCTCCACACAGGAAATGGCCCCAAAATATTCGAACCTTTCAATAAGGCCAAGGTTAATGGCATCATTCCCATAACCTGACGAGCAAAGGAAGAACACCAAAATGAAGGCAACTAATATCCCCCCCCAAACCCTAATGAAGGCAATTAAAATTTTGCCAAAACCCCTTGTCTTAAATCTCTCTCTTTTGCCGCACATCTCACCAACCTACTTTTTTTCATCTCCCCCCAGCAACCTATTCTTTTGCTTTTACCTAGCGCAAATTTTTTATTGTTTTATGTAGCGCAGGGCTTCAGCCCTGCCAATTTTATTCTCACTTTATCTCAACTTAAGTATTCTCCCTTGTCATTTCGAGGAGCTTTAGCGACGAGAAATCTTTAAACGTGGAGTATAACAAGATTTCTCACATCTGTTCGAAATGATAAAAAAGTGCTGATCAGTGCTTAAATTAATGACATTGCCTCCTATCTTGTAATCACCAGATATCCCCTCTTAATTCCCCAACTCTTTTCTCCCTTCAGAATCCCGGCCTTGGACGAATCTTTGGTCACTTCTTTTATGACCGCCTTGCTGATCAGTTCCCGACCATCTTTGTCCTTATATATATTATAACCCATGCCGGGGAAAAGCCCCTCATCAGCGCCTAAATCAACGTGTATAATCCTCCCTTTTTTGGTAGTAATCTTTCCTGCGCACAGGGGAAAAGAATCGCGAAATTTTATGGCCAGACCGGAAACTATCATATTCAAGTCTTCAAAATTTTTATTGCTCTTTATTTGCTGAATAGGTGCAAAGACCCTATGGGAAAAAAGAGTTGCTCCGGTCTCTACATTTACAAACCTGCCCAGAATTTCGATTCCTTTATTTGTTTTTTGTAATTCTGCAAAAATTATTCCTTCTGCCTGGCTCATTTGGCAAAGTTTGTTGGCAATGTTTCTTTGGACGATATCTTTTTTGGAAATGCCTCTTGTTCGGATTGCCTTTTCAATCAATAACCAGGGAAGCTTTTCTCTTTCCACCAGGTTAAAGCGTGCCTGGCGGGTAAATGACTCAGTGAGCCTGTTGTGCATATACAGTTGAACATCAATTTTACTTTCTATTTTTTTGGCCAGGGGAATAATGGCCAAGTACATACGCCGGCGGCTTTTCAAAATATTTTCCAAGGGGATATTTCTGATTTGAAGCCGCTTTGAAACCTTATTGCCTGCATTATCCTCGACAAGAAGATCAAGGTTGTTAATTCCCTGTTTTAAGTGATAGATGTGATTAAGATGATAAACCTTAAATGCCGGCAGAGTATCCTGCAGAAGTTGTTTTAACCTATTCATATTAAAAAGGTCTTGACCATTTAGCTTAACCTGATTAATCCCATTTTCAGCCAGGACCTTACCTTCAAGAAAAATTTCTTTATAGGGAGTAGTCAAAGTATAGGGATTGGCCAAGCTGTGAGCTGGGGGATAACTCATTTCAATATCAATGGAAATTTTTGAACTGGCAGACTGCCCTGAATTATGTTCATTACCCTTTTGAGACTTAATTCCTTCCTCTTCGGGTTCTCTTACTTCAGACACTATTCCTTTAGATTGATGGGAGAGGGCAGGTGGGGGTAAATTTTTCCATCCCCCGGCATCTCCCTTCAGGGGAGGGGAGGTTATCAAAATAAGCAGGCCGAATATAAGCACACAAAACATCTTAACACAGTTCATAAACGAAAATCCTTTTTTATCATTTAAGATTTTACCTTTTTTCGTTTTTTCAATTTTCAAAAATGTAATTGCATAATCGATATTTAGCTAAAAGTAGCGCAGGGCTTTAGCCCTGCATTTATGGCAAGCCAAAAGTTTTTAGCAGGGCTAAAGCCCTGCGCTACGTAAATACATAAAACCATTATGTAAATACATAAAACACTGCGCTACAGCTAAAAAAAATAGGCAATCCTAAGCTACATCTATATTGCCTCTTATTTCATTTACCTTGTTCTTACCTTATAACCTACATTTACTTGCAAAGCTGTTTCCCTTTCAGAGATTTTGGCCTCGGAAAACCCTTCCCTTACATCCTCTATATTGGCCTTCCCGATAAGTTCTTGTTCATCTTTAAAAATATTGTAAAGCATCCCCGGGAAGATTCCCTTTTCCGAACCAAAATCCACTCGAATGATTTTCCTCTTTTTAGCGATAATGGCGCCTGTGCAAATGGGAAAGGCATCGCGAAATTTCATGGCCAGACCTAAGGTTATATTATGCAAATTTTCTTTATTCTCATGGGGGGTGAAAACATCGTGAAATAGGCGAATAAGCCCTGTTTCAACCTCAATAAATCTGGCCAGAATCTCTGTCCCATCTTCTCGCCTTTGGATATATCCGCAAATAACCCCTTCGGCTGCCGCTATTGCACCAATTGTTTGGGCTGCATTATTCTGGTAAATCCCCCCTTTGGCTTGAATGGTTTTTTCGATAAGCACCCAGGGCAGTTTTTCACGCTCAACCAGATTAAAGCGGCCATAGCTTATAAAGGATTCTATAAGCTTGCTATTGATATAATTTTGTATAGTGTTCTCTTTTGCTGCTATGGCGTCTAAGGGGAGAAGGGCCAGTACCATACGCTGCTCGCTTTTCAAGACCTCTTCTCTGGGCACCCTTTGTATGCAATAATGCTGTGATCCCTGATTGCCCAAGGTGTCTTCCACTAAAAGATGTAAATCAGTAACTTCGTCTTTAAGAGCAATCCTTTGATTAAGATAATAGAAATTGCAACTGTGGACCACCTTGTACAGTGATTGTAAATAGTTTTCAATATCTCTATCTTGTCTGGCCAGCATCTGAATAAGATTTTCCCTGTTTTTTTCTACAATTTTTTCTATCTCAGAAACATTGAAAAGCTGTTTGCCGTTAAGCTCAATTTTTTGGATGCCTTTTTGAGCTTCTATCGTACCCTCCAAAAAAATTTCTTTGTAAAAGGTGGTGAATTCCTCATGCTGTGGGTGCGTGATATCAAAATAAATGTTATTTTCTCCTGTTGACTGGGCAGGAAGGGAGTTTAAGGTTAGCTTGATGTTTTCAGGGCTTCTGCAGACAAGACGCCTGTCAAGATGATGCCGTCTGGGTTTTGGAAAAAGGGATATGTTCCCTTGGCTGATGTTTCCCGCGCGGTCTTGTGTCCAAAAGGGTATGGTCTTGATGCCCGGGGTGAGGGGGATGGTTTGCTCTACTAGACAGAGTTGATCCAGGCCCACCTTAAGCGCTTCTTTTTGATTCAATGTAAAGGAAACAATACCTGATGTATCATAAACCACGGCCGTCAATTTGATGCTGTCTGATCCAATAACCTGATCTTCTTGAATGGGGTTAAAGATTACCAAAGGCCCTTGTTGGTCCAAATAGATATTAATATTTTGATGAGTTTGCCTGTCAACTAAATCCCCGGCCATAACCCGGATAGTGTTCCATCCCTCTTGTAAATCAACAGACTCGGTGAAGGAAATAGTCGGCTCGGACAACTCGATAAATAAGGGTTTTTGGTTTATAGATATTGAGCTGACATATTGGTCGTCCTTGATAATTCCTTTGATCTGAAAGGGGGTTTGATTGGTCAGGTATTCTACTTCTAAAAAATCCAGGTGAATGACCGGCGGCGAGATATCCTTACCGGTTTCTAAAAGAGAAGAACGTCGAACCTGATTGAGATAATACTTAGCTCTGGCTGAAGGAAGATGGCCCATGGATAACTCCAATTCCTGCAATGATTCTTGAATTTTACCCAAACGAAAGAGGCTGATCCCCAATTCGCGGTGAGGGAAATATTCATCTCGAAAGTGCATCCCATAGGCTCTGGCATGTCTTTGATCCTTGTGCCGAAGATCAATGGCTTGATTAAATTCTTCTACAGCATATTCCCAGCACTGGCCTCCCATACAATTTACGCCGCGTCTATAGCAGGCATCCCAGGTGATTACCTGTATCCTGTCTTGGGTAACACAATATTGCTGGCCGTCCTTAATACAAATTTTGGGCTGAATCTGCGAACAAGAACCCACACAGAAAAATAAGCAGAGAAGCAGGATTAAGGTAATGCTTATCTTAAAAATAAGGGTTGTTTTTCGTTGTAAATCATGTCTAAAGGTGTTCATTTTTTATTTCATGTTAATTTGTATTTTGTTTTTTGTAGCGCAGGGCTTTAGCCCTGCCTTACCATAAATTCTTTTACACCAACCTTAAAAAATTTTAACCTTACTCTAAAAAACAATCTTCTCGATCAAATTCAAATGAACCGGAAAATTGATAATCCAAAAAATGTTCTACGTAATTTTTTTTCACTGGATTGTCGAGGATATATTGCGCTATGTTCAAGATGTCTTCATCTTTTCTTAAAATATGATCATAATAACTGGGTTGCCATAATTTACAGAATTAAGGGCCGGCAGGTTTCACTCTAATTTTGTCGCCGACCTTGAATTCTTTTTGTTGGTCCAGAATTTTGGCCAGGGTTGTTTGATCGTAAATGGTTTCTATCCCGATGGTCCCTTTTGGCGCTTCTTTTGAATTTTGACCCAGCACCAAAAAGGACTGATCCCGGGAAACTCCTACAGATGACCCAAGATTAATCTCCACCAAAAAGGACTGATCCCGGGATACTCCCACAGATGCCCCAAGATTAATCCCCACCATTTGGTCTTCTATGGAGATAATTTTACCCTGTAAGGGGTACTGATCCTGTAATGTTTGCATAGTTTTTTTAACTAAGTCGGAGACAGCCTTGTTTATGGATTCCAATTGCGGAGAAAAGGGTATGGAAAAGGCGGCCACAATTTTTGTGCTCTTTGTTTCTACCAGACGCATACTTACTTCTGCTTGCTGTTCCTGATCAAAGGTATACAAAGCAGGTTCAGGAAATATAATAATCTGTGCCGAAAGCATGGTATGAGCATCTTTCAGGCTATCAGCAGAAAGGTGGGGTATCCCGATCTGAAGCTCCTGTAAAATAACAGCCAGCCTCTGCCTCTCCAAGATAGATAAACCCAGAGACTTTTTCTGGGTAAAGGTTTCGGTCATTTTTTTAAGCAGTGTATCAAAGGAGCGCTTGATTAATTTGGTTGTCTCAGGATCGATTTTTTCCCAATCGGGTGAAATCATACAGAGTGCAAGAGGAGTGGACGTCCAGGTATCCGATGCCGTGGTTTTGCTGAAAAATCCTTTTTCCTGAAATCTTTTGGTAAGCTGGTCTTGATAAGAAGAAAGAAGATGTATGATTTTGGCAGTTTTTTGAAAATCCGAATCTATGATCACACCCGGTGGTTGAGGAAGGTTTATTGGATACACAGCTATGTTTTGAAGAGGAGATTTTTCTGGTCTGCGTTGAAAAATCAAAAAGAAAATAAGCATCAAAAGGGAAAATAAGGCCACCCCAGTAGCCAGAACCCACCAGGTAGCGGTTTTTTTGATAATCTCTGTTACAACCGATCCTCCAAAAGCCTCTTTATCCCTTGCTCTAATCCTTTCCTCAGAGGGAGAAGCAGCAGCTAATGTTTGTTCCTCTTCGGCAGCAGTAACCTTAATTTGATCCATATAATTTGAGGTGGGATCTCCATAAAGCAGATAACTTGCCCAGGCAATTGTCTCTTCACCATATTCTTTGATCAAAGACAATCGAGCCTCTTTTATGGCCTCACCTGTGGTCATGCCGGATAAAAGGTTTTTATAAAATTCCAGGGCAAAACGGCTGCTTGGCTCATCCAGCATTTCCCAGAAAGTTCCCACATAGTGTTTGACGCCTGTAAGCAGAAAGGCATTAGCCAAACCAAAGATCTCGTCCTGAAAGTGTTCTTTCAGGGCCCAATTTTCCGTGCGAGCAGATTGGCAGGCGTTTGAGAAGATGAGCGTGGGCATAGTGGATGAGGCGGCCATTTGCATGATATCCCGGGCGGTAAAAGTTCCTTTCGTCAATCCCCACCCGCTTTGTTCAGGATTTTCATGATGGTAATCCGCATGGCCGGCAAAATGGACGAAGTCAAAGTATTGCATCTTTTCTTGAATAAAGGCAGGGGTAATATCTTTTGTGCGTACGACAACATGGATGTAATTTTTGTAGGGGGCCATATATTCTTGTATCTGTGTGCCTTCTTTGCAGGCATCCTTTAAATCGCCCATGGGATCGGCTATAACCAGCATTCTTAAAGGCCTTGCCAATGCTCGTTTTTTTATATTTTGGACTGCTTGCCTTGTTTTCACTAAACGGCCCATGTTAAATCTTTGGCACAGGAATTCTCGGCCATCGTTCAGAAGTTCCCATGGGACTTGAACCAGGTGGTCGTCAATATGAAGGCTCAGATATTCAGCCTTGGTTTCTTTCAGCCTCTCCTTAACAGAGGGTGGTAATAATTTTTGATAAAAATCCCGGCCTGTTTCTCTGAGTTTTAGCAGGACATCGCGGCGAAATCGTCCTTGACGATTAACAGCATTCAGCGTCTCTACCATCTCATGGCACTTTGTTTCAATCCAGTCCAAAGAAACCGGGACCTCTTCATAATGGCGAATGGTGCTTATTTCTCCGGCTATGTGTTCATTGGCGCTTATTTTAAGGTGGGAATTTTTGCGGGCAACCTCGAGATGAATGACTTTTAATTGCTTTTTGGTTTTCTTTTTATTCTCTATAGTGGTAACTTTTGAAGCCCTCACCCTTGGTTCGGCGCTTACAATAATATCCTCATTTCGCCATTCTACGCGGTAAAGATGAAGGGCTTCGGCCTTTCCCTTAACCTGAACAGAGCCATGAAACCTGCACAGAATATCTTCAATTCCTCGAACCTGTTCATACAGACTATCTGATATGAGTATTTGATCGGGACCTGCTTGTGATTGAATACGCGAGGCAACATTGACCATATCTCCAAATACATCGCCTCCCTCAACCAAGGCATGCCCGATATTACCTCCTATTTTAATATGAATTTGGCTGGTTGCCTCTGCGGTTTTGTTATGGTTATCCAAGCTTTTTTGTATGGCTATTGACGCCTTCACTACATCAAGGGGGCTTGAAAAAGAGGCCATAACCGCATCCCCGATAGTCTTAATGACCATCCCCTTGTGCTTTTCAATAAGAGGGAAGATAATCTGATTGTGTTTTTCCACCAGGGCGCGTGCGTTGATATCACCGTGTGTTTCCGTGTACTTGGTATAGCCGCATATATCAGTAAAAAGAATGACTATCTTTTTTTTGAATTTTTTTCGTAATATTTGTTCTAGGCGGTCTCTTTCACGCAGGATTTCTTCAATATTGTGGGATATGGACTCCTGCTCTTTTGTTTTCTCTTCTTCATTCATTATAGATCTCCTCGATCCTCATCTTTCCTCAGCCTGACCTCGTCTATAGATTTTCAAAAAAATAATTTTTTAAACTCCTTTTCTCATACCAACATATTGTTTTATAATGTAAAATTTTATTTACGCTTACCTCTTCTATAATAAATAGAAGCCGCTTCATATGTCAATTATTTCATTGTCACCCCTCTCTTTTAAGATATACTGCACTTTACATGCCGGTAAATAATTTTTTATCTAATATGGCCCAGTTATTTCTATATATTACAGCTAGTTATAAGTTTGATCATACACGTTATCGAGGATATTTGAGTATAATGGTAGCGCTTTTAAGGTAAACATTGTTTACGTTAAAACCCCTCGCTTATTGACCATAGGAGCAAGAAGGGGTTTATAGAGAGAAATGTTAGTTATAACAGATTTTGAGAAAAATAATTATATAATCGCTATTCATAAAGAAGCAGCGTGGGTTTTTGGCCCTAAACAGTTTTGGGGGGTAGACTGATAATCAGTTTTTGGCAGCTTTTGTGGGGTATGAGCTTTGGCCCTTACATAAAGTTTTAAAGTAGCGCAGGGCTTTAGCCCTGCATTTTCGGCAAAGTAATATCTAAAAATCTAAAGTATTAATTAAACATGATCTTTGTAATTCGTAAACAATATTACGAAAAGTAAACAAAGTTTACTCAATATTTGGCTCCACCTATCTTTAGTTCCCTTGTGGCAGAGGCAAACATTTTTAACAAGCGGGATTTTAAAATTAGCTTGAGCAACCAAGGATTTTCTGGGTTTTCGATATAAGGCGAAAAATGGAACTTGCCCCGCCTGGAATCACTTGCAGGGCAAGGGTTTTCAAGGGCTGTTTGATATAAGGGATTTTTTGGAACTCGGTATAAGTCTTTGATATATAAGGAATTAA
>DAOURK010000040.1 GCA_030625085.1 Pseudomonadota bacterium
TGTTGACAAAGGCCTATCTTGTGGTAGAATTTCAGGTGAATTTCAAGTGTTAATAAGAGCAATTATATGTTAAGAACACTATATAAGTCGAAGATACATAGAGCTACAGTTACTCAGGCTGAGCTAAACTATGAGGGAAGCATCACTGTTGATGTAGAGCTAATGGAGGCGGCAGATATTCTAGCGGGAGAGAGACTGGAGGTTTTCAATCTGAACAATGGGGAAAGATTTGGTACTTATGCCATTGAGGGAGAAAGAAAATCAGGTATAATCTGTGTAAATGGAGCAGCAGCGAGGTTAGCTCAAGTGGGCGACAAGGTAATAATTATCTCTTATGTTTTGCTTAATGATGAAGAGGCAAAAGGTCTAAAGTCCAAAGTTATTTTTGTAGATGAGAGAAATAGGCTAAGGAAGAAATGATAGAGAGTATGTCTGCTTACAGAATTAGAGAATACGGAGAGCCCATATTGAGAAAACAGTGCGTGCCAGTGGGTAGTGTAGGGCTGAGAGAAAAGGAGATATTTGACATAATAGAACGTACTATGTATGAAGCTCAAGGCATTGGATTAGCCGCCTGCCAGGTAGGAATAGGCCGGCAGTTAATGGTGGTAGATGTGGGGGGAGGATTGATAAAACTGGCTAATCCTTTAATTATGTTAAGAGAAGATGAAAGCGCTATAGAAGAAGGTTGTCTTTCTATCCCCGGGGTTACCATAAAGGTAAAGAGAGCAATGAGAGTATTGGTTCAGGGTCTGAATGAAGAGGGAAGGAGGACAAAGATAGAGGGAGAAGGTCTTCTTGCTCATGCCCTTCAACATGAGGTCGATCATCTTTCCGGCATCTTAATAATTGATTATGCCAGTTCCCAGGAAAAAGACAGTTTCCAGAGTGAGTTAAGGGAATTGGAGGAAAAAGCGAGGCTTAAGTGAAAAGGGGGGAGTTAAATGGCTAGAGCTTATTTAAAGATTGAAGTAGAGATGGGAAAGGAGAGAAGCGTAAGGGATGCTTTGCTCAAATTTGATGAGGTAAAGGGAGCAGAGCTAACCACAGGAGATCAGGATGTTTTAGCCTTAGTCGAGGCGGATAGTTTTGAGGATATTCTTCAGGTAGTTGTGGACAAATTACGCACTCTTAAAGGTATCAAGAATACGGTAACCGATTTGGTATTGGAATAAAGAATCGTTGCTGGTTGCTCGTTGCTAGTCGCTAACATCTAGTTCGTATATCGTATGTCGTTTTTCTTGCTTTGCGAGCGACTAGCAATGAGCAACCAGCAACGACATAAAGATGGGGCGTGGTGAAGCGGTAACACAGCGGACTTTGGATCCGTTATTCGGAGGTTCGAATCCTCCCGCCCCAGTATTTTTAAAAAAATATTAACATATAAAAGAAATAAATGAGCTTTGAATTAAAACTTATAGCAGGAAATTCGAATTTGCCCTTAGCCAAAGGAATTAGTAATTATTTAGGAGTTCCTTTGGTAGATGCAGTGGTATCAAAATTTGCAGATGCAGAAGTATGTGTCCAAATTAATGGGAATGTTCGTGGTTCCGATTTATTTGTAATTCAATCAACCTGCCCCCCTGTTAATGATAATATAATGGAATTACTGATCATTATTGACGCACTTCGCCGGGCCTCTGCCAGAAGGATTACCGCTGTAATACCTTACTATGGTTATGCGCGACAGGATCGAAAAGTCCAACCAAGGGCTCCGATTAGCGCAAAATTAGTGGCTGATTTGCTCAGCACCTCCGGCGCTAACAGAATCTTAACCTTAGATTTGCACGCAGGTCAAATTCAAGGATTTTTTAATATCCCTGTGGATAATCTTTTTGCCACTCCAGTGTTAATTGAATACATTAAGGGTCTCAATTTATCTGATATAACTTTTGTTTCACCAGACGCAGGCGGAGTAGAACGGACCCGCGCTTTTGCCAAGCAATTAAATGCGTCTTTGGCTATTATTGATAAAAGACGAGAGAGGGCTAATGAATCAGACGTTATGAATATAATCGGAGATGTCGAGGGTGAAAATACCTTTATTGTCGATGATATTATTGACACTGGCGGCACCTTAATTAAAGCTGCTTCAGCCCTGGTTAAGGCAGGTGCAAAAAGTGTCTATTCGTGTTGCACTCATGCAGTTTTGTCCGGGAAAGCTATGGAGCGGATCAATTCATCAGATTTGAAAAAATTAGTGATTACGGATACTATCCCAACAAAAGAAAAAATACAAACTTCCAACAAGGTGGAAGTTCTTTCTGTGGCAGATTTAATCGGCGAGACTATTTATCGAATCAATGTTGATAAATCCGTAAGCTCTCTTTTCATATAAGATCCAATTCCAACCAAAAAACTTATCCGGTCGGTCCGCCTCCCATGGATAAAAAAAAAGGCTCCCCGGACATAAATACAGGGGGCCTTCAATAATCCAGCAGGCGTTTTCAGCATTTAGCATTCAGCCGGCAAGGATTTTTTTAGGGCTGAGCGCTAATTTAATGTATTTTTATGGAGGTATACATGGCAGTTCAAATTAATATCAAAGCAAAAGTTCGAGATCAATATGGAAAGGGAGCTAACCGTAAATTACGCCAAAAAGGATTAACCCCTGCAATATTATACGGTAATCGAGAAAACGCTTTACCACTTTATTTTGATACCAATGAATTTAATAAAATGACTCATGGAGAATTACATGAAAATACCATCTTCAATTTAAAAATTGAAGGCGATCCTACGAACAAAGATGAACCTATAATAGCTATTGTTAAAGAGGCACAATTCGAACCTATAACCGATAAAATGGTTCATATTGACTTTTACGAAATGAAAACCGGCAAACCGGTTTCAATGGAAGTACCAATAGAAACTATTGGGCAGGCCATAGGAGTTAAAGTGAGTGGTGGAATTTTAGAGCATGTACAGCGACAAGTCTTAATTGAATGTCTTCCCCGGCTCATACCAGATACAATTAAAGTAGATATAACTAATTTGGATGCAGGAGAGGCCATTCATATTCGAGATTTGCAAATTACTGAAGGCATTACTGTTCTAGAAGACCTGGAGAAGATTGTCCTTACTATTGTTCATGCTCCAAAAGCTGCCACTGAAATAACTCCTGAAGAAGAAGAGGTAGAAGAAAAGGCAGAGGAAAAGACTGAATCTCCTGAATCAAAAAAATGATTTTACCATGAAAACGCATTTTGAAAAATAGACTTTACTAAAAAAGTCAATATTTTCATCCTCGGGGGTGGAAACTCGTTCATGAGCGTTTACTTCAGAATTCACAAATAAATTCTTGCCCCTTGATAAGATAGAGAGGTTAAGGTGGTTTTGAGGGATAAAATTGAATCTTATAGTTGGGTTGGGGAATCCTGGTCATGGATATGCCCAAACCCGTCATAATATTGGCTTCCAATCTGTCGATGCAATTTCATCAAAAAATAAAATACAACTTCCCCATACAGATCTGCTGTGTCAATGGGGAAAAGGATTCATTAATAGAAAGGAGGTACTGTTAGCCAAGCCACAAACCTATATGAATTTAAGTGGGAGGGCAATTCTTGCTCTCATTTCCAGCTTTCATCTAAGCCAGGAAGACCTTTTCGTTATTTATGATGATATGGATTTACCTCTTGGACGCCTAAGGATTAGGGAAGGGGGAGGAAGTGGTGGACATAGGGGCATGGAGTCTATAATTCAGTGTTTGGAAACATCTCATTTTCCTCGCCTTCGAATCGGTATTGGCAGACCCGATGACTCGCAAAATTCCAAAGAATATGTTCTGACAAAATTTTTAAAAAAAGAACAGCCTATAGCCGCAAAAATTATTGAGATAGTAACTCAATGCATCGAAACAGTTCTTGTTCAAGGGACCCTGGAGGCCATGAACAAATTCAATAACGTGAATATTGAAGAATAAAAACTAAGAGGACACGTAAAACTATAACTTTAAATTAAGGAGGAGGCTTATGCCACAGTGGGTTCTATATCCGCCTATTATCGGAGTTCTGGGCCTTATTTTTGCCTGGATTATTTATGCTTATGTAAAAAAGCAACCGGTAGGCACAAAGGTTATGGAGGAGATTTCCGAAGCCATTCATGATGGCGCTATGGTATTTTTAAAGAAGGAATATTTATATCTGGTTTTGTTTATCGTTGTTGTTTTCCTTCTTCTATTCTGGAAAATTAATCCTGAGACAGCCATATGTTTTATAGCCGGAGCAATTTGTTCCATGCTGGCCGGATACTTCGGTATGTCTGCGGCCACACGAGCCAATGTCCGCACTTCACAAGCAGCGGACTCTGAGGGACAAGGGAAAGCCTTAAGTGTTGCCTTTTCAGGCGGAGCTGTAATGGGCCTATCAGTAGCCAGCCTCGGAATTATTGGCGTTGGGGGATTCTTTGCCATCTTCGGTAAAAATGTATCCCAGATTTCCTATATCAATGGATTTGCCATGGGTGCCAGCTCTATTGCTTTGTTTGCCAGAATGGGCGGGGGAATTTATACAAAAACGGCAGATGTAGGCGCAGACCTTGTAGGAAAGGTGGAAGCCGGAATCCCCGAAGATGATCCGCGAAATCCGGCTACTATTGCCGATAATGTGGGTGACTGCGTTGGAGATACTGCTGGGATGGGAGCTGATATCTTTGAATCTTATGTCGGATCTATCATAGCTACCATTGCTATTGCCGCCACCGCCGCCACGATCCCCGCTGCAAATCGTCTCTCCTGGATGGCTTATCCGATCCTGGTGGTTTCGGTTGGACTTTTGGCTTCACTTATCGGCATTTTATCCATGAAGGTTTTACAGAATTTCAATCCGGCAGCCGCCCTGCGTAATTCAACCTATATTAGCGCAACTTTGATGATTATCGGCGCTTACTTCTTAGCCGTCTGGTTAAAATTACCCTTGGGTGTGTTTTGGGCAGTTTTTTCCGGATGTATCGCCGGAATTCTCATTGGGCTTTTGACTGAATACTATACCTCAGGTAAAATCATTGTAAAAATTGCCGAATCCTGCAAAACTGGCCCGGCCACGAATATAATTACCGGCATGGCTGTAGGTTTGGAAAGTACCGCCTTGCCGGTCTTGGCTATTTGTGGAGCTATCTTTGCCGCCTTTAAAGCTGCAGCTCCCCAAGGGCTATATGGAATCGGAATCTCCGGAGTCGGTATGTTGGCTACTGTAGGAATTACCATGTCTGTAGATGCTTACGGACCTATTGCTGACAACGCCGGGGGAATCTCGGAGATGGCCGGTCTGGGGCCGGCAACGCGTAAAATTACCGACGGCCTGGACGCACTGGGAAATACAACTGCTGCTATCGGCAAAGGATTTGCCATTGGTTCAGCCGCTTTAACGGCTTTGGCTTTATTTTCCGCTTATTCCCAGGCAATAAGCGCCAAAATGGGAACACCCTTTACCATTAATCTTACCAACCCCTATGTTATCATTGGTATGTTTATTGGCGGTATTATCCCCTTCATTGTGGCCGCTTTAACTATGACGGCTGTTGGAGAGGCCGCCTTTGAAATGGTAGAAGAAGTACGACGCCAATTTCGTGAGATTAAAGGTTTATTAGAGGGAAAAGCCAAACCGGACACAGCTAAATGTATAGCTATTAGCACCAATGCCGCCTTAAAACGAATGGTCCTGCCGGGCCTTATAACGGTCATTGTTCCGGTAATAGTTGGTTTTACCATGGGACCGGAAGCGCTGGGCGGATTATTAGCCGGCACTACCTTAACCGGTGTCTTGCTCGCCTTGATGATGGCTAATGCCGGCGGGGCATGGGATAACGCCAAAAAATATATCGAGGGAGGTCATCTGGGCGGCAAGGGATCAGATCCCCATAAAGCTGCCGTAGTAGGCGACACTGTTGGTGATCCTTTTAAAGATACCTCCGGGCCGACCATGAACATTCTCATTAAGCTTGTTTCAGTGGTTTCCTTGGTAATTGCGCCACTATTGCTTTAAGGGTTTAATTTCGATCTTGGAAATTTTTTGCTCGTGCATGGAATAAACAGTGAATTGATGCCCCTCATATGAAATGAATTCTCCTCGAGAGGGGACATGACCCAGCTTGCTCATAATCAATCCTGAGAGGGTTTGAAATTCATCATGAGAAATATTGATATGTAAATATTTATTAATCTCCCTGATGGAAGCATCACCATTAATGATAAGGCTTCCATCAGGGAGATATTCAATCCAATCCTCTTCCAGATCGGATTCATCAAAAATATCTCCTACAATCTCCTCTAATACATCTTCTAAGGTTACCAACCCTTCTATCCCGCCATATTCATCAATAACCAGGGCTAAATGAGTCTTTCTTTTTCTAAAATCTGCTAAAAGAGATAATACTTTTTTAGATTCAGGAATAAAAAAAGGTGAATTCATGATCTTTTCTAAAGAAAAGGTTTCCGATTTTTGCCGCCCATCTAATAGATCACGACTATGAATTATACCTATAATATTATCAATTCGTTTTTGGTAAACAGGAAAACGAGATAAGCCCGAGCGGCCGATTAGGTGAATAATCTCGTCATAAGAAGTATTTTCTTCAATACAAACCATATCAGTGCGAGGAATCATGATTTCTTTTACCCATATATCAGCCAATTCAAAGATATTCAGCAACATCTTACGTTCTTCCTTCTCTACCACCCCTTCTTTTTCCCCAATGGTAATAACAGCCTGAATCTCCTCTTCTGAAATAAGGGGCTTTTTTTTTATTTCTTTTGGAGAAATAAGGTGCAAAAGAATATCCGCTAAAAAAGTAATGGCGCGCACAAGAGGTCGTAAGTAACGCACACACCAAAGAATAGGCTTTGCTATAATAAATGACACTCTTTCAGGAGATTTGCCGGCATAAATTTTAGGAACTATTTCACAAAAAATCAGCAATATTATGGTCAAGGATATAGTGGCGTATATGATTCCACTCTTTCCCCAAAGGGCTATGGCCAAAGCCGTAGCCACAGAGGCTGCGGCCACGTTGACAAAATTATTCCCCACCAAAATGGTATTGATTATTTCCTTCTTTTTCTTTAACAGCTCTTCGATCAATTGTGCTTGAGGGTGACGTTGGTGAGCTAAAAAAAGAATTCTGAGTCTGTTAAGAGACATTAAAGCTGCCTCAGACCCTGAAAAAAAAGAAGATAAGACCAAAAGAAACAACAATAAAATGAGTAATATTGGCCAGGAATATAATTGGCTCAAAATAAAAATACCCTTTTTACATAAAGATTAATAAAATAGGAGCCTCTTAATCCTCAAATAGGAGACTTTTAGTCCTTTGAAGAAAATAGCTAAAATATTAGATAAACAATATATGACTCTGTTGATTTAGTACAAAATTGAGTATTTTTTGCGAAAAGAGCACTCATAACATCTTGTTTTTATTAAACTACAATTTTGGTAATTTTATAAAATCATAGTAAATCAACTGAGTCATATATTCCACAAATATTAAAACATATTTTCTGATTTAAGGCAATGACTTGAAAATTCAGTCGGCAATTCACATTATAAAAATATGAAAAATAAAGGATGGTCGGCAAAAAGGCGTTGGGGTTTAAACCCCCACGCATCACCACCACCCTTGACAGTAGTTTCAACTAAGAATAAAAATGGCCGTTGAAAATTAAAATGTGTATTTACACATATCGCCTTATGATGTATATTGAATCTCTATATTGTAAAACACTAAATTCAGGGATAAATCTCTAAATAACACAAAGAAATCGCTATTTCAGGTTATAAAAAACCGGTAGGGCCTATATTATTAACCTGACCCTGAGGGCCAGGATTTTTATGATTAATTAAAATACAAAGTACATCCTAACCAATATTATGCAGCGCAGAGCTTTAGCCCTGCCAAAATAAAACAAAATGCAGGTATGGTTCCAATAAATATTTCCAAGACGGCAAAAGTGCTTATTGAAACTACTGCCAATGGAATAAAGCAAATCCAGCTTTCGCCTTGGTCCGAGGAGCAACTTTCTCAATTAAAAATCTTTAAAATTGAAATTTATCTCCAAGGAAAACCCTTTTTCTATGAAAAGTTACGAAAGGATTTGAACACTTATTTCTCTGGCCGACAGGTTATCTTTTCATATCCAATTGATTGGCATGATATAACGCCTTTTACACAAAAAGTGCTGAAACTGGCTCAATTGATTCCATGGGGCAAAATTGAAACCTATGGGCGGCTAAGCACAAAGCTAGCAATTAAAAGCAGCCCACGAGCTGTGGGGGCAGCCTTGGGGAGAAATCCCGTACCAATTGTTATCCCATGTCACCGAGTTCAAAAAAAAACCGGTGCTCTTGGGGGCTTCTCTTCGGGGATCGGGTGGAAAAAAAAATTACTGAGTCTGGAAAATGGGACTGCCCCAGAAACCCACATTGAATTTCGGGAGATAAAACAAGTAAATAGAAACTTTTTAAAAAGTATGGGTTAATGTTATAAGGACATTAATCTATCATATGTATTCCAACTTATAAAAAATTTAAAAATCCATTAGCTTTGTCATTTCGAGCAAAGCAAGAAATCTTATGGTATTGAAAAAAGAGTTTATTAATTTCTCCCTTTGTTCCGATTGACAAAAAAAATTTCATACAGACACCTAGATTTAGGTGGGACGTTTTTAATATGAAAGTAGTCATTCAAAGAGTATCAAAGGCTTCCGTAACCATTGAAGGCAGGACAATCGGAAAAATCGGCCTTGGTATGGTTGTTCTGATCGGCTTTTCCAAAACAGATTCAGCCGAGGATATCCCCTTTATGGTGGATAAAATCTTACATTTACGAATATTTGAAGACAACCAACAAAAAATGAATAAGGCTTTACTCGATGTTGGTGGTGAAATTTTACTGATTTCCCAATTTACCTTACTGGGAGATACACGTAAAGGCCGCCGGCCGAATTTTATGAATGCTGCGCCACCAGACGTCGCTCAAAAACTTTACCAAAAATTTATTCAAGAGTTTCAAAATCGCAAGGTGCCGGTTCAAACAGGCCAATTTCAAGCCTATATGCAGGTTTTGATCAACAATGACGGCCCGGTTACTTTAATTTTAGAAAAATAGACTATCTTTTTAACCATTTTTGACAGTGAAAAACCAGAAATAAGGGAGTTGTATACTATGCATGATATAGTTCTCGAAAGACTTATTGTTGGCCCCTTTTCGGTAAATTGTTATCTTTTGGGCTGCTCAAAATCTCAAAAAATGGCAGTAATTGATCCCGGAGGCGAAATAGATACAATCTGGCAAAAAATTCAAAGGATTGGGTATTCTTTTGAATATATTATCAATACCCATGGACATCCTGATCATACAGCCGGCAATATGGAGCTTAAACAAAAATCACAGGCAAAAATCCTGGCCCATCCCGATGATGTCGCTATGATGACCAACAAAGAAAATTTGCTTTCCTCAATACTCTTTGAAGCTAAACCCTCTCCCCCCCCGGATCAGTTAATCACTGAAGGACAAGTTATCACCTTGGGGGACATTAGCTTAAAAGTGTTGCATACCCCCGGGCATAGTCCTGGAGGAATATGTTTGCTGTCCGGAGACATTATCTTCACAGGAGATACTCTATTTGCCGATGGAATCGGCAGAACTGATTTCCCCGGAGGCAATTATACTCAATTGATCTCTAGTATCAAAAACAAACTCTATACCCTTGATGATCAACTGCGCATTTTACCCGGTCACGGTGAAGAATCTACCCTGGGGAAAGAAAAACGAAATAATCCCTTTGTACGGGCTGATTAAATCATATGAAAACCGATGTAAAATTATTTCTTAATCATTTACTTATTGAAAAAGGTTTAGCGGATAATACTATTATTTCTTACCGCAGAGATCTACAAACATTAGTGCAGTTTTTAGCTGATAGGGACATTAATAACTTTAAACAGGTCAAAAAAAAAGACATCATGGACCACCTGTTTACCCTAAAAAATCGTGGAATTTCTGCAAGAAGCCACTCTCGACATTTGGTGAGTATTCGACAATTATATAAATTTTTAATATTGGAAGGTAGGGCGCAGGAAGACCCTACCTCAAATATTTCATTTCCTAAAACATGGCAAAGATTGCCTCATGTTCTAAATTATTCCCAAGTGGAAGCTTTATTAGCCCAACCGGATGAAAGCCCTTTGGGGATTAGAGATAAGACAATGTTAGAAGTTTTATATGCAACAGGGCTTCGGGTGTCAGAATTAATCAACTTAACTATTAATGCTGTTAATTTAGAAGCAGGATTTCTCCTTTGTCTGGGAAAAGGCTCTAAAGAAAGGATGGTCCCTATTGGATCATCAGCGAGAAAAAACCTCCAAAAATATTATAATGGCCCCCGGCAGCAACTTTTAAACCTAAAGCGAAGTAAGTTTCTCTTTATTAATAAATTTGGAAATAAATTGTCCAGACAAGGATTTTGGAAAATAATAAAACGATATGCAGTTGAGGCCGGGATTGAACAAAAAATCTCCCCTCACACCCTGCGTCATTCCTTTGCCACCCATCTATTGGAAAACGGAGCGGACCTAAGATCCGTCCAGGCTATGCTGGGACATGTCAATATCGCAACTACCCAAATATATACCCATGTATCTATGGATAAAATAAAAAAATTATATTTCAAACATCACCCGAGGGCTTAATCGCGGAAAGGGAGTAATATTCATCAAACCTTTTTATAAGCTCTCTATCAGAAATTAAAGAAACTTTCTTCTCCTCTTTTCGTTTCCTCATAATTTCAGGAAGTCGTTTTAATGCACCAGAAAGCCCAATATAAAAAGTCCTCCTAAAGGTGAAAAGATTAATACAAAGAAAAAATATATGGTTTAGTATCAAAGATCGGTCATGAATATTCTTCCAGATAAAAATATTCCTGTTCCTGATAGAAATGGCCCTGATTTTATAAGCAGTTGACACCTTCTTAATACTTACCGATATCTGGTGATATGCCCTGCACCTCCTTTCATAAATAACCTTCCAACCCCTTTTAAGAGCCCTGTAGGCAAGGTCGACGTCCTCAAAGATAAAGGGTGAATAAAGTTCATCGAAACCTCCAAGATCCCTCACCTTTTCTGCACTCGCAAAAAAAAAGGCACCTTGAACACTCATGGAAGGATAAGGGGGCTGAAGTCTTTGCATCTCTATAAAATCATCGAAGAGGTTCTCTGTTATTCTATAGTGCCCTCGCTTCCAAACTGCCCTCCTTATACCGTCAATCTGCCTATCGGTTCCGTAGGCAAATGCACGTACAGTTACCCCGAATAATTCAGAATCATCAAAATGATCGTTGAAATATCCAAAAAAATCCTCTTCCAAGGCAACATCATTATTAAGAAAGAAGAGGACCTCACCCTTTGCATGATTAATTCCTATGTTGCATGTTGCTGAAAACCCCCTGTTGACGGATTGTTTGTAAAAGCTGATACCTCCATGACTGGATACAAAATGCTTAATCACTGCGGCACTTTCATCCACAGAGCAGTCATCTACTATGATTATCTCCCATTCTCCTGAATAATTTTGTGCTGCCCTGATAACAGAAGGAAGGAATTTTTCTATAAGTTTCTCCCCGTTATAGTTTGGTATGATTATACTTAAGCTTCTATATCTCATATTTTTAGTTTCCTGCATTGAGCAATTCCGTATCCTGAATTCCTGCCACGTGGCGCTTAATTATATAAAAAAAGGAATGAGTTTAGTCTTGTGAACTGCTTTTGAGGCGATCCGGATAATGAGGAACAACCATTCCCCCTGATACGACAAGCTTAATGCCGTCTTCAACGGTCATGGATAAGGGAATTAATTCATCATGAGGGACCATAATGAGTACTCCTGAAGTAGGATTGGGCGTGGTGGGAACAAAAATGTTGACTACCTCTTTTTGCGTTACATTCTGGATCTCACCTCTAGCTTCAGAGGTAATAAATCCTACGGTATAAATTCCCTTTCGAGGATATTCCACGAGAACAACCTGCTGGAAATATTTTCGATTGCCTTTTGAAAAAGACTCCATAATCTGCTTTGAAGCGTAATAGATATTCCATACCAGGGGCACCTTACTTAAAATTTTTTCTCCCAGGATTACCAATTTTTTCCCTATTACATTGGAAACAATTAAACCAAGAAAAAATGAAAGGATAATGATAAAACTGAGGCCCAATAGCCCCGGCAGGTGATAACCAATTAGCTGGGGCAGGCCAATCAATCGTAAAACAGCAGCTACCGGACGAGCAAGAACTCCTTCAAATATATTGAAGATAAGGATTAAAAAAAAGATCGTAATAAAAATTGGTAAAATAACCAAAAATCCGGTAAAAAAAATATTCCTGATCTTTCGGTGGATATTTTCAGCCATAGAAAGTTTCTATCCGCCTCCTTATTTTTCTATTTATCTCTGTTAACGTAATTTTATAAAAAATTATCCAAACAGGAGTAGCGCAGGGCTTTAGCCCTGCATTTTGGAAAATCTCTAGACTTTCATTTTGGCAGGGCTAAAGCCCTGCGCTGCAGTATAAAACTTACTAGCTAAAAAAATAACCCTATTAAATAATTTGAATCTTGATGGTCTCGTAAAAAGTCCTAAATTAACTGGTTTAGCTATTATAACTATTTGATTTTATTAGATAGTATTTTTATAAATTCGACTTTTTACGATTGCATCAATCTTTAAACCTTAAATCATTTGATTCATTTCAAATATGGGTAATAAAATAGATACTACAATAAAAGCGACAATAACTCCCATTAATAAAATGATGGCCGGCTCAAGAATGGAAGTTAACCCGTTTATCGTCATATCTACTTCATTCTCATAGCTTTCAGCAATATTACCCAGCATCTCTTCCAATTGCCCGCTTTTTTCCCCAATGGCAATCATGTCCGTCACCATCGTAGGAAATACCCCGGCCCTTTTTAAGGGGACGGCCAAATCTTCTCCCTCCCTAATGCAATGGCGGGCATCTTCCACTGCTCCGGCTAATAACCGATTGGTGAGAACCTCCTTAACAATAGACAAAGAATCCAAAATAGGGATGCCGCTGCCAACAAGTGTCCTCAGGGTTTGAGCGAAACGAGCAGTATCGATTTTGCGAATAAGTTCGCCTAAAATCGGGGTTTTCAGTAAGGTTTTATCAATAAATAACCCTCCTGAAGCTGTATTTTTATACTTTCGAAAAGCTAAGATAACCAGGGCAATGATAAAGAGCAGAGGCACCCAAAATAGTTTTAAAAACTCACTTGTTCGGATGAGAATGAGGGTAGCCAAGGGTAAGGTTTGCTGCATTTCAACAAAAATATTCATGATGGTAGGGATTACAAACATCATCAAAAAAACTATTACAGCAATACCAATAGCCACCATAAATATAGGATAAGCCATGGTTGACCAAATTTTATTCCTCTGTCGATTCTTTTTTTCCAGGTAGTCGGCTAAGCGAGCCAACACCTGGTCCAAGGCCCCACTGGCCTCTCCGGCCAGTACCATTTGTATATACAATCGGGAAAACAAGCGAGGATGTTCTGAAAGTGCTTTGGAAAAAGGCATACCACTTTTTACCTTTTCACGAATTTCAATAAAAATTTTTTTCACATGGGGAGTATCAATTTGGTCAATCAGGGTAGACAGCGCCTGCATGAGCGGCAAGCCGGCCTTGAGGAGGGTCCCTAATTGTCTGGTTAAAAGTGCTACCTCCTTTGTTTTGATTTTTTGTTTGAACAGATTGAACAGCTCGATCTTTGAGATTCGTTTCGAAACAGAGGTGGATTGCAAATCAAATGGATAAATATTGTCCCGGCGCAGCTTTAATCGTGCATCTTGGACAGTATCCGCGTCAATTAATCCCTTTATGGATTTACCCTGCAAATTAAAAGCTCGGTATTCAAAAATGGCCATTTTATAAAATATCTTCTTGGGTCACTCGAAGAACTTCTTCGATAGAGGTCATTCCTTGGATCACCTTGGCGGCCCCATCTTGACGTAAAGAAGTCATTCCCCGCTTTAAGCAAATTTTTTTGATTGAACCGGCTTCGGCTCGCTTCATAATAGCCGTGCATACATCATCATCAATAGCCAATAACTCATAGATACCGGTACGGCCATGATACCCTGATTGTAAACAATAAGGGCAACCACTGTTGATATAGACAACCCCTTCCGGGAGGTCTTGCACAGTCAGACCGATTTTCTCAAGTGAAATCGGGTCAGGTTTGACCGCCTCTTTGCATTTAGGGCACAGGAGACGAACCAATCGCTGAGCTAAAATAGCAATAACAGAAGAAGCAACCAGATAAGGTTCAACTCCCATATCATGTAATCTGGTTATGGCCCCGGCGGAATCATTGGTATGAAGGGTACTAAAAACAAGATGCCCGGTGAGGGAGGCTTGGATGGCTATCTCAGCAGTTTCGAGGTCCCGAATTTCGCCAACCATAATTACATCCGGGTCCTGGCGCAGAATAGAACGTAATCCGTTAGAAAAGGTTAAATTGATTTTCGGCTTTACCTGTATCTGGGCAATCCCCTCCAATTGATATTCAATCGGGTCCTCAACAGTAATAATATTTTTATCTGAAAAATTTATCTTACTTAAGCCGGTATAAAGCGTTGTGGTTTTTCCGCTACCAGTGGGGCCGGTAACCAGGATAATCCCGTGGGAATAATTGATAAATGAGGAAAAATCTTCAAGGGCCTTCTGCGAAAAACCCAAATCCTGCAGAGTTAAAATGGTAGAATTTTTATCCAATAGTCGCATCACCACCCTCTCCCCAAAGGCTGTAGGAATGGTGGAAACCCTGATATCAACCTCGCGGTCGGCCAATTTAATTTTCATACGTCCATCTTGGGGAAGACGTTTTTCGGCAATGTTCATTTTGGACATAATCTTAATTCTAGAGATGATGGCTGTTTGATATTTTTTAGGAGGAGTCAAAGTATCGTAAAGTATTCCGTCAATCCGGTAACGAACACGCAATTCTCTTTCAAAGGGTTCAACATGTACATCACTAGCCCGGTCCTTGACGGCCTGAACTAAAATGAGGTTTACCAATTTAATAATCGGGGCATCATTGGCCATGTCCAGGATGTCCCGCTCCTCTTCTCCGATATCAGCCAGCAACCCGGGGTCTTCCATATCCAGATCTTTGACCATTTTTTCAGCGGATTCCGGGACCTGATGATAGATAAAATGAATGGCTTCCAGAATCGTATCCTCAGTACATATGACCAGTTCCACTTCCTGGTTGCATAAAAGGTGAACATCATCCAAAAGATGAATCTGTAAAGGATCGGAAACGGCTACCCTGAGTTGACCATTTTTCTGAGCAAAGGGGACCAGTTTGTATTGTTTGCAAAATTGGAAGGGAATTTTTTGAATAATATCCTTATCCAGTTGAAAATCAATTTTTTGCTCAAAGGGAAGGCCAAACTTAAGACTAATTCCTCTCAACATTTCCAATTCGGTTAAGTGGCCTAACTGAACTAAAATTTTGCCCAGTTTTCCCCCTTTTGTCTTTTGAATGGCGAGCGCTTCAGATAAGGCCTTCTCATTGATAAGGTTTTGATCAAGGAGAATATTTCCCAAGTTTTTTTTGATCAGTCCCATGGTGTTTACTTGGATTCTGTCCCTTCAATTTGGTATTGCTTCTCTTGGTCCCTTAATTTGTTTTTCTTCTCAACAGTAAAAATATTAATATCCTCAGGATTTTTTATAATATGGGGAGTGATAAATATCTGAAGATTAGTTTTCTCTCCATCCTTATGTGTAGATCTAAAAGCCCAACCAAGAAGGGGAATAGACCCGAGGCAGGGGACGCGTTGTGAGGTTTCAATACTGTCATCTCGAATCATACCGCCCAGGACTGCGGTTTGACCGTCTTTGAGCATCACTGTAGTTCTGGCCTGGCGAGTAGTGGTTCTTGGTGTCTGGCCGGAAGGAGTTTCCATAAAAGATATTACTTTTTTTATTTCCTGATAAATCTCCAGTTTGATATAACCATCCGGGTTAATGTGGGGGGTAAGGCGCAAGGTAAGTCCCACATTTTTATAATTAGTGGAATAAGAAATATTGCCATTAATTACATCTCTGGTCGATATAGGGACCTCTTCGCCGACAATAATCTCCGCCTCTTCATTGTCTGTGGTTAAAATGTGAGGAGTGGAAAGAATGTTCACATCCCCGTCCTGCTGATAAGCGGCAATCAAGGCGGCCAGATTGGGAAAAGAAATACCACCCATCTCTATAAATCCCTTGGTGAGTCCGATAAACATCCCACTCACCTGAGGGGCTAAGGGGTTTGACATAATAGCGTTTATTTCACCAAAATTTGTCCCCCCAAAGGGAATAATACTTCCCCCCTCTGAAATTTCTCGCATGGCCCGCCACTCTACTCCCAAATCCCGGGATTTATTATAACTTACCTCGGCTATCAAGGCCTCCACCAGCACCTGAGGACGCATAATATCCAATTTTTGGATTACTCGCTCCAGGACTTTATAATTTTCCGGAGAAGCGGTAATGATCAAAGAATTCGTGGCTTTATCCGCCACCACAGTGGGGGGAATTGCCGATTTCGCATCTTTGCCCTTTTTGGCTAACGTCTTGGTCATAATTTGTGCCAACACCTTGGCCATATCTTCTGCTTTTGAATTCTTTAAAAAATATACATGAATATCATCTTTATCTTTAGGAGTAGGCATATCAAGTTCCTGTATAAGCTTCCGCACCTCTTGCAATAGTTCCAGCCCTGCCACAATAATAATAGAGTCGGTTCTCTCATCAGGGATAATTTTAAGTTTAATCCCGCCCTGCGCCATACTTTTTTTACTTTTACCGTGGCGACTCGTTTTTCCTCCAAAAATCGTCTGTAACTGTTTGGCCAGCACATCAACCCGGGCATACTGAATGTGAATAATTGAAATCACAGCCTCCCCTTTTTCTACATCAATTTGTTTAATGATCTTCATCAACCGATTGATGTTTGAGACCCGTTCTGTCAAAATCAACATATTGGTGGGAAGATAACTTAAAATTTTGCTCTGTCGAGAGATTAAGGGATGTAAAATGGCCTTGACCTTATCAGCTTCAGCATATTTAAGGGCAATAATTTGAGTGACCATGCTGTCATCATAATTTTCCCCCAATCCGGAAAAATCCCCGCTAATAGTCTCCAGGTTTTTGCTGGCAGCATGACTTTCAGGAATAATCTTGGTAATATTTCCTGAAGTGACAGCGGTATATCCATTTACTTCCAAAATTGATTCAAAAATCGCATAAGCATCTTTAACCCGTATTTCCATTGGGGAAATCACGGTGACTTTTCCTTTTACCCGATCATCCAGAATAAAATTTTTTCCTGTTAACTCGCTCATAAACTTAATAACCAGACGAATATCAACATTATCAAAATCCATGGTTATCTTTTCACTGCCGGTTTTTTTTGTAAGAATTTGTTTCTTAAGCTGCTGGACCAAAGGCGACTTTTTTTGTGCCCATCCGGACCCAACGAAACAAGGTATAATTGCTAAAATCAAAAATAGCCATGCCATAATCTTTTTAATTTTCATTGAAAAATACTCCTATCCCCCGGCAATCATTCACTTCCCCCTCCTTTTTTGTCATTTCGAGAGCAGCGAGAAATCTTATACGCTTAAGATCTCTCACCTTCGTTCGAGATGACAAAAGAGGGACCTGAACGGTTCTATCCGCAGCTCATAAATCGGCATAAATATTTATCTAAAAATCCCAACCATCCCCTTTTTGTTGAGAGGGGAAACCTTAAATTACGAATTACGAATTAGTAATCGGCCGGCAAGCCGCAAAAAAAATATCGATTACTATACCATCAAATTAGCGAATATCATAATTCAAGGTTATAGGTTGATTTTGTCTTTCAAGCAAAACCCGAACATTGGCTTCATTTTTAAATTTCTGATAAGCGGCAAAGGCTTTCTCCGGGCTATTTACCAGCTCACCATTAACCTCTTTGATAAGGTCGCCCGGCATGACCCCCAATTTATCAAAAAATCCTCCCTGCTTTACATGGGAAATTTGAAACCCATCCGGTTGGTCAAGTTTTCCTTTTGTAAAATGAGGAATGATCCGAACCTGGGTTAGCAATTGACTGGCATTGTCAATAGCCCGGGTGACTTCCTCCCTGTCCAGTTCCCAACGATACCGGGAGACACGATCCCCCAATTCTCCAAGGTCAAAACGAGCGGAACCGCTTCCTTTTGATTGTATCTGCTTAGATTGCTTTGAGGGTGAACGTGAGGCTAACTTTTCATCTTGACTTGGAAGAAAAAGTCCTGCTTCAAAAGCCAGCAACATTTCTTCTTTCCCGCCGTGATCTAAAATAACCTTATTGCGATAAATTTTTTTAACAAACGCATCTTCAGTAACTGCATCTCCCTCTTGATAAATATCCTGTTTTTTGGTTTTCAGGTTTAAGATGATTGCTTTGGAAGAGATAATGTTTCCCACTACAGTCCCCAACAATTTTAATTTTAATTCAGTCAAAGGCTTTACCGGCGAGGGGGACGGCTCCAGAGGCTTCTGCCCTTGTTCTTTTTTATCTAAGTCGGCTGTCTGAAAAAGGTCCCGTTCATTTATGACTCTATAGCTGGAATAACTACTTCTTGAGTCAGTTGATATAGGTTGGGAATCTAAGGTAACTTCAAGGTCTGCCAATGTTTCCAGTTTTGTACCGACCTTGGTTACCAAAAGTTCAGCAGCTAAAAAAGAATTGACAGTCATTAACAAGAAGGCAAAAATCCAAAATAATCTTTTACCCATAAGCTAAAGACATTTCTCACTAAAAAGTCTCCTCCCTTAAAACTTCTGAGAGGAGTTCACATTAAATTGCATTATGTTAGGTCCCTGCTGGAGTTTATCCCGCATCCAATGCGGGGCAAGGATAACAACGAAAGCGGCCGGTAAGCCGCATAAATAAAATGAAAGTTCCTATATAATAATTATCGGCCATTAATGGGATATTGATCCTTTAATATACAGTTATTGAAAAAATCTGTCAACCTGCTTCTTTAAGGTTTCTTATCCTTGACAATTGACAAGAATTTTTATAAAGTCATTTCAATAAATTATTATTTTATCCCTCCCTTTTAAAGAGGTATGGAGCGAAAAAGCAGATAAAATAGTTTGAGGAAATACTTTGAAATTAACAAAATTACGAGAACAAATCGACAAAATTGATGAACAAATTTTAGATTTACTGAATGCACGGACTGAAGTTGTTAAAGAAGTCGGAAAATCCAAAGCCAAAAACAGCCTAAACTATTATGACCCGACGCGGGAAGAAAAAATTCTCACCAGATTGCAGCAAATCAATAAAGGGCCTTTCCCCAACGCCTCTATTATAGCAGTGTTCCGGGAAATTATTTCCGCATCTTTGTCCTTGGAAAAACCCATGAAAATTGCTTACCTGGGACCTGATGCGACTTTTACTCATATTGCAGCTTTAAAAAAATTCGGCTTTGCCGCTTCATTGACTCCTATGATCGGCCTTAAACAAGTATTCTCTGCGGTTGAACGAGATAGGGCTGATTATGGTGTTGTGCCCTTGGAAAATTCTATTGAAGGGGTAGCCAGCCATACGTTGGATCTATTTATTGATTCGGAACTTAAAATTTTCACAGAGATTATTTTCAATATCAAACATGATCTTATTGGCCTTCACTCTGACCCTGCCAAAATTAAAAAAATCTATGCCCACCCCCATTCTATTTTTCAATGTAGTGAGTGGCTGCGAAAACATTGGTCAGACAAGTCTATTCTCGAAGTTTCCAGTACTTCTCAGGGTGTAAAGTTAGTTCATCAAGACCCGACTGCCGCCCTGATCGCAGAGGAAACTATTGGGGGTTTATATCAACTGCATACAGTGTACAAAAGGATTGAAGATAACACTCGCAATTTCGCCAGGTTTCTGGTACTAAAAAAGAATTGGAGTCCTCCTACCAATAATGATCAGACCTCCATTCTCTTTTCCATGAAAAATAAAGTAGGGGCTCTCTCTTTGCTTTTGCAGCCCTTTGTAAATCAAAAAATAAACCTTCAGAGAATTGAATCTCGCCCTATTCCCAACCGACCATGGGAATCAGTATTTTTGGTAGACTTTGACGGTCATGTACACGAAGATCGAGTGACCCAGGCTTTAGAGGAGCTAAAAACTCATTGTGATTTTTTCAAAATTCTGGGTTCATATCCGAAAAGCAAACTCTCTATTGGGTAAGGATACATAAAATGAAAAATTTAGTTCAAAACAATATTCTTCACCTTAAGCCTTATATTCCGGGGAAACCTATTACTGAAGTCCAAAGGGAACTGGCTTTGGAGGAAGTAACTAAGTTAGCTTCCAATGAAAATCCTTGCGGCCCTTCACCAAAAGCAATACAGGCCATTCAAGAAGCCCTGCCGGAGATTCATCGATATCCTGATGGAAGCGGTTTTTATCTAAAAAAATCCCTAGAGCAAAAATTGAAAATCAATGCTGATCAAATTATCCTGGGAAACGGCACGAATGAAATTTTAGAAATTGCTGTTCGGACCTTTCTCTCCCCTGGAGATGAAACCATTAGCGGCATGCCAGCCTTTATTATCTATTATATATTAACCCAGGCTGCCAATGGAAAAAACGTGCAGATACCTTTAAAAAACTACACCCACGATCTAGATGCCATGGCTGCCGCAATTACCCCCCAAACAAAACTTATTTTTATTGCCAATCCCAATAATCCTACAGGCACTATGGTAGGTAAGGAACAAATGGTCAAATTTCTTCAAAAGGTATCGAAAAATATTGTTGTAATTATTGATGAAGCTTACTATGAGTATGTGGAAGATGACAATTTCCCTGATACCCTCTCTTACTTGAAGGATAATCCCTCACAGCCAATTTTGATTATGCGTACCTTTTCAAAAATGTATGGCTTGGCCGGTTTGCGCATAGGATATGGAATTGGCCCTGCTGATTTGATTTCCTTAATGAACCGGGTCCGGCAGCCCTTTAATGTTAACACCTTAGCACTAACAGCCGCCCAAGCGGCCTTGGAAGATGAAGAACATCTGAGTCGAAGCCGGCGGATTAACGCTTCCGGTTATCAATATCTTTGCCGGGAATTCAAGCGAATGAAATTGTCGAATATTCCTTCCTATGCTAATTTCATTTTGGTGGATGTAGGCCGGGACGCAAAAATATTCAGCGATCAATTATTACGGGAAGGGGTCATTGTTCGTCCCATGAGTGGATATGGTCTTACCACTTCAGTGCGGATCACCATCGGTTTGAAAGAGGAAAACCTAAAATTGATTCAAGCCATGGAAAAGGTTCTCTAAAATTTCCCATTATTTTACTACCTTTCATCGTCTAATAAAAATTAGATATCATATAGATTTTTAGATGCTCAAGGATAAAATAAGGAAAAAGAATAAGTGCTCAATCAAAACAAATTGGAACATATTTTCCCCCAATTTTCCCAACAAAAAATCTTGGTGATAGGGGACCTTATCTTAGATGAATATTTATGGGGAGAGGTAGGACGTATCTCTCCTGAAGCCCCGGTGCAAGTGGTTGATGTTCGGAAAGAATTTGTAACCTTAGGTGGGGCCGGCAATGTTGCTGCCAATCTTATAAGCCTTGGTGGACAAGTTCAGGTGTGTAGCGTCATAGGTCAAGATTCAAATGGGGATGCTGTCTTGGATGAATTGAGTCGTCTGGGGCTTTCGACCGAAGGCATTTTTAAGGCCCCAAATCGCCCCACTACCAAAAAAAGCCGGGTTTTAGCAGCCAATCAACAAGTGCTTCGTATTGACCGAGAAACCCGTTACCCTATTGAGACAACATGGGGAAAAAAAATAATAAATTACCTGACCCAATCAAAGGCGGAATATGCGGGCATTATTCTTTCCGACTATCAAAAGGGAATATTCACAGAAAAATTGCTAAAAAAAATAATTGAGCTGGCGAAAAACCATGAGAAACCTATATTTATAGATCCTAAAGGAGCATCCTTTCAAAAATATCGGGGAGCAAATTATATCACGCCAAACCGAAAAGAGGTAGCTCAGGCAACCGGAATAGCCTTACATACTGAAAAAGAAATCCAAAAGGCGGGAGAGAAGCTGTTACAGGAATTGGCCCTGGACGGTGTTATCGTTACTCGAGGCAAAGAGGGGATCTCTCTTTTCCAACGGGATTACCCCCCGATAAATCTTACTACCCGGGCAAAAGAAGTCTATGACGTATCAGGAGCCGGAGATACGGTAATAGCGTCCTTGACGCTTGGATATCTGGCAGGTTTACCCTTGGACGAGGCTGCCGAATTGGCTAATCTGGCCGCAGGCATTGTGGTAGGGAAGGTTGGAACAGCGACGGTAACTATGGACGAAATTTTAGCTTATGGATATAATCGTTCTCCATTAAAACAAAAAATGAAAACCTTACCGGAATTGCAAAATTGTATATCACGTCATCGATTACAGGGGCAACGGACTGTTTTTACCAATGGATGTTTTGATCTTTTACATGTGGGGCATATCAAATTACTGCAGGAAGCTAAAAATTTGGGGGATATTTTAATTGTGGCCATTAATGACGATGCCTCAGTAAAACGTCTCAAAGGACCAAGCCGCCCCTGCATGACCCAGGATGAGAGGGCCCAAGTTCTTTCAGCCTTGAATTGTGTTGATTATGTAATTATTTTTCCAGAAGATACGCCAGAAGAATTAATCAAAAGCTTACAGCCTGAAGTATTGGTGAAAGGCGCTGATTATCGAAAAAATCAGGTTGTGGGCCGCGAGATAGTTGAAGGATATGGGGGCACTGTTAAATTGGTGAACCTTGAAAAAAATATTTCCACCAGTAATTTAATCGCCAAGATTGTTAACACCCATCGGGTTGAGGGAAATTAGTCATGGAGATGTATAAACGACTGCTCAAATTTGTGAAACCTTACAGGAAAAGAATGGCCCTGGCCATATTATTTATGACTTTCACTGCTGTGCTGAATTCCGGAATTGCCTATTTGGTCAAGCCGCTATTGGATGACATCTTTGTTAACAAACGCTGGCTCATACTTAAGTTTTTGCCCGTCTTTTTAATAGTTCTTTATTTATTAAAGGCGGCTTTCACCTATGCCCAAAATTATTTTATGATCTATATTGGAGAAAATGTAGTCATAAACTTACGTATTGAATTATTCGCTCATATTCATTCCCTCTCAATGGATTTTTTTACCAAGAGATCTACTGGCATGATCATGGCCCGAATTAACAGTGATGTAGGCCTAGTTCAGCAGGCCATTACCCGGGCCATAGCGGATTTGTTCCGCTCCCCCTTAAATATCATAGGATATTTAGCTGTTATGTTTTATTGCAGTTGGCAGTGGTCGCTTATGGCCGTTGTGATATTGCCCTTTGTAGCTCTTTTAATTGCCAAATTGGGAATGAAGCTCCGGCGTATTACTTCAAAAATACAAGAAAAAGTAGCCGACTTAACTATTATCCTTCACGAAACCATATCAGGCGCACTCATTGTTAAAGCCTTTGCCATGGAAGAGCGAGAGGTTGAGCGATACAGGCAGGAAAATCGACAATTTTTTAATGAAGCAATGAGGGCCGGCCGTGTTGTGGCGCTTTCTTCACCCTTGATGGAAGTCCTCGCATCCATAGGTATTGCCATTGTCATCTGGTTTGGGGGATCTCAGGTTATTGCCGGAAAATCCACGCCAGGGAATTTTTTTGCCTTCCTCACTGCCTTGCTTATGATGTACGGGCCTATTAAGAAATTAACTGCTGTTAATAATACCACACAACAAGGTATTGCCGGCTCGGTGAGAATTTTTGAATTTTTGGATGCCAAGCCTAGCGTCAAAGAAGCAAAAGATGCCATAGAAATGCCTCCATTTAATAGAAGTATCGAATTAAGCAATGTATCCTTTAAATACGAAGAAAAAATGGTATTGCAAGACATAAACCTTTGCGTGAAAAAAGGAGAAATTATTGCTATTGTAGGGGTCAGTGGTGCAGGTAAAACTACCCTGTGTAATCTCCTGCCACGATTTTACGATGCCACTTCCGGCAACATTTTTATCGATGGACAGGATATTAAAAACCTTACCATAAGCTCTTTGCGACGACAAATTGGCATCGTTACCCAGGAAACCATATTATTTAATGATACCATTAAAAACAACCTCACTTATGGAAAGCCGGATGCCCCTGAAGAAGAAATTATTCAAGCAGCCAAGGCGGCCATGGCTCATGAATTTATCTGTCAGATCCCAGGGGAATATAATGCTCATATCGGCGAAAGAGGAACAAAACTTTCAGGCGGACAAAAGCAACGCATGGCTATTGCCCGCGCTATTCTCAAAAATCCACCCATTTTAATTCTCGATGAAGCAACCTCTTCACTGGATTCTAAATCAGAAGCACTGGTTCAAAAAGCCCTGGAAAATCTTATGCAAAACCGAACAACCTTCATTATTGCTCATCGATTATCTACTGTGCGGGGAGCGCATAAAATTATTGTGCTTCATCATGGAAGAATAAAAGAATTTGGAACTCATACAGACCTCTTGGCCAAAAAGGGAATTTACGCATACCTCTACAATACGCAATTTGAAATTGAAACTGAAAGCGACGATTCATGTTTGGGGGAAATGATTGGTGCAAAAGGCTTTACCTCCTAACCAAATAAAGCCTTCTTAATTCTGTTTGTGGTTTTATTCCTGGTTAATCGCACAAAAAAAATGAGGCGGGTATGAAATTAAAAGAATTTTTTTATATTCTCGGAATCAAACCAAAAGTTAAACAATGGGGATACAAAATCAAAAATTTCCAATTATCCCAATATGGCGCTGTTGAGTATGCTCAATGGCTCCACCCTTCAGAGGCAGAAAATAAAATAGAAGAAAATGTTTTGAAAGGATTGAGTTCATTCCTTGATACAGGAGATTTTTGTATAGATATAGGTGCTCATACTGGGGATACGACCATACCAATAGCTTTATGTGTTGGCAAAACCGGCTGCGTTTTGGCTTTAGAGCCAAACAAGTTTGTTTATCCGGTTTTGAAAAAAAATGCAAACCTTAACATCGAGAAAACAAATATCATTCCTCTTATGGTTGCAGCAGCAGAGCAAGATGGCACAATGGAATTTGAATACTCGGACTCCGGCTTCTGTAATGGAGGCTTACACAAGCAAATAAGCAAATGGAAACATGGCCATGCTTTTAAGCTTGAAGTGGTATGCGTCAACCTTTCAAAAATATTAAGAAAAGATTATCATGAACAATTAAAAAGGCTTAAATTTATAAAAATAGATACTGAGGGTTATGATTTATTTGTTATTAAATCGTTGAATGATCTTGTGAATAAATTTCACCCATATATGAAGGTTGAAATATATAAACACACTACTTGTGAATATAGAGAAGAATTATTTGACCTATTATCGAGTAAAGGCTATAGCCTCTACAAAGTAAAAAATGATAGTAATTTGATGCAATATGAAATCACAAAAAATGACCTGATGAGCTGGAAACATTATGATATTTTTTGTGTGCCTCAAAAGTAGATCAATTTACTTTTATCTTGATAACCCCTATACAAAAATTGAAAAGGAGATCTGGAAATATCAAATAATTATAACTGTAGTATTCAAGACAGTCGGTATACTCATATAGCGCCTAATCCAAATTCAGGGAAATGAATTAAGGGGCATTTCTCAAACAGCAAAATATGGCTCTATCCCTCTACTGTCACCTTCCCAAATCTTTTTTGATAACCAGTTAGCCAAAATTAGAAGTATTCCTTCCATATTCAACCCTAAATTTTTGGGAAATGAATACAACTGAATTATATAAAAAATATTTTAATAATTCGCCCTTTTCTCGATAGGATAAATAACGTTTATATTCAGCCTCATCTATAATATAAGGGATGTCATCTATGGAATAAAACTTCTCATGCACTGCTATTTTGGTGGGCAGACCGAGAGATTTTAAATAATCTATAATATCTTTACCAAAATCAGTATATACTAAACTACCAGTTTCTTTTAATGGGTCTAAATGATATACAGGCGGCATAGAAAAGATGTTCTTACTTCCATCTTTCTTAACTCTTACTAAACTTTTTCTACCCTCATGGAAAGGGATAGTGAAAATGTGGTAGCCATCATATTTTAAAACCCTTTTTATTTCTGTAAAACCTTTACTTGGGTTTTTTATATGCTCAAAAACATCCTGAGTGATGATAATGTCGAAAAAATTATCGGGAAAGCTCAAATCTTCTATATCTTCGCATCTTATACCATCCTCGTTTAGCGAACCTAGTGGAATGTTATCAAAAAATTCTGAACATATGTATTTTGGCAAATTACTTAAATAGCTATGAATGGGGCCGACCGCTTGTGTTTCATATATAACAAACTTCTTCAGGTAAGCCATTGCAGAAGAAAGAGAAAATGTGGTATCGTTATTTACATAAGTCATTAAAATAACCTTTGCTAAATCTCTATTCCTCCTGGTTCCTTTACATATGGGGCACTTACTCTCTCTGAGGCTAGATCCCTTTTCTATTTGAAAATCAACTTGGTTCCCACATATAGAACATTTTCGCCGCCCATGGATATAATCATCATCCTTGTTCTTGAAAATAGAAAATAATCTACTTAACATATAGAATTGGCTTCCCCATATCAAAATAAGTTTTGAATAAAACGCAAATAACAAACAAAAAGGAAATGGCTTCTTGGTTGACTTGATTCTTTCGAACTTCGCATGATATAAATTCCAGGACAAGAATAAGGATATATGAAATCATCTGACACTGCAACCGCACAACCTCAATGAATACAATACCACAAAAAAATTAATGACTTAATTAGTATAATTTGATATTCTTATAATTTATGGAAAATTTTACATTGTCATTATACAAAATTCTTATTGTTAATCAACTGTTTTTAAAATAATTTTTTTGATCTTTTCAACATCTTGTTATTATTACTATATTAACAAAAGGAAAACATAAAAATGGAATTTACAGGTGAACGAATAATTCCTGATATCCCTCAATGGGAACATTTATATCTTGAACATTTTTATCGATACCTATTTGCAAAAGAATTTATAAAAGATAAAATAGTCTTGGATGTAGCTAGTGGTACAGGTTATGGTTCTGGATATTTAAAAGATAACAAAGCAAAAGCAGTCATTGGAGCAGATATTAATTTTGAGGCGGTGAGTTATTCGAAAAAAAATTTTCAGCATGCACTCTATTTACAAGCAGACGCTATTCAATTGCCCTTTAGAGATGACTTCTTTGATGCAGTAGTCTCTTTCGAAACAATAGAGCATTTGAGAGAATATAAAAAATTTTTGTATGAAATAAAACGTGTTTTAAAAAAGACAGGCCTTTTACTAATATCTTCTCCAAATAAATTAAATTATCATGGAGGCGATGCCGGTGGGAAAAATCGATTCCATTTCAAAGAATTATATCTAGAAGAATTTTCCAATCTTTTAAACCAACACTTTTCAACTATCGAAATATATGGCCAACATTGTACGAAATTACATAAAGATTATAGCAATAAAGATTACAAACCAAAATTAAAAGATATATTAATAAATAAAGAAAAAATTGAAAAAGCAAATTTTTTTATCTCTTTATGCGCTGACTGCGAGATAAAAATGACTCCTGAAATACAGGTTTCGATTATAATTCCTATCTTTAATTGTTTTTCTTACACTAAGCAATGTATAGAAAAAATCTTACCGGAGTTAAACTATAACACAGAAATAATTGTCATTAATGATGCCTCAAAAGAAGATAAAATTTATGATTATTTAAACTCTATACAAAATAAAGTTAAAGTTATTCATAATAAAAAGAATAATGGTTTTTTAAAATCCTGCAATAAAGGAGCAAAGCTTGCTCAAGGCAAATATCTCTTATTTTTAAATAATGATACAATCCCTCAGGAAAATTGGCTTGAGAACTTGGTTGAAATCGTTGAAAAAAATGAAAAAATTGGTGCAGTTGGTGCAAAACTCATATATCCTGATGGTATATTACAAGAAGCAGGAGCCATAATTTTTAATGATGGCTCGGGTTATAACTATGGGAGAAATGATGACCAAAATAAGTATGAATATAACTATGTAAGAGAAGTTGACTATTGCTCTGGTGCCTGTCTATTAGTTAGAAAGGATGTGTTCAAAAAAATAGGTGGCTTTGATGAAAAATTTTCACCTGCTTTTTATGAGGATACTGATTTATGTTTTTCTATCAGAAAACTAGGGTACAAAGTTATGTATCAGCCAAAAAGCAAGGTGATTCATTTTGAGGGCGCTTCTTGTGGCAGAGATTTAACATCTGGAATTAAAAAATATCAAGAAATAAATAAAACTAAATTTGTTGAAAAATGGAAAAAGGAATTAATACATCAATACCCTCATGATAAAAAAAATGTTAGCTTAGCTGCTGATCGCCAAAAAGGCAAAAAGATACTCTTTTTTTATCCTCATCTGCCTTCCTACGATAGGGACTCAGGGGCTTTTAGATTATTTAATATTTTAAAAATCTTAATAAATGAAGGACATCGTATCGCCCTCCTGTCAGATAATCAAATGCTAGAAGGTGAAAAAAGATATAAAGAAAAAATGGAAGAATTGGGAATAATGGTTATTAAAATTCCCGAGTTTAAAAAAGGAAACTTCATTTCAACAAGAACGTTACAAAGAAAAAGATTTATTAAAAATTTATATTTATCTCACGATATTTTATGGTTTGTTCATTACCATATGGCTTATAAGTATCTGGATTCACGAAAAAAATATGCTAAAAATGTGCGTTATATAACTGATAGTGTTGATTTACATTTTTTAAGAGAGCAAAGGGAGTCTGAACTGTTAAATGATAAAAATAAGGTTAAAAAAATAACAAGGACTAAGAAAAAAGAACTCTCTGTATTTAAAAAATCTGACATTGTTATTGCTATTACTGAAAAGGAAAAACAAATTATTAATAAAGAATGCCCTGATATCAGGGTTGAAGTAATAACGAACATACACCCAATAATAAAAAATCATAAAAATTTTAATGGCAGAGAGAATCTTCTATTTATTGGAGGGTATTTACATTGTCCAAATTCTAATGCAGTTAAATATTTCGTTAGTGAAATTTTCCCTTTAATTAGAACCAAAATTAAAAATATTACATTTTATGTTGTAGGAGGAGAGTATCCTAACCATTTTATAGATAAATACTCCAACAAGAATATCTCTTTCACCGGACCGGTGAATAGCACACAGGTATATCTACAAAAATGTAAAGTATTAGTTGCCCCGCTTCGGTATGGCGCGGGTATGAAAGGCAAGGTTGGTGAAGCAATGTCTTCTGGGATTCCGGTTGTCACAACTTCAATAGGCGCTGAGGGGATGGGATTAATTGATGGAGAAAATATCCTGATTGCCGACACCCCTGAAGAATTTACCGACAAAGTGGCCATTATTTATCATGATAAAGATTTATGGAATAAAATTTCCATAAACGGTAAAAAGTATATTGAAACTCATTTTTCTCCGGAAATAGTCGGCAAATCAATTAAAAAAATGATTGATTTTGAATAAATTTTTATTAGCCAATCTATTTGTATGCAACAAAAAGGATTTGTTCACTTCCTAAATACCCAAAATCCATAGCCCAAAACAAAACGGCATAAGCATCAGAAAAACCCGATTCCCTTATTTGTCTAAGCATTTCCCAGCCAAAATGAGCGAAACATAAGCACCCTTTTGAAGTTACAGGGTCTCCATGATATTCGGGCTCTAACAAATGTTTAATCGATCCATCAGATTTCCTTTGTGCACGAATGATGTTTTGTTCTGAATTGCGATTAAATGGTACAGACCAAAGCATCTTGCCACGAGGCTTTAAAATTCGGTGACATTCCTTAAAGGCCCTCTGGTGATCTGGAAAATGTTCGAAGCAATCAAATGACAAAACATGATCTACTGTTTCGTCATCTAAGCTCAGATGGGTTAAATCTTCATTGCGAATCCCTTTTTCATTCATATCTCCCAGATTCACTTTAGCTCCCAAATATTCACTGCCGATAATATTCCGATATCTTTCACTGAGAAAGGAATATAGTGGGGTTACTTGTTCCGTTATATAGATAATGTTACTTGGGTAAGCCATTAATTCAATATCAAAAAGGTGTAAGCTTCCCCTTAATCTATTATTGAGTTTAGTAAGGGGACAAATAATTGTCTCACGCCAATTTATACTGCTCCCATCGGGGCATCGATAATCAATGTAAAATTTGACGCATCTCCCTGCAGGATAAGAAAACCCATGAAAGAAAATTTTTTTCTTTTTCTTTGGTAAAATTTGATTCTCCACTGTCTGGTAGTGTAAGTATTCTTCTGCCATCTTCTGTGTATGTATGACATATTCACTGTAACTTCTTATTCTAAATAGTTTCATTTCCTTAAAATACCTTAAAAAAGTTCCCCAATATTGCAAAGAGTTAAAAATTTAGTGCAGAACATATCAGCCCTTTGTGAGCCCTCTAGCTCATCAATCCTTATAATTAAAAAATATATTTATTAATTTTAACGCAAAAATAAGGTTGTTCATCAGAAAAATTAGGGTTATAAAATTGATCACACCCCTTACCCCTATTCCACTTTTGCAGCATATATATCCGTTCACTATTAATTAAACTTTTAAATTTTTTTTCCCTTGAAGCCGCTTCATAATGATAAAGAACGCTGTGAGGGCTATAGATATTATAATACCCCTTTCTTAACAGCTTAAAACAAAAATCAATATCATTAAAATCATTAGCTAAAGATTCGGTAAGTCCTCCTACCTTGTGAAATTTTTCTTTTGCAATCATCAAACAAGCTCCAGTGACCCAGCTATATTCTCTTGTTAAATTATTATACTCTTTATAGCCTCCCTTATATGCGCGCAGAAATCTATTTACATGGTAATGTTTCATTACAATGCCCGCATGTTGTATTTTATGGTTTGGGTATAGAAGCTTTGCACCAACTGCTCCCACTTCCGGGATTTGAGCTAATCCTAAAAGACTTTCCATCCAATCGGGAGTAAGCACTTTTGTATCATTATTCAATAAGATTAGATACTTCCCTTCTGCCGCATGAGCCCCCATATTATTTAATTTTGAATAATTAAAATCAATACCCACCTTTATTATTCTGTGTTTTGTATTGTTTAAATATTTTAAGGACTCTTCATCTTTGCTTCCATTATCAATAAGTATGATCTCGTAATTTTCATAACTTGACTTTGTCTCAATACTTTTAATACATGCCCTTAATAATGAAATTTTATCTCTAAAAGGAATAATAATTGATATCTTAGGATGCCCCTTAGGATAAAATTTTAATAAATTAAATCCTTTTACTTTATAATCTAAAATTTTTGCATTTAGCTTCCGCGCTTTAATTTCCTGTTGAATTGTTTCCGTTGTAGGAGTATTTTTCAATGTATTAGCATGGTGCCAATGCCTGTGGTATAATACATCAGCGATTCTCACCGACTTTGCTCTATTTCTCATAACTTTTAAAACTAATTTATAAATTGATACCTGATTTATTTTTTTCAAAGAGCTAATTTCCCGAATGACTTGATCTGTTAATTTTAGGCATAAAAAGGCATTCATATAGTTATGACTAAATAATAATAAGGGAGCATATTGTGGTTTAAAATAGGGAGTTATTCTTAGTCCAAATCTATTTAAAACATCCTCATCGCTGTAAATCAAGTCTATACTATCATCACCCTGAATTGTTTTAGTAATGCAGCTAAGTGCATAATTAGCTATTAGATCACCTTGCTCGATAAAACAAATATGCGAATAATTTTTATCAAGTTCGGAAATCAAATCATCAATATTGCTATTTATTAAAAAAAGCCGGTAATTATTATAAGTTTGATTTTTCAAACATTCTAATATCTTATAATAGGCCTTTTTTTTCAATTCTTTTTCATAAAAATAAATAATAGCAAATTTTATATCAGAGGATTTTCTCTTGGAAGAATTATTGATTCTATAATATTTTTTTGAATTATTATATTTCCAAAATGAATATCTAATAATACCATCGTTTTTTAGACGTTTATCTAATGCATGAACTAAATATTTTTGTAAGCTAACTCTGCTAGACCTTAAATCGCCCCTTAGAGTATTTTTTAAGAAATGGGCCATTATCAATGGAACCTGTTTTAATTTAGGCATTTTCTCGCCACTCACTTGGTTATAAACACTAAAAAATATTTTGTTCTACTCACTCCCTTTAAATACTTACCAAACATTGCCCTATACCAAGTCTGGTTTTAAATTAGGCTATCATAATAAACCTAATCATGCCATAACTAAACTTGAGAAATCAATACTAAATAAATATCCAACCCGTGACATTAATTTTACAAAATATGGATCTCACAATGTGAATACCCTGGGATTCTTTTTATCCAATTTTCCACTGATTTTTAATTAATTATTGTGAGTTCTTTTAAAAATCCTATAGATATTTCGTTTAACTCCTCAGCATGCTTGATTCTCTTTTTATCTATTACTGTATCTGTATATAATGGACTGGATTTTTCGGACCAGTAGTTAAGATGCATTTAAGATGCTAGAATGACCAAAAGGAGGTTCGGGAATGCGAAAGAATTTCAGTCCGGAATTTATGGCCAAGGTAGCTTTGGCAGCAATCAAAGAGGAGA